>DATHAZ010000133.1:0-16788 GCA_035296445.1 Pyrinomonadaceae bacterium | reverse complement strand
TGCGCGAGCACGAACGTGCGCACGAGTTCAAGCTGGCGTTTCATCTCCGGCGTGTCGGCGATGCCGGCCACGCGCGCATCCTGCGCGATGGCGAGCAACTGTCGAAACTGCTTGGCGATGTTCTTGCGCTCCTCCTCGTTGTTGGCGAGCGCGGCGAGTTGCTGCGGCGGCATCATTGACTTGACGATCTCCGTCATGTCTTCCGACGAGAGATGAGCCACCTGTTCCTTGCGCGCCTTCAACTGCCAAAAGAGCAGCCCGCCCGCCGCCAGGATGGCGATGCCCGCGATGATCAGAGCCTTCGTGAGCGAACTCAAACCGCGCGCGGGCGCGGCCGTGTTCGCCCTGCGCGACGAAGCGGACGCGGTAGAAGCGGACTCGCGTGGAGCGGAGGGCGCGGCGTTTACGATCTCGGCGTTCGATTCGACCGCCGCCGCGCTCGCGTCTCCGGTTGAAGCTTCCTCGCCAGGCCACCCGGCGGCGGCGGACGATGTTTCGTTCGCAGCATTAATATTCAACTCCGCGCCGCAGCCGGGGCAGGTGAGTTGATCTTCAGATGTTTGCGTTCCGCATTTCTCACAAGTGGTCATAACGTATCCTCTTCTAATAGCCGGTTCGACTGCCTTTCATGTGTTTATGTTTCATTCGTCCGCGCGCCGCGCCGTTATGAACGGAAGTTCCCCGCCGCCCTTTAAGGCCGCCTTCGTCTCGAGCCCCCCGCCCGTGTGCGATTGCCGCTACCTTTAACTTCCGCGGAAGCCGCCGCCGGCTCGCCCGTCGTCGCGGATTTGCCGCTCGCGCTCTGCGCGTTCGCGGCCTTGAGTATTGCGGGCGAGGGGTTGGCGTCAAAATCCACGGCCACGGCGATGCCCTGTTGACGACCCACGATCTCTGCGACCACTTTATCGCGCTTCTCTTCTTCGATTGCGCTTCGCGCCCGCTCGCGCGGCGATTGGGGGCGCGCGCCCGGAGTGCCCGTCGCGATCAGAATGTGCCGCGCGCGAACCTGCTCGACGGGTTGGCCGTTCGGGCTGTCCTGCGTGCGCCTCTCTTCGAGTTTGATGATGTGATAGCCGAACTGCGTCTCGACGACCCCGCTCAGTTCGCCCGGTTTGAGCGCGAAGGCCGCCTCCTCGAAAGGCTTGACCATCATCCCGCGCCCGAACCAACCGAGGTCGCCGCCCTTGTCCTTGTTGCTCGGGTCGGCGGAGTGTTCTTTGGCGAGCGCG
The DNA here is from genome assembly GCA_035296445.1 of Pyrinomonadaceae bacterium. Lineage (GTDB taxonomy): Bacteria > Acidobacteriota > Blastocatellia > Pyrinomonadales > Pyrinomonadaceae > JAIVJZ01. The sequence goes on along the minus strand of DATHAZ010000133.1, from coordinate 15,559 downwards.
TTGAAATCGCCGCCCGCGCGTAGTTTCGCCAACAACTCTTCGGCTTTCGCTTTCGTCTGCTTCGTATCGAGTTCGGGGTGCGCGGCGAGGTAGGCGTCAATCTCGGCGTCGCTCGCCTTCGTGCGTGCGTTCAGCACTTCCTTGAAATACGCGCCGGCCAGCAGGCGCGCGTGCTGGTACTTCAACATCACTTCGGTCGCGCGTTCTTTATCAACCCCGGCGGCGATGCCCTTGCGCGCGCTGACCATGATGTTACCCCACTGCTGACGCAGATTTTCGCTCCCCTCCGAGGTGAGCGCGTTCCCCTGTTCTGCTTGCGGGCGGTTCTTCAAATAGTCTTGCAGGAACTCTTGAAATTTCTGCTCCTGTCCCGGCTCTTTGACGTAAGCCGCGACCTCTTCTTTGGAGGCGACCTGCTCCGGCGAGGTTGCGCCCGTCTCCTGCCTCATCTTTGAATACCGGCGCGCGATGACGAAGGTGTGCGAGAGTCCCAACTGGAGTTTCGTCTCGGGACGTTCGGCCAGCCCCGCGGCTCTCGCTTCCTCTGCGACGGCGAACATCTCGCGCAGCTCGCGCACGAACCCCCTGCGAGTTTCCGCATCCGACGCGAGTTGCGCCCGCGCCTGCGGCGGCACGCCGAGTTCTTCGACAAGCAGCGACAAGTCGAGCGCCGAGAGGTTGACGCCCCGTAGAGTTGCGGCGGCCGGCGTCGCGGGCGGCGCGCTTCTCTGCGGCCGTGCGGCGGCAGTGCCGGTGCGCCCGCGTCGAGTTTTTTGCGCGAAGAGGCTGGTCGGTGCTATCGAGAGGAGTGCGAGCGCGAGGATAGCTCTTGTCGTTAATTTCAAAATCCTATACGTCCCTTTTTTCAGAATCATGTTCGGGGGTCGTGCGCTCGACGAGTTCGAGCAGGACGCCGCCCGCCGCGGCCGGATGCACGAAGGCCACGAGACAGCCGCCCACGCCCACGCGCGGCGATTCGTCAATCAAACGCACACCGCGCTCCTTCAAACGCTCAAGCTCGGCGCGGATGTCGTCAACGCGCACGGCGATGTGGTGAATTCCCGTCCCACGCTTCTCCAAAAACTTTGCGACCGGAGACGACTCGCTCGTCGGTTCCAGCAACTCGATGCGCGGCTCGCCCAACGGCAACATCGCCACCCGCACGCCTTGCTCCGCAACCTCTTCCGTCTCCAACACGCTGAGTCCCAGCGTGTCGCGCCAGAACTTCAGCGCGTCGTCAAGCTTGTAAGTCGCAATGCCGATGTGTTCGATTTTCATGGGTTTGTTCGTTGTCCGTAGTTCGTAGCCCGTTGTCACCCGCTAACCGAGCGGACGTTCACCTATAACCACTCGCTCACGCGACGCAAACAACTGACAACGGACTACTGACCATTGACGGATTTCAACATCTCCTCCACCGCCGAATACGGGTCGCGTCGTTTATCGGCCACCTCGGCGGCAAGAGCATCGAGTTGCGGCCCCGCGCCGTCGCGCGACATGGCTCGCGTCAAGAGTTCCTCGCGGAGCAGTTCGAGGATGCGCCAGCGCGCAACCCCCGCGCGGCGCGCGTGGCTCGCTTCCGTCTCTTGCCGGTATTCGCGGTAACTCTCAATCGCGGCGGCGAGTTCGTCAATTCCCTTGTTCTCTATCGCCACGGTCTTCACGATGGGCGGTTGCCAGAGGTCAGGGCGCATCGTGAGCGAGAGCATCGCTTCGAGTTCCTTCTCGGTACGATGGACGCCTTCGCGGTCGGCCTTGTTGATCACGAATACGTCGCTGATCTCCATGATGCCCGCCTTGAGCGCCTGCACGTCGTCGCCCATGCCGGGCACGAGCACGACGACCGACACGTCTGCGGTCTTCACGATCTCCACTTCGTCCTGCCCGACGCCGACCGTCTCCACGATGATCTTCTGGAAGCCCGCCGCGTCGAGAATCGCCACGGCGTCAATCGTCGCGCGGGAGAGTCCGCCGAGGTTGCCGCGCGTTGCCATCGAGCGGATGAAGACGTTGGGGTCGAGTCCGAGCGTCTGCATCCTGATCCGGTCGCCGAGAATCGCGCCGCCCGAAAACGGGCTTGAAGGGTCAATACACACGATTCCGACGCGCTCATTTCGCGCGCGATACAAACCCGCCAGCCTGTCTACCAGCGAAGACTTCCCCGCCCCCGGCGCGCCCGTCACCCCGACGACGAGGCCGCGTCCCGTGTGCGGAAAAACCGCCTTCATCAACGCGGCGGCGTTGCCTATGTTGTCCTCCACCTTCGAGATGGCGCGCGCCACAGCCCTCGCTTCGCCGGCGAGAATGCGCTCAAGTTCGGTGGTGGGCGTGGCCGTGCTCATAAAAATCGTGAATCGTGAATCGCGAATCATGAATAGAGAAAAGCGGATTTCTTTCTATTCACGATTTACGATTCACGATTTACGCATGCAGTAATTGTCTCGCGATGACCATGCGTTGAATTTCCGACGTGCCTTCGCCGATGGTGCAGAGTTTCGAGTCGCGCCAGTATTTTTCGGGCGGATAGTCTTTCGTGTAGCCGTAGCCGCCGTGAATCTGGATGGCCTCTTCGCAGACCTTGACGCTGATCTCCGAGGCGTAGAGTTTCGCCATCGCCGATTCCTTCGTCACCTTCCTGCCGTTATCTTTCAAATAACAGGCGCGATACATCAACAGGCGCGCGGCGTCTATCTGCGTCGCCATGTCGGACAGTTTGAACTGGATGGCCTGAAACTCCGAGATTGGCTTGCCGAACTGCTGGCGCTCTTTTGAATACTTCAACGCCGACTCGTATGCGCCCTGCGCGATGCCGACCGCGAGCGCGGCGATGGAGATGCGCCCGCCGTCCAGAATTTGCATCGCCTGGATGAAGCCCAGACCTTCGGGGCCGAGCCGGTTGTCGTCCGAGATGAAACAGTCTTCAAAAATAACGCTCGCCGTCTCCGACGCGCGTAACCCCAGCTTGTCTTCCTTCTTGCCGGGCATGAAGCCGGGCGTGCCCTTCTCGAAGATGAAGGCGGTGATGCCCTTCGAGCGCATCGCGCGGTCGGTCGAGGCGACGGCCACGCACACGTCGCCGTGGACGGCATGCGTGATGAAGTTCTTCGAGCCGTTGACGACCCAGCCGCCGTCGCGCTTGACGGCGGTGGTTCGCGTGCCCGACGCGTCCGAACCCGCGCCCGCTTCCGTCAGCCCCCACGCGCCGAGTTTCTCCCCACGCGCGAGCGGCACGAGGTATTTCTGCTTTTGCTCCTCCGTGCCGAACATGTAGATGTGATTCGAGCAGAGCGAATTGTGCGCGGCCACCGAGATGCCGACCGAGCCGTCAACGCGCGAAAGCTCCTCGATGATCGTGGCATACTCGACGTAGCCCATCCCCGCGCCGCCGTAATTTTCGGGGAAGATGACGCCCATCAAACCGAGTTCGGCCAGTTTCGGCAACAACTCTACGGGGAAGTGCTGCGCCTCGTCCCATTCCCTGACGTGCGGCGCGATCTCGCCCTCGGCGAACTCGCGCACGCTCATCTTCACCTGTCGTTGTTCGTCGTTTAGTTCAAAATCCATGCTTGTCTAAAAAGCCCCCGGTGAGTACGCGCAAAAAAAGACGGACAGTGACAGACCTTACCAGCAACTATCCGTCTCTCGATGCCGTTCGTCTGACCGAACATTGTACCTTAACTTCGCCGCCGACCCGTAACCGCCCCGCGACTTTTAGCAGCCCCTTTCGCGCCTCTTTTAGAGGCCGTTTTACTTGTCGCTTTGGCCGTCGTTTTCGCCTCGCCCGGAGCGTTTCCCTTCCTCGCCGGGCGCGGTTTCAGACGCGCCACTTCCGCCGGGCTGAGCAGGCGATACGCGCCGACGGGCAGCCGTTCGTCCTGCAAATCGCCGATACGCGTGCGCCGCAGTTTCAGCACCGAATGGCCGATGGTGTCGAACATGCGCCTGATCTGTTGGTTGCGCCCCTCGTGCAGGATCACCTGAAACCAGGCGTTCGTTCCCGTCTCGCCCGCGTGCGTCACCTGCGCGGGCGCGGTGTGCGTGCCGTCGTCGAGGCGTATGCCGCGCCTGAGACGCTCGATAGCCTCTTCCGGCGGCACGCCCTTCACCTTCACCTCGTAAACCTTCGCCACGTTGTTGCGCGCCGCCGTGACGTAGTTCGTCAACTCCCCGTCGTTCGTCAGAATCAACAGCCCTTCGGTGTTGAAATCGAGACGCCCGACCGGGTGCAGGCGTCCGAGCGAGGCGGGAACGAGTTCGGTTACGAGCGGGCGCTCTTCCGGGTCGGACAAACTCGCCAGATAACCGCGCGGCTTGTTGAGCAGCACGTAAACCTTCTCGCGCGTTTCGAGCAACGGGTTGATCAAACGGCCGCGCACCTTGATGTGATCGCGCGCCGGGTCGGCCTTCGTGCCGGCTTCGGTGACGAGTTTGCCGTTGACCGTCACCTCGCCCGCCGCGATCATCTCCTCCGCGTGCCGCCGCGAAGCCAGCCCCGCCGCCGCGATCAATTTTTGCAGACGTTCTTCCATAAATTAGAGGTTAGAGGTCAGAGGTCAGAGGTTAGTACGAAGCAGTTTTGTTTTAACTGACCTCTAACCTCTGACCTCTGACCTCTGCTTTTACGCTCCGCCGGTCGCCAGGTCTTCGAAGTCTTCGACGTTCGGGAGTTCGGACAGGTCGCGTAAGCCGAACTGCAAGAGGAACTCTTTGGAAGTGCCGTACATCATCGGGCGGCCGACCGTCTCCTTGCGGCCTTTGGAGATGATGAGGCGTTTGTCTAACAGCGTCTTGATGGCCGAGGACGATTGCACGCCGCGTATTTCCAGAATTTCCGGCACGGTGATCGGCTGCTTGTAGGCGATGACGGCGAGCGTCTCAAGCGCGGCGAGCGAGAGCTTCGCCGACGGGCGCGACTTGAGATAGGCACGGACGTGTTCGTGGTTTTCGGGGCGCGTGGCGAACTGCCAACCGCCCGCCACCTCGCGCAGCATCAGGCCGCCGTTGCGCTCGTTAAACTCCTTCGCCAAATCTTCGACCGCCACCTCCACCCAGCCGCGATCTTCCTTGAGCACTTCCGCGAGCGTCTTGGCGGGCAAGGGGTCTTCCGAAACGAAGATCAGCGATTCGATGATCGAAATCAATTCCGCCATGCTGCGCGAGCCGCCCGGAGCGATGTCGTCCGCCGCGCCCGCCGCCGCCGCACCGCCGGCGTCTCTCTCCGCCATCTCGCGACGCATCACAGCCAGCTTTTCCGCCGCGTCTTCGGCGTCGGCGTCGTAAATTACTACCTCTTCCTCTTCGTCATCGTCCGGCTCGGCGTCGTCATCGAACCCGTTCGAGTCGTCCTGCAATTCGAGACCGTTCGCCTCGTCCAAGTCTTCATTACCAGCGGCGGCGGCATCGGCGTCGGCGACGCTTTCCGGCGCGCCGGCGGCGGATTCGTTTTCCATGTGATCTTCTTCTCTACTCATTCGCTTATCATCTTCATTAGCTGTTGACGCGTGCGACGATGTCGCCGAAAGTTTTCTCCTGCACGAGCACGATCTCGGAGTTGCGGACGATTTCCAGCACCGAGAGGAAGGCGAGGACGAGTTCGCGTCGCGTCGCGGCGCGCTCGAAGAAGTGGCGCAGGTTGAGTTCGCCCGCCGAGAGGATCATGTTGCGCAGGCGTTCGAGCATCTCGGTCATGGTGATCTCGTCGCGCTCGATCTCCAACAGGACTTCTTGCTTCTTGCGCGCGAGGATTTCCTGAAACACCTTGAGCAGATCGAAGACGCCCGCCGACACTTCCGGGTTCGCCTTGTCGGTCTCAATGGGCGCGCGCACGTAAACCGCCTGCTCGACCGTCGAGCGCGACCAGAGCATCTGCGCGGCGGCCTTGAACTTTTGATGTTCGAGCAGTTGTTTGATGAGTTCGCTGCGCGGGTCTTCGCCCTGCGCCTGAGCCGCGTCCGCCACCGGGTCGGGCGGCAGGAGCATCTTCGACTTGATCTCGATGAGTTGCGCGGCCATCATGAGAAACTCGCTCGCGACGGCGATGTCCATGTCCTGCATCAGGCGCAGGTAATGTAAATATTCGTCCGTGATGCGCGCGATGGGGATGTCGTAGATGTCCACCTGCTCCTGCCGGATCAGGTAGAGCAACAAATCGAGCGGCCCGGCAAACTCGCCGAGGTACAACTTCAACTCCTCGCCGCCTTCCCCGCCCTCCGACACGATCTCAGGCCGCGCGCCCGCCACGTTCAGGGACGGCGGGGTCTCGGGCGAACCTTTCGCCGTCGAATTACCCGCACCCGCCGCTTCCACGATGCCCGGGGCGGCGTGTGCGCCCGCTTGGGCTAAAGCGGCGTCCCGGTCGCGTGCGGCCGAGTCGGGCGCGTCAACCACGACCACGTCGGACGCACTGCCGTCTGCGGCGGCTTGTTCTTTCAACTCATTCTCTGCCATCTCAAACACCTCTCGCACGCGCGCCGACGAGTCCGAGCCGCGCCTTCACATCATCGAGCGTGGCGCGCGCAATCTCCTGCGCGCGCTCGCGGCCTTCGTCGAGTATCCGGTCGAGTTCCGCGTCTTCGTAGCCTTGAATGCGCTCTTGCAGCGGGCGCAGGAATTCAATCGTCACGTCGGCCAACTCGGATTTCAAAGCCGCGTAGCCCTTGCCCGCGAAATTCGCTTCGACCTCGGCGGGCTGTCTGCCGGTCAGGATTTGATAGATCGTCAAGAGGTTCGTGATCGCCGGGCGCGCCTCGTCGAAGCCGATGTCCGTGCCCGAATCGGTGACGGCGCGCTTGAACTTGCGACGCACGGTGTCCGCATCGTCCAGCAACGTGATGCTGCCGCTCGCGTTTTCGTCCGACTTCGACATCTTCTTCGACGCGTCGCTCAGCGACATGATCTTCGCGCCGACTTTCGGGATGAAGGGTTCGGGCACGCGGAACGTCTCGCCGTAGTCGCGGTTGAAACGGACGGCGAGGTCGCGCGTCAGTTCGAGGTGCTGCTTTTGATCGTGGCCGACGGGCACGAGGTCTGTCCGGTAGAGCAGGATGTCGGAGGCCATCAGGACGGGATAGTTCAGGAGTCCCGCGCCCACGCTCTCGCGTTGTTTGGCCGCCTTGTCTTTGAACTGCGTCATGCGTTCGAGTTCGCTGATGCGCGTGACGCAGTTGAGCACCCACGCCAACTCGGCGTGCGCGGGCACGTCCGATTGGACGAAGATGAGGGAGACTTTCGGGTCAACCCCGGCGGCGAGATAGATGCGCGCGAGGTTGCGTGTTTTCTGCGCGAGCAGCCGGGGGTCTTGCGGCAGCGTGATGGCGTGCAGGTTGACGATGCAGAAGAGACTTTCGTACTCGTGCTGGAGTTCCACCCAGTTGCGCAGCGCGCCGAGGTAGTTGCCGAGGTGTGTGTTGCCGGTCGGCTGTACGCCGCTGAAGATTCGTTTCATGTCTTTACTCAGGCAACTCCAATGAAAAGAATGCTCCATGCGAGCGGGATGACGACGCTGAACACCGCGCCGAACACGCCCGTAAACAGCGCGACCATCAGGAGAATGAACCCGTACTGTTCGATGCCCTCGATGGCCGAGCCGAAACTTTCGGGCAGGATGCTCGCCAGAATCTTGCTGCCGTCGAGCGGGGGGATCGGGAACAGGTTGAAGATCGCCAACCCGATGTTCATCTGAAAGAAGACTCTCAGGAGAGTAAACACGGCTTCCATCGTCGAACCGTCGGCGGCGTTTGCAAGCTGCCCCGTGTGATAGAGCACGCGGATGATTACGCCGACCACGATGGCGATGGCGAAGTTTCCCAGAATCCCCGCGATGGAGACCCAAAAATTCGCCTTGCGCTTTTCACGCCAGCGCAGAGGGTTGACGGGAGTAGGGCGCGCCCATCCGAGCAGGGGCGCGCCGGTGAAGAAAGCGATGGCCGGGAACAGCAGCGTGCCGATGGGGTCAACGTGTGTGACCGGGCTGAGGGAGACGCGCCCCTGGCTGTGAGCCAGATCATCGCCGAAGCGGTTCGACATCCACGCATGCATGGCCTCGTGGACGGACAGCGAGAAGATGAGCGCCACCATGTAGAGAATAAATTGTCCGATGCGTGCTTCATCCATAACTCAACTCACAAGCATTTGCGTGCCGTTAGGCCAACGAAGCGCCACACTAACATGCGCTCGCAGGGGTGTCAAAAATGACCCGTCAGTAGTCCGTAGTCAGTTGTCCGTTGCATGTGGCTTTCCATGCGAGTTGCTAAAAATGGAATTGCCCAACTCACGATAGACAACAAACAACTGACTACTGACTACTGACAACGGACTACTTTAACAACGTTCCCTGAATGCCGAGGGGCAGGCTGTAGACCGCTTCATTAGTGGCGACGACCATGTCGCCCTGCGCGCTGAAAGCGAGGCCGATGACGTTCATCCCGGCGACGACGAGGCGCGCATCCATGGCGTCGGGCGAGATGCGGACGATGCCGCGCCGCGCGTGGTACGAGGCGGCAACGTAGAGAAAACCTTCCGAATCGAAGGCCAGCCCGCCGGGTCGCCCTAAACCTCGAAAGAAGACTTCCGCCCTGCCGTTCGGGTCAACGCGCATGACGGCGTCATAGCTCGACACGGTCGGCCCCGTCACGTAGAGCGCGTCGTCCGGCCCGAAGGCGAGATGATAGGCCGCCACGGACGGTTCGAGTTGCGCCCACGGCTGCACCTCGCCGATGGAGTTTACACGGTGAATCGTGCCTGTACGGTCGCCGACGTACATGCGCCCCGCGCGGTCGAAGGCGAGGCCGGTCGCCACGCCGAGATTGCGCGCGAAGGGAACGGCTTCGTTGAAATGCGAGAGGCGATAGACGATCTCGTCGTTGCGGCTCGTGACGAACAACTGACCCGACGGGTCGAAGGCGATGCCGGTCGGGTTCGTGATGTCGCCGGTCACGTCGTGAATGACGCCGCTCACGTCAATGCGGAAAAGCGACATCGGCTCTTTCTGCCCGCGCGCGCCGGAACGCGTCACGTAGAGCGATCCGTCGTCGGGGTCGAAGGCCGGGCTGGCGACCATGTGCAGATCGTCGGCGAGTTTTCTGCCGATGCTGATGCGCGCGGGCGCGCTCTGCCGCTCGTCGCCGCCCTGCAATCTAACTTCCACTTCGCCGCCCCGACTCGACTCCGGCGCAATCGCCAGCACGCGGCGCGGCGTCGCCCCGACCAGCCAACTGCGCTCGCCGTCGAAGAGTGCGCGGCACGCGCGCAGGTTGCTCGTATCATAATCCTCACACTCGATCACGACCTCGCCGCCCGGAATCGCCGCCGCCGGGTCAATCCGCGTAATCACATTTTGCTCGCCCATCTTGTTTCTCCATCCAAAGCCGCCAGCCATCAGCCCTCAGCTTTGAGACAAAGGCCATTGCGCTTTCGCTGACTGCTGACGGCTGTTTGCTGATTGCTCTCAATCATACGCCCCGCGCACGAATTGTGTCCACGCAGCATAATTTCCGCCCCGCAGGCGGCGCGTTCCCGTGCGTCTCGATGCTTGCCAGCGCGGCGGCTATGTTATAATCCGCGCCTGACGACTTTTTAATTTAGCGAGTCACCGACAAAAAAAGCCTGCGCGTTTTTTTTTGCTCGTACCGGCGAAGGGTCAGAGCGCGCGGCTTAAAATGACCAGCGGAGTGTTTTCGCAAGTCAACATCAACAGGCTTCTCACGGCGTCCGACTCATACCGCTCGCATCCCTCTCACTGTAACTTCAACCCGCAAATGCCACGCACAAGCGTGCGAGCCGCCGCTTGTCGCACAGGGGAGGCGCGTCCACGGACATCAGGCAAGGAGGGCAGACAACATTAGTAACGTACACGGCAACACGCACGGGCTGAAGCCCAATCAACTCCGTCGCATCGAAAAACTCTACTCGCGGCGCATCCCGCCGCAGCAGATCGTGACGCCGGAATTCGCCCGCCAACTCTCCGAACTCTCGCACGAGACCGGCCGGCAAATCGGCGCGCTCATTGACCGCAAGGGATACATCGAGTCGGTCATCGTCGGCGACGCCAAGCGCATCGAGTTGCCCGACCTGCGCCGCACGCGCATCGCCGCCGACCGCTTTCGCGGCCTGCGCTGCGTCCACACGCACCTGCGCGGTGAAGAGTTGACGCAGGACGACCTGACCGATCTCGCCTTGCTCCGGCTCGACCTGATGGCTGTCGTCAACGTCGAGGAGCGCACGGGCTTGCCCGGCCTCGTCCGCGCCGCGCACCTCCTGCCCACCACCGCCGAGCATCTGGAAGACGGCGACGACGCGAACCCTTACGTCCTGCTCGACCCGCAAATCCCGTCGCAACTCGACGTGGACTTTCTCGATCTCATCAACTCGCTCGAAGACGAAATGGCGCGCAACCGCCGCACCACGCGCCGCGCCGAAGGGCGCGACCGCGCCATCCTCGTCGGCGTCGCCACGGGTTCGGGAGCGGACGCCGAAGAATCTATGGCCGAACTGCGCGAACTCGCCGCTTCCGCCAACCTGATGGTGCTTGACCACATCATCCAGCGGCGCACGAGCATTGACCCGCGCACCGTGCTCGGCCGCGGCAAAATTGACGAACTGCTCGTGCGCGCCCTGCGACTCGGCGCGGACTTGATCATCTTCGACCGCGAACTCTCGCCCGCGCAAGTCCGTTCGCTCTCCGAAGCCACCGACCTCAAGGTGATAGACCGCGCCCAACTTATCCTCGACATTTTCGCGCAGCGCGCCGAATCGCGCGAAGGCAAAATTCAGGTGGAACTCGCGCAGTTGAAATACCTCTTGCCGCGTCTCATCACCGGGCAGGATTCCGCCTTTTCGCGGCTGGCGGGCGGTATCGGCGGGCGCGGCCCCGGCGAAACGAAACTAGAGACCGACCGCCGCCGCGTGCGCGACCGCATCAACCGTCTCGACAAAGAGATCGAGGCGTTGCGCGGGCGTCGCCAGCAGCGGCGCAAGGAGCGCACGCGCCGCGAATTGCCGATCATCTCGATTGTCGGTTACACCAACGCCGGGAAATCCACCCTGCTCAACACGCTCACGGCCTCAAGCGTCCACGCCGAGCAGCGCATGTTCGCCACGCTCGACCCGACCTCGCGCCGCCTGCGTCTGCCCTACGAGCAGGAAGTCATACTCAACGACACCGTCGGTTTCATACGCGACCTGCCGCCCGATTTGATCGCCGCCTTCCGCGCCACGCTCGAAGAGATTGCGGACAGCGATCTTCTCATCCACCTGATTGACGCGTCGAACCCGCGCTGGGAACAGCACGTCGAATCCGTGGACAAAATTCTGGCCGACCTCGACTTCGGCGACATCCCGCGTCTCGTCGTCTTCAACAAAGCCGACCTCGTTGACGCCGAAACGCTCGACTCGATCCTGCGCCAGACCTGCGCCACGGGCGCGCGCCAGTGTATCGCCGTCTCGGCCACCGACGCGCGATCCTTGCGCCCGATGCTTGAGATGGCCGGGGCGATCCTCGCGCGCGACCTGACGAGCGAGCAGCACACGCCCGATTCAAACGCGCGAAAGCATGCCCCGCGCGCGGAACAACGCGTCGCGCATCCTTCAAAATAAAGTATTAAGAAGATGAGTAGCCGTCGCCGCCCCAAGTTCACCAACCGCTTCACCGAAGCGCGCCGCGCTGCCGTGCAAAGGCTCGTGCGCCTGCGCGACTGGTTTCGGCCGACGACCCTGTTCGCCATCTGCTTCACCATCCTCTCGCTCGTCACCGCGCTCCTGCTCGCGCAAATCCACACGCAGTTGCGCGCGCAGGTTTACAGCGAGGGAGACGTGGTGCGCGCCAGCGTCGTCTCTCCGGCCGACATCACCGCCGTTGACGAACGAGCGACACAGGGCGCGCGCGCCGTCATGCCGAACGCGCCGCCGACACTCATCACGCTCAAGCGCAATCAGGTCGTCGCGCGCTCGGGCGATACGGTGACGCCGAAGATGCTCGCCCAGTTCGATGCCATCAGCAAATACGGCGAGACGGGGCGGCGACCGCAACACTTCATCGGCATCTTTCTGCTCGTCGCCGCGCTCTACCTGGGCGCGTGGAAGTTCATCGAACACCGCAGCCTCACCTCGACGCTGTCGCTCTCTAAGGGACGCGCCTTTACGCTCGTCGCCTCGGCCATTTTGATTCAAACGATCTTGATGCGGGTGGGCGCGATTCTGGCCGAGACCATCGCCGCGCAATCCGTCGTCGCGCCGTGGAACGACGCCTCGCTCTGGAGTCTCGCAATTCCCTTCGCCGTCGCCACGCTCCTCGTCGCGCTCCTGATAGACGGGCAACTCGCGCTCACCGCCGGAATCATCACCGCGCTCTTCGCCGGGCTCGTCTCGCCGAACGGCATGTTGATAGCGTGCTACGCGATGGTCTCTTCGTCGGCGGCGATCTACGGCATCGGTCGTTACAGCGAACGCCAGTCGGTGACGCTCGCGGGTCTCTTCGTCGCCGCCGTCAATTCCGCCGCCGCGCTCGCCGTCATCCTCGCGGCGCAGGAACCTCTGACGCTCGGCACGATTCTGATGGCCGTCGGCTGCGGCCTGCTCGGGGGCCTGTTCACGACGATCTTCACGGCGGGCGTGCTGCCCGTCAGCGAATCAATATTCGGCATCCTGACGGACGTGAAGCTGCTCGAACTATCGAACGCGGATTTGCCCGTGCTCGGCCAACTCGCCCTGCGCGCGCCGGGCACGAACCAGCACTCGCACGCCGTCGGGCAACTGACGGAAGAGGCCTGCCGCTCCATCGGCGCGAACGCGCTGCTCGCACGCATCGGCGCGCTCTACCACGACATCGGGAAACTCGCCGCGCCCGACATGTTCGTCGAGAACCAGACGGGCGTGAACCCGCACGACCGCCTGCGACCTTCGAGCAGCGCGAAGATCATCACGAGCCACGTTACCTACGGGCTGAAACTCGCCAAAGAGATCGGGCTGCCCTCGAAGATCGCCGCCTTCATCCCGCAGCACCACGGCACGCGCACGCTCCACTACTTTCTGCGCAAAGCGCAGGCGCAGGCCATCCACGGCGATCAGGTGAACGAGGCGGAGTTTCGCTACCCCGGCCCAAGGCCGCAGTTCAAAGAGTCGGCGATCATGATGCTCGCAGACTCTTGCGAGGCGGCGGCGCGTTCGCTCGCCCGCCCCGACCCCGAAAACATCCGCAGCATCGTCAGCAAAATATTCGACGCCATCGTCAGCGACGGGCAACTCGACGAGTGCGACCTCTCGCTGCGCGAACTGACGACGATCAAGGAATCAATGATCGCCTCGCTCGTCGCCATCTACCACTCGCGCGTTGACTATCCCGGCTTCAACCCGCCCGCCGTCACCGGCGCGCTCCCACAACTCCCGCAACCCGAACTCGACACGGAAGAACGCGGCATCGGCTACAAGACTTCCGAAGTCCCCATCAGCAAGGGCGGCGAAGTCGAAGACGAAGCGATCACCAGAAAGTGACAAGTGACGAGTGACAGGTGACAAGTTAAAGGCATTTCTTTCGCTTTAACTTGTCACCTGTCACTTGTCACTGTTTTAGAATTTGTCCCGAAGTTTCCTGTAGGTTGTCGGGAGGTCTTCGGGGAGGACGCGCGTCTCGCCGACGGTGCTCATGAAATTCGCATCGCCTGTCCAGCGCGGCATGATGTGTAGGTGTACGTGCGCGGCGACGCCCGCGCCCGCCGCGCGACCGAGGTTCATGCCGAGGTTGAAGCCGTCAGGGCGGTAGGCTTCGCGCAGGACGGTCTGCGCGCGCTTCGCCAAATCCATCAACTCGTCAGTCGCGGCTTTTGAAACCGAGTCGAGTTCGGACGTGTGCTCGTAGGGGATGATTAAAAGGTGGCCGGAGGCGTAAGGGTAGAGATTGAGGACGATGAAATTGTGTCGGGCGCGATGGACGATGTAGTTGCGTTCGTCGTGTGCGGGTTCTTGTCGCGGGAGCGTGCAGAAGATACAGGGGGCGTAAGCGAGGTCGTCGCCGCTTTTCTCGCCGCTGTCATTCGTAATGTATTGATAGCGCCAGGGCGTCCACAACCTGTCCACGTTCGCAGTTCCCCTTGAGCGCCGCCCGGTCTCTAATGGATTGGAGGCATCTCGCCGTTGCTGCCGCCGCCCGCGTTATTGCCGCTATTCCCGTCGTCTTGTCCGGCCGTGCCGGTGGCGGTCGTCGCCGTGCCGCCCGGCTCCGTCGTTTCTGAGGTCGTACCGGCGGATGAACCATCGCCTGCCGACTCCTCGTTGATCAACTCTTTCATCTCTTTGCCGGGTTTGAAATAGGGGACGCGCTTGGCGGGAATGTCAACGGGGTCGCCGGTCTTCGGATTCCGGCCGCGCCGCGCGCCGCGTTCGCGCACGCGGAAACTGCCGAAGCCGCGCAGCTCGATCTTCTCGCCCTGATTGAGCGTCTCGATGATGCTCTCAAAGACGATCTCGACCAGACGCTCCGCATCCTTCTTGGTCAATTCGGCCGCGCGAGCGACATCCTCGACCAATTCAGCTTTCGTCATACATTTACCTTTCACGTTTCACCACTCACAGGCGGCTGTCGCACGGCGTCTTTCAGGCGATTTGCGACGCGGCCGGAATCTCAAAACTGCATTGTACAGTAGCAGAAGTTATTAGTTCCCCGCAAGACGGAAATAACTCTCAGGCAATAGCTTACAGGAGCAGCGGAGGGGAAGGCCAGGGGGCTTGAGAAGTGTGAGATTGCGCCGGGCGTTGAAGGCGGAACGACGAGCGGGAAACGCCGTTCGCTTTTACGCCCCGCTTCCGACATCAATGTTCATGTTCCCCCTTATGCACGCAAAAGCTAAAGCCCCGCGCCTTTAACTCATCTTCACGGATGAGCCGAAGCGCGGGGCTTGAGGCTTGCTCGGGTTGCCGTCTAGCTTTGGTTTTCGCCTGTCATGCCCGAGGCGTCGCTGCCGTCGCCGGTTGACGCATCGGCGTCGCCGCCGGTTGGCGGCGCGGCATCGCCCGTGTCGGAGGCAGAGGCGGAGGTCGTGCCGCCGCTATCGGCGTCGGCCGCGGCAGCTACGGGAGCGTCGGATTGCTCACCGGCCGCACCTGCATTTGATTCGCCGCCGGACGCGTCCGGGGTGATTCCCGTTTCACCGCTCTCGCCGCCCGTGGCTGAGCCACCGCCTTCACGACCGGAAGTAGAGCCGCCGGAGGACGCGGCGAAGAAGTTGCCGAGTTCCGCGAGCGAGGCCATGCCACCCTTCGCTTCCGTCGAATAGCTCTTCGTGTCCACGACGGGTTCGTCGCTCGAAGCGGCGCGCGCCGAGAGGCCGATCTTTTTGTTGTCGTTTTCGATGCGCAGGACGCGGAAGTCCATCTCCTGCCCGACCTGCGCCACATCCTCCGGTTTGTCCACGCGCTCCTCCGACAGTTCGGAGATGTGACACAGACCTTCTAGCCCCTCATCCAACTCGACGAACGCGCCGAAGTTGGCGAAACGCGTGATGCGCCCGCGCACGATGTCGCCCGGCTTGTGTTCGTTGACGAAGCGATCCCACGAACTCGGCTCGGTGTC
>DATHAZ010000132.1:0-35548 GCA_035296445.1 Pyrinomonadaceae bacterium | reverse complement strand
CTCCATCGTCGGCGTCTATGGCCCGATTGACACCCTCGTCCCCATCGGGAACGTGGTGAATAAAGGTCTGACCATCCGTGGGAACCAGGCATCCGTGAAGCGTTTGTTGCCGCGACTGATCGAGCATGTGCAGAACGGCATCCTCGATCCGAAAGCGCTGATCACGCACCGCATCCCTCTGGAGGAAGTGTCGGATGCTTACCGGATTTTTTCAGCGAAGCTGGATAACTGCATCAAGCCGGTGCTGATTCCGCCGTCGGCCAGAAGCTAGGGAGGACATGTTATGGAAAATACAGTTAAAGATATGGCGAATACGGTTAAAGACCCTTCGCAGATCAAGGGGTGGGGCGTGGACGCCGATTCGGATAACGACCCGACCTACCCGATGAAGAATCGCAACAACGGGGAACATGAGGGCTACAGTTGGGAGCGTCCGACACAGCAGCCGACGAGCGTCGAGATTCTGCATTCCAACGAACGGCCACACGTCACGGCCGTGTTCGGGACATCAACTCCGCCCGCAGGACTGAGCGGCATGATTCGTCGCGCCGCTTTCAAATACAGCGAAAACAGTTACGGACATTGGCTGCCCCTGATGCTGGCGGACAGGGTGGGCGTGGTGGAAGGCTACTTGGAAGACTTCTCGCGCGGTCACGTCCCGAACATCTTCGCGGAACGGGGCTGGAAGGCCGAGTGGAAGCACAACAGAACAAGTTTGTTGACGCGTATCGCCGTCGGAGCCGTCATCGCTTCCGCCGCCGTCGCCTACCTGCGTAGCGACAGCAAGGATTCCAAGACGAAGAAACGGACGAAGAAACGACGGCCGTCGCAATCAATGCGGCCGTAATTAGTTATGCGTGTGAGGCCGCTCTGAGGCCGTTTCGGTCTCACCTTATCGCCCCCGCACGGCTTGAGTCACGCCGGGCGGGGGCGAAATCGTTGCCGGGTTGGAGAGCGGCATCAACTCCCCAGTCCCGTGCAAGGCGACCCGCGCGACGCAGTCTTAACCGGGCGGCATCCCTGTAGACGGAAATACGCGCCCCCGTGGGAGGTTGCATATTCCCCGCCGCCCGCGTCGTCGCCCTGAATTGTTTCTTTAGCCGGAGAACATAACTCGTAACTCGCCTTCGCGTCTGTACCATAGAGAACATAGGTTTCGTTAAATTGCTTGATCTCGTTGAAATTTGATTACCCCGCGCCCGCGCCGCGAGTCCCGCGAAAGCGAACCACACGCCCCGTTTCCGCATCGCACACAGCACGGCGGCACTTGAACCTCCGCCCCCGCATCGTCATACTCTTCCCGGTGCAACAAATTTTATTTAAGTCCCTGACTCTTTGGAGACACCGATGATAAAAAGTTTTTTCCGGAGCGGCGTCGTGCCCGTCGCGCTTTTGTTGACGCTCTCGGTCGCAGCCGCCGCGCAATCGGGCGCAACCCGCCCGCGCCGCGTTGACCCTTCGACCAACCCCGCGCCGCCGCCCGACACAAGGCCGACGCCCGTCGCGACGCAGGAAGCGCGCACGGCGACCACGCCCGCAAGTTCCGCCGCCGGCACGGGCGACACGGCGCGCGCCTACTCCCTGCTGCAACAGAAGCAGTACGCAGAGGCGGCGCGAGAGGCGCGTGCGGCGGCGGCCGCCGATCCGAAGAACAGCGAGGCGTGGAAGATCGCGGGCTTCGCAGAGTTTTATTTGAATCAATTTAAAGAAGCCGCCGCCGACTTGCAGCGCGCGCTCGACCTGCAACGCGCCGCGAAAGAGGAAGACGCGCCGACCGTGGACGCGCTCGCGCAGTCGCTCGTGCGCTCAGACGAGTTCGAGCGCGCTCTGCCGCTCCTCACCATCGCCACGTCGCGCGCGGGCGCGCCGCCCAACGCCACGCTGCTCTATTATCGCGGCCTCGCCGAATACCGGCTGGGCAAACAGGCCGAGGCCGAGCGTTCGTTCAACGCGGCGGTCAAGGCCGAGCCGAAAGACGCCGCCTCGCTCTTTTACCTCGGCCGCATCAGTTACGAGCGCAACCAGCCCGACGCCGCCATCGCCGCCCTCAACCGCGCCACGCTCGCCGACCCGCGCCTGACCGATGCGTGGACGATTCTAACCGTCTCATATCTGCGCCGCGCCGCCGCCGCGACCACGCCGGCGAAGGCCGACGCCGACTACCTGAACGCCGTGCGTTCGAGCGATGCGCTCGTGCGCCTGCGCCCGAACGACGAACCGGCGGCGACCTTGAACGGGCAGGCTCTGATCAGCGCGAAGCAGTTCGCACGCGCCGTCACGGTGCTTGAACGGGCGGGCGCGAACCCGAACGCGCAGTCACAGACGCTCTACCTGCTCGGCGTCGCCTACTCGCGCGCGAAAAATTTCCCCAAAGCCATCGCCACCTTCGAGCGCGCCGCCGCCAAGACCGCCGACGACCCGAACATCTACCGCGAACTCGGCTACGCCTACGAAATCTCCAAGCAATACGCGAAAGCCCTCTCGGCCTACCAGAAGGGCGCGGAACTTCTGCCCGATGACGAGGATTTTCAACAGTCGGTGGAACGCGTCCGGCCGTTCGCAAAATAATAGTTTCAAGTTTCAGGTTTCAAGTTTCAGGTCTGAGATTCTCCGATCTTTAACTTGAAACCTGAAACTTGAAACTTGAAACCTTCCCCCGCAAGCGGTAGCATCCAACCATGAACAAACCAGACACTTCTCGTATTCGCCGAATCATTGCGTCGCGCGCTTTAACGGTCGTCGCCGTCGTCGCTTGCCTGCTCGCCGGGGGCGCGCAGGCAACGAGCGCCGCGGAATGGCATAATCTCACGCCTTTGAAGTCGCGCCGCGCAGACGTGGAGCGCGAACTCGGTAAGCCCCTCCTGGCCGACACCGCGAGCGGCGCGCTCAACTTCAAAGTCGCGGGCGGCATAGTGACCGTGACGTTCGTGACGGCGAAGTTCGCCCAGACGAAAAAACTCCCGCCCTCGGTGGAAGGCACGGTGCTGCTCATCGTCTTGCAGCACGAGAATTCGTCGGACACGCCGGATTCCGTCGGCCTGGTGAAGAAGAGCGGGTTCACGCGCGAAGAGAAGGGCGTGATGGCCGTCTACACCAACCAGAAGGACGGCATCACCTACACCTTCTTCAACGGGCGGCTTAAGACCACGCGCTACGCGCCCTCCACCGAACAACTCGGAGGCTCGCAAGGGATGAAATCGGTTCTGTGACAGTGAGAAGACGGGTAAACAATTTGAAAGCCGTAAATCGTGAATCGTGAATCGTTAAAACCAAATTCTTCCATTCACAATTTACGATTCACGATTTACGATCCCTTAATGTTGTACCGCCCACATTTGAATGCCGAGTTGAGGGAGCGACGCGAGGAGTTTGTGCGCTTCGAGGCGGTGTGGGGCGCGGCGGTCGGGACATATGCGCGGCGTCTGCGTGAACTGGGCGGGCGCACTTCGGCCGAGATCAGAGACGCGGCGGCGCGCGCGATTGCCGGAGGCGCGGCGCGTGCGGCGGGCGCGCTGCCCACCGGCGAACTGGATAGCGCGGGCGCGTTTGTCGTCCCCTTCGACGAGCGTTGGCATTCGCACGAGGAGGCGCGGCGTTGGGCGTTGGAGGTGTTGCGGGGGCGCGTGACGTGCGCGGCCGACGGCAGCCAGATTTTGCCGGGGCGTGAAATCAGTCTTCCGGTCGCGGCGGTGCAGGCCGCGTGGTTCGAGAACCCGCACACCGCGAACGGACAGGACAGTTATCTCAAGGAGTCGAGATTCGCGCTCATCACGCCGGAAGAGTTGTTGCAGGCCGAGGGCGGCGCGGCGACCGCTGCAGACCTCGTCGGCCTGCGCCGCTTCGAGTTGGAACTCGCCGCGCTCTCGGAGTTTCTCGAACGGCGACGCGGCTGGCGCGCACGCGGCGAGCGCACGCCCGTCGCCCTCTTCGACGGCACGCTCCTGCTTTCGACGACGCGCACGCGCGCAGAGACGCTCGCCGCCACGACGCTCGACTTCTCGCGCGGCTACGTTAAAGCGATTGCCGAGGCTGTCAAACTCTCGCGCGAGACGGAAGTGCCGCTCGTCGGCTACATTGATCAATCTTACGCGCGCGACATCGTGCGTCTGCTCGACCTCTTCTCGCACGACGCGCCGCCCGCCGCGACCGTCTTCGACACGCGCCTGCTCTCCGCCACGAGCGAAGCCTCCGCCGCGCCCCTCTTCGCCGCGTGGGGCGACCGCACGATCTTCTGCGACTGCGTGCGCGAGGGGCTGACGCCGGACTTCGAGGACGAGCAGGGCAACCCGCTCGTCGGCTTCGTCTATTTACAGACGACGGGCGAGGGCGAGCCAGCACGCCTCGACATCCCCACGTGGGTTTACAAGGAGGGGTTGCTGGACGAGGTGGTCAACACCGTGCGCGCCGAATGTGTCGTCGGCAACGGGTATCCTTACGCGCTGGAGACGGCGGACGCAGCGGCCGTCATCACGGGGCACGACCGCGAACAGTTTTTACGCGCGATGCAGGAGTTTGCCGCCGAACAAAATCTGGGCTTTCACGTTTCGCGCAAACCCGTCAGCAAGGCGCGCCGCCGATAGCCGTTCTAATTTTATGCCGGTGTGAGGTTTTATGAACCGCACGAACAAAGAGACGCAGGGAAAGTCGGGTGGTCGTGAGGCGGTCGTCTTGAATTGTCCCGCGTGCGGCGCGGCGGCGCGGCGCGCCGAAGCACACTTCTGCGCGACGTGCGGGCGCGGTTTGCGTGAACGCTCATACGCCCCGGCCGATTCGCTCTTCGCGTCTTATCACCAGCAGCGCAACCGTCCACCGATGTTGTTTGAATCAACCGCCGCCAGCGTCTCCGTGCCGGGTGCGGCGCGGCTGCGTATGTTCGACAACGAGGGCAACGCTTCGGCGGGCATCGCGCTCGTCCTCGTCTTCTCCGCGCTCGTGCCTTTCGTCGGCATCCTGTTCTGCCCCTTCGCGGTGTTCGCCGGCGGCTTCGGACTCTTCGAGGCGTGGTGCGAGCCGCGCGTGGGCGGCACGCGGCTCGCCGCCTCCTGCATCGGCTTCGGCTTGCTGATCGGCGGCGCGCAGGTCTTACTTTTTCGACTGATCTAAAAACGTCCGTTGTCCGTGGTCAGTTGCCTGTGGCAATCACGCAAGCTTCTAAAGATTGATTTGAACAACTGACCACGGACTACTGACCACTGACAAACTTTCAAATGACCAGGGTCGCTAAAATCGTCAAATCGAATTCGCACGTTGATTACATCGGGCGCGTGATTGACCGTCTCGACGCGGACGCGCCGCCGGGGGCGGAGGATTACGGCTTCGCGCAGTTCGTGTCGCTGCCGGTGGCGGATGATTTTGAAGTCGTCGGCGTCATCTACGACACGCAGTTGGTCAACCCGGAGTACGGGCAGTTCGGGCCGCGCCTGTCGCCCGCCGCCGACCTCGCCGTCCTCAGTCCCGACTATTTGAACGAACAGGGTGTGCTCGCGGGCATTCTCCTGCTCGGCTGGCGCGCGGGCGGCGAGCGGCGCATGGGCGTGCCGCGCAGGGTGATTCCGGTGGGGCAGGACGTGTATCGCCTGGACGAGGCGCAGGTCGGCGCGTTCCATCGCGACGGCGAAGGGCGCGTCGGGTTACATTACTATTCGCAGATCGTGGCGCACGCCGGGGCGTTCGCCGTGCCGCTCGTCGAAGCCATACTCGAACAACTCGAAACGGTCTGCACGGCGGAGGAAAGGCAGCGTTTTTGCGTGCTCAAAAGATCGCTCGCCTGGCAACGCACGCTCGGCGGCGTGCGTCTCTAAAGACATCGAACGGAAAAAGAAGTTTAGGGTGGAAGGGAAAAAACTTTATGAAAATAAAATATCAAACTTTGTCTATCACGGCCTTGCTGTTGTTGACCTCGCTTGCGGGCGGGGCGTCGGCGCAACGCACGCGCAGCGTCAGCGACCCGGCGGACGCAAAAAAAACCGCGCCCACGGCCGCCGGCCAGACCGCCGCTACCGCGCCCGCGCCGCAGAGCGTGAAGGTCAAATACGAGGGCGGCCTGTTCGGGTATAACAAAAAGCAGACGGGCACGCTGAATTTCGACGACGAGAGCAGCCGCCTCGTCTTCCGCGACAAAACGCAGAAGGAATACATCTCGATTCCTTACAAGGCAATCGCCGTCGCCTACGCCGACACGCAATCGCGCCGGCCGACGGCGGCCACCGTCATCGGCAGCGCAAGCCTCTACACGCTGCCCGCGCTGCTGTTCAAAAAGAAATACCGCTACCTGACGATGCACTTCAACGATCCCGACTCGCAGGTGCGCGGCATCACCAGTTTCAAGGTGGAGAGCAAAGAGATGCTGGCCTCCATCCTCGAAGCGGTCGCGCGCAAGGCCGAACTCACGCCGCGCGGCGAAGCCTACGTTCGCCTGAAACCGAAGGCCGACGATCAAGACAAATAGAGTGACGAAGAAACGACGGCCGGATAGTTTACGGCGCGCGTGCGAAACACGAAGGGCGGCGGAAATTATTCCGTCGCCCTTTCGTTATTCAGCCTCGATCTATGGGGCGTAGTCTCAGTGTTCGCGCGTCGCGCCCTCCGGCAGCGTGCCCTGATAAATCTCCGCGCCCGCCGAGACGAATTCCGCCGCCTTTTCGCGCATGCCTGTGGCGAGCGCGTCCGACTCTTCGAGTTCCTTCCGCGCCGCGAAATCGCGCACCTCCTGTGTGATCTTCATCGAGCAGAAGTGCGGGCCGCACATCGAGCAGAAGTGCGCGAGCTTCGCGCCCTCCTGCGGCAGCGTCTCGTCGTGATACTCGCGCGCCACTTCCGGGTCGAGCGAGAGGTTGAACTGATCCTCCCAGCGAAACTCGAAGCGCGCTTTGGAGAGCGCGTTGTCGCGCAGTTGCGCGCCGGGATGACCCTTCGCCAGATCGGCCGCGTGCGCCGCGATCTTGTAGGCGATGACGCCCTCTTTCACGTCCTTCTTGTCGGGCAGGCCGAGGTGCTCTTTCGGGGTGACGTAGCAGAGCATGGCCGTGCCGTACCAGCCGATCATGGCCGCGCCGATGGCGGAGGTGATGTGGTCGTAGCCGGGCGCGATGTCGGTGGTGAGCGGCCCCAAAGTGTAGAAAGGGGCTTCGCCGCAGGTTTCGAGTTGCCTGTCCATGTTCTCACGGATTAAGTGCATGGGCACGTGTCCCGGCCCTTCGATCATAGTTTGGCAGTCGTACTCCCACGCGATCCGCGTCAGTTCGCCGAGCGTGTCGAGTTCGGCAAACTGCGCCGCGTCGTTGGCGTCGGCGATGCAGCCGGGGCGCAGGCCGTCGCCGAGCGAGAACGACACGTCGTAGGCCGCCATGATCTCGCAGATGTCTCGAAAGCGCGTGTAGAGAAAACTCTCCTCGTGGTGCGCGAGACACCACTTCGCCATGATCGAACCGCCGCGCGAAACGATGCCTGTGGTGCGCTTTGCCGTCAGGGGGATGTAGGGCAGGCGCACGCCCGCGTGGATCGTGAAGTAGTCAACGCCCTGCTCGGCCTGTTCGACGAGCGTGTCGCGGTAAATCTCCCACGTCAACTCTTCCGCGCGGCCTCCGACCTTCTCCAACGCCTGATAGATCGGCACTGTGCCGATGGGCACGGGCGAGTTGCGCAGAATCCACTCGCGCGTGGCGTGGATGTTTTTGCCCGTGGACAAATCCATCACCGTGTCCGCGCCCCACTTCGTTGACCAGCGCATCTTCTCGACCTCTTCCTCAATCGAGGAGGCGACGGCCGAGTTGCCGATGTTGGCGTTGATCTTGACGAGGAAGTTGCGCCCGATGATCATCGGCTCCGATTCGGGATGATTGACGTTCGCCGGGATGATCGCGCGCCCGCGCGCCACCTCGTCGCGCACGAACTCGGGCGTGACGAATTCGGGGACGCCCGCGCCGAGAGAGTCGCCGCGGTGTTGGTGATAAAGCGAACTGCGGTCGTCGCGCGAGTGTTCGCGCATGGCGTGCAAGGCCATCTCGCGCCCCATGTTCTCGCGCAAGGCGATGAACTCCATCTCCGGCGTGATCTGGCCGCGCCGCGCGTAGTGCATCTGCGTCACGCGCGCGCCTGCCTTCGCGCGCAACGGAGCGCGCCGCAGGCCGGGGAAGTATTCGAGCCGTCCCTTCGTTTTCTGTTGCGCGTACTCGGCCGCGCCCGCCGTCAAATAGCCGTCGTCTTCCGGTTTCACTGCGCGCCCCGCGTATTCCTCCACGTCGCCGCGCGCGATGATCCATTCACGGCGGAGAGGCGCAAGTCCCTCGCGCTCGTCGCACTTGACGGCGGGGTCGCCCCACGCGCCGCTCGTGTCGTAGACGCGCACGCTCTCGTTCTGTTCCAGTGTGCCGTCGGGGTTGCGCGTCGCGTTCAGCGCGACTTCGCGGAAGGGAACCCGCACACCTTCGCGCGCGCCTTCCACGTAAACTCGCTCGGAGTTCGGCAGTTGCACCTCATCGCTCCGGCGATCTTCAAGTCGCTCCGTCGGTTCTTTAGTTGTACTCATGTTGTCTTCCGTCCGGCCGCTCTCGGCCTGAAAAGAAAAACCGCTTGCGAAACATAAAGGGCGCAAGCGGTCTTCCGGCGTTTCTCCCTTCGGCGGTACTAACCGCATCAGGTTCTAGGGGTCTCCTTCAATTGCGGATTGTGGAATGCGGAATGCGGATTAAAAAGCAAGCTATCTTTTAATCCGCATTCCGCAATCCGCAATCCGCAATTCGTGGACTCTCAGCCGCGCCCCTGGGCGAAGCTCCCCCGAAAACTTTTCTGTGACTGTCAAAAAACTAACGGCGAATTATGACTGACCCGCGTATCATCCGACAAACAGATCATCAACCGCCATCGTCCAACCCGGCACGGCCGGTTCGGCCTCCGCCATATCGCCGCGCCGGTAAATCCGAGGCTTGTCAGGATCAGTCGCAGAGTAAACGCGCACGACCTCCGCGCTTAACAAATCAACGTCCCACACGACCTGCGTGCCCGCCGCGAAATAGTCGGCACGCTTTCTCGCCATTTCGCGCTCGGCCTTCGGCCCATAGTCGCCCTCGCTTCTGACTTCGACGGCGAAGACGGGCGCGCCTTCAAAAAACTTCATGGTGATCTCGCCGACGTAGAAGGCCGCATCGGGGCTGAAAGATTTTCGGTTCGGCAAGTTCACCACAAACGCCGCATTGTCACTTACTGCGTAACCCGCCTTAGTGCGTTTCGCATAGTGTCGCAGAGATACAAAAATTTCACTCGCCGCATAATTAGGCGCACCTCCGGTTGGCGACATGTGGACGATCTCCCCGTTGACGAGTTCGGCCTTGCCGTCAACTTTGTAGAGGTCTTCGATGGTCGCTTCGGTTTTCGTGCTCATGACAGTGTGCCTCGCTCGGGTTAGCCGCCGATGAAACTCATCGTGCGCGCGGGCTGGAGAAAATCCGGGTCGTTGATGTAGTGGCGCGGCTCTTTTTTCAGGACGACCGATTCGATGTACTCGATGGTTTCGGCTCGCGTCACACCATTGCGGCGGATCACG
The DNA here is from genome assembly GCA_035296445.1 of Pyrinomonadaceae bacterium. Taxonomy (GTDB): domain Bacteria; phylum Acidobacteriota; class Blastocatellia; order Pyrinomonadales; family Pyrinomonadaceae; genus JAIVJZ01. The sequence goes on along the minus strand of DATHAZ010000132.1, from coordinate 26,007 downwards.
TCGCGCAACGAATGCTCGACGGTGGAGAAGAGACACGTCCTGATCTGGCCGTCGGCGGTGAGGCGTATGCGCGAGCACGCGCCGCAGAAGGGTTCTGTGACGGGTGCGATGATACCGATCTCGCCGGGCGCGCCGTCAGCGAAACGGTAGCGCGCAGAGGTCTCCGCGCCGCGCCGCACGGGCAGCGGCGCGAGCGGGAAACGCTCCTCAATCGCGGCGCGGATTTCGCGGCCGGAGACGACATCGGCGCGCGACCACTCGTGGCCGGAATCCAGAGGCATGAACTCGATGAAGCGCATCGAGACGGCGTGCTCGCGCGCGAACGCGGCGAAGTCCGCGACCTCCGAGTCGTTGTGGCCGCGCACGATGACGACGTTGATCTTGATGGGCGCGAGTCCCGCGTCGCGTGCCGCCTCGATGCCTTCGAGCACGCGCGAGAGCACGTCCACGCCGGTCATGCGGCGAAACGTCTCGGGGCGCAAGGAGTCGAGGCTGACGGTGATGCGGTCGAGACCGGCTGCTTTGAGCGCGGCGGCGCGGCCGGGCAGGAAGTAGCCGTTCGTGGTCAGCGCGAGATCGTGCAGGCGCGGTTTGAGCGCGGCTAGTTTGCCGATGATCGTCTCGATGTCGCGGCGCATCATCGGCTCGCCGCCGGTGAGCCGGATTTTTTCGATGCCGAGCGAGACGAAGATGTCCGAGACATACTCGATCTCTTCATACGAGAGCATCTGTTCTTTGGGCGCGATGGGCGGCTCGCCGTGCGGGAGGCAGTAGAAGCAACGGAAGTTGCACCTGTCGGTCAGCGACACGCGCAGGTCGCGTATCGCACGCCCGTATGAATCTTTGAGTACGGCAGTGGTCACTTGCTTGTTTTTCGCTCTCGTCTTTCGCCGCGCGTGCGCCGGAGAGATTCCGGCGACGGATTTGAAAACACCATCATACGCTGGCGACAGGGGCGTACCAAGTCGCCGGTTCGGGCGCGGGCGAAAGGTTTGGATGCCGTTGGCTGCAAACGGCGATGGACGTTCAGTCGGCCTGATTTTTTTTGAGCGCGCGGGCGTTGCGTTGGAGTCCGGCGAGCTTGGCGCGTTTGATGGCGGTGCGGCGAAAGCGCGCGGCGTAAGTGTCGGGCGTGAGTTCGAGCAAGGCCGCGAGGTCGGCGGAAACTTGGGCCTCGCGCGGCTCGAAGCGCGCCTCCGTGGTCGGCTGCTCGAAGCGATTCCAGGGGCACACGTCCTGGCAGATGTCGCAGCCGTAGAGCCAGCCGTCGAGTTTATCGGCGACGGCGGCGGGAATGTCCGGCGCGCGCAGTTCGATGGTGGCGTAAGAGATGCAGCGGTTCGAGTCAACGACGTAAGGCTCTGTGATCGCGCCCGTGGGGCACGCCTCGATGCAGAGCGTACACGTGCCGCAGTGATCCTCTGACACGTCCGTGTCGTAATCGAGTTCGAGATTGAGGAGAAGTTCGCCGAGGAAGACCCACGAGCCGTATTCGCGTGTGATGAGATTCGTGTGCTTGCCGATCCAGCCGAGCCCCGCGCGCACAGCCCACGCCTTATCCATCAGCGGTTGAATGTCCACGCACGCCTTGCCCTCGGCCTCCGGGCATTCCGCTTTAATCCACGCGAGCAGTTCCTTGAGTTTGTCGCCGACGACATCGTGGTAATCGTCGCCCCAGGCGTAGCGTGAGATTTTGCCGGTCGTCGGGTCGTCCGCGTGCTCGTGCGGGGTGAAGTAGTTGAGCGCGACGACGACGACGGAGCGCGCCCCCGGCATGACCTCGCGCGGGTCTGTGCGTCGCCCCGCGTCGCGCGCCATCCAACTCATCTCGCCGTGGTAGCCGCGCCGCAGCCACTCTTCCAGACGCGCCCGCTCGTCTAAGAGTGGCGCGGCCGGCACGACGCCGACCTTGTGAAAGCCCAAAGCGAACGCGCGCTCCCTTATGCGCGCCGTGAGCGCGGCGGCGGGTGATGCTGATAGTGAAAGCTCTCCGGCGACCATGAGGCGAGTATAACAAAGCGGCGCGCGCAGAGTTCATCGGAAGACCGCAGGCAATGGTTGTGTATGGAGAGAAGCGGCGACGGGCGTCGGCCTTGCGCGTTCGCGCGTCGAACCTTTAAGCTTGAGCGAAAGGAAAATTAGAACTGAAACGATGACCGAAACTACAAGGGGACAGAGCGCGACCGACGAGATCAGCCGCAAGGCCGGACGACTTTTGTTCATCGGCCTGCCGGGGACGCGCCTGGATAAGCGACTGCGCGAGTTGTTGCGCGAGATACAGCCGGGCGGCGTCATCCTGTTCGGGCGCAACATCGAGTCGGCGGAGCAGGTGGCGCTCCTGAATGCGCAGATACGCGACGCGCTCGGCGGGCGCGTCATCATCGGCGTGGATCAGGAAGGCGGTCTCGTGGATCGCTTCCGCGACATCTGCGAGCCGATGCCCCCGGCCAAAGCCGTGCGCCTCGCCGGTCGCACGGAACTCGCGCGCAAGTTCGGCGAACTCTCGGCGCGCGCTCTGCGCCTGCTCGGCTTCAACATGAACTTCGCGCCCGTCCTCGATCTTCATGGCGGCAACGAGGAGAACGGTCTGCGTGGCCGCACGTTCGGCGAAAAGCCGGAGGAAGTCGCGCGGCTCGCGGGCGCATATCTCGACGGCTTGCAGGCGCACAAGATCATCGGCTGCGGAAAACACTTCCCCGGCCTCGGAGGCTCGCAGGTTGATTCGCACCGCCGCCTGCCCGTCGTCACGCATTCGTGGCCGGAGATTCTCGAACACGATCTTGTGCCCTTTCTCGACCTGATGTTTCATCGCCCCGGCGAGCGACTTCATTCGGTGATGGTGAGCCACGCCGCCTTTCCCGAAGTGTCGGAATTTTTGCAGGCGTGGTTTCGGCGCACGGCCGAACTGCCCTCGCTCGAAGACTTCGCGCAAATCCCCGCGACGATCAGCAACAACGTCGTGATGCGTATGCTGCGCACCGCCTTCAAATACGACGGCCTCGTCATCACGGACGACATGGAGATGGGCGCGGTCGTCCAGACGCTCTCGGTGGCCGAGGCGAGTTTGCGCGCCATCGAGGCCGGGTCGGACATGATCCTGATCTGCGAGCAGGAGGCGAACTTCAAGGCCGCGCGCGATCTCATCTGCCGCGCGGTTACAGAGGGACGCATCCAGATGGGAGTGCTCGACAAGGCGAACCGGCGCATAGACCGCGTGCTCGACCTCGCGGGCAGCTACGAACACTTCGACGCCGACGAGTTCAACGCCGTCTCGCGCGAGCTCGCCGAACTCAAACGCGCCCTCCAGGCCGCCGAAAACGAAGAGACATACACGCCCCTCTACGGCACATCCGAAGACCTCGAACGCCGCTCGTCGAATTTCTAAGAAAGATAAAAGACGTAAATCGTCAAAAGACGTAAATAGTGAATCGTGAATAGAAACTGCCTTCTTCTATTTACGATTAATGAGTTTTATCTATTCACGATTTACGGCTTTTACGTTTTTCCTATTGACTCCTCGCGCGAATTGACATAGAAGCACGCAGCGATCTGCCCAAAGACTCGTCCAGCTCTACCTATTCGCTTATCGGAGGAATCCACTGATGAAACGATTTCTAACGCTGACAGGTCTGGCCGTCGTCCTGCCGACACTAATTCTCGGCGCGTCGGGTTGCACGGCCGCGACCAACGTTAACAGCCCGGCCGCAACTAACGGCAACCTGTCTGCGCCGGCCAACACTAACGCCAACGCCAATGCCAATCTATCAACCACGGGCGGGGCAACCGCCGACGAGATAATAGCCAAAGAGAAACAGCTTTGGGACGCGTTGAAAAATAGAGATTACGACGCGTTTGGAAAAATGCTGTCGAGCGATAACGTTTACGTCTCAAGCGACGTGGTGGGCGGCAAAGATGAGACGGTTAACGGCGTGAGAAATTTTGCCCCGACCGAAGTTAATCTCTCCGACTGGAAGACCGTCGTGCTGGACAAAGACGCGGTGGTCGTAACTTATACGGTGAACGCCCGTGGCACGTCCGGCGGCCAGCCGATCCCGCCCGGCGCGCTGCGCGCCAGCACCGCCTGGGTCAAACGCGGCGCGGAATGGCTGGCGGTCTATCATCAGGATTGCCCGGTCGAAGAACGCCCGGCCGGTTCGCCGACGGCGGAAACTGCGAAACCGGCGAGCAACACGGCGAACGCAAACACGGCCGCTTCTCCGGCGGCGTCGCCTACCGCTGGCGGCGCGGCCGACGACCCCGTTGCCAGAGAGAAACATTTCTGGGACGCGCTCAAGCGGAAGGATTGGGACACCTTCGCGGCCGGTCTGGCCGAAGACCAGATCGAAGTCCAACCGAGTGGCGTCTACGACAAAGCGGGGACGCTCGCCGGCGTCAAGGCATTCGATTTCAGCAAGATGACGTTGAGCGATTTCAAAGAGACGAAGTTTGACGACGATGCGACGCTGGTGACTTATACGGTCAAAGGGCCGGGGCCGGACGGTAAGCCCATGGAAGAGCGCGCCTCGTCGATCTGGGTCAAGCGCGGCGAGAAGTGGTTGGCGATATTCCATCACGGGACGCCCGTTATGAAAATGCCCACGAAGTAAGCGCGAATAAGTGACCGGAAACGATGAACGCGGAACGATGAACGATGAATAGAAGCAAGCGTCTTCAGTTCATCGTTCCGCATTCCGCGTTCATCGTTTCCCTTAAGCCCACACGCCGGGAATCGCCTCGGCGCAGGCGGGGCACTTTCCGTCCGGCGTCACTTTCATACGCTTGATGATGTAGCCGTAGCGTTCGATCAAAAGTTCGTCGCAGGCGGGGCAATAGGTGTTCTCGTAGCGGCCGACGCGCCCCGGCAGGTTTCCCGCGTAGACGAAGCGCAAGCCCGCCGCGCGTCCCGCTTCGCAGGCGCGGACGAGTTGTTCGGCCGTCGTGTTGGCGTTCTCCTGCATGCGATAGTCCTGATGAAACGCTGTGACGTGCCAGGGGATGTCCGGCGAGACGCCCGCGATAAACGCGGCCGCGCGTTTGATCTCGTCCTCCGAATCGTTGAAGCCGGGTATGAGGAGTGTCACGATCTCAGACCAGAAGCCGCGCTCGTGTACCATCCGCACGGTGTCGAGAATGTTGTCCACCACGCCGCCGAGTTGCCGGTAGTTGCGGTCGTTCATGGACTTCAAATCAATCTTGTAGCAATCCGTCCACGGGCGCAGGTAGTCCAACACCTGGGGCGTCGCGTTGCCGTTCGAGATGAAGGCCGTCTTGAACCCCGCGGGCTTCGCCCGCTTGAATACTTCCACCGCCCACTCGGCCGTGATCAGCGGCTCGTTATAACTCGACCCCACCAACGAAGCCCCGTAAGCCTTCGCCAGCGCGACGAGGCGATCCGCCGAGACGATTTGCGGCTGCGTTCCGGCCGCGTCGTCGCGCAGGGCTTGGCTCGTCAACCAGTTCTGGCAATAGCCGCAGTGCAGGTCGCAGCCGAGCATGCCGAAGGTCAGCGTGTCCGAGCCGGGGAGGGCGTGGAAGAAGGGCTTCTTCTCCGTCGGGTCGCAGGCGAGCGCGGCGACGTAGTTGGCGGGGGCGAGCAGACGCCCCCCTTCGTTGAAGCGCACCTTGCAGATGCCGCGCTTGCCTTCCCTGATCAGGCAGCGGTGGCCGCAGGCATAGCACCGCAGGTCGTTATTCTCTAAATGTTCGGTCAACTCCGGCGCGGCTTCGGCCGTCAACTCGTCGAGCACCCCGGCGAGCGAAGTTGATTTCTTACCAAGCGGCATGGGTCGTAAAACCTCTGATGAAAAGTCGTCTGTTAGTAGATTCTCGGGGGGCGGTTTATACTTCTTTTAGATGCAAAAGAAGCGTCAATTTATGCCTCGAAGGTGCTCCCAGATGATCATCGAAACGATCACGGTCACGGCGTTTCAACAGCAGACGCGCATACTTGGTTGCGAGCGGACAGGGCGCGCCGTCTGCATTGATCCCGGCGACGATTCCGCGGAGATCGTCGCCGCGCTCGAACGGCACGGCCTCGACTTGCAGGCCATCGCCGTGACGCACGCGCACATGGATCACGTCGGGGGAGTGGCGGCGTTGAAGAGTTTGCGCCCCCATGCCGAAGTCATCCTGCACGCGGCGGACGAACCGCTCTACCGGCAGTTGCCCGCGCAGCCCGCCTTGCTCGGCATCCCGCGCCAGCAGTGGGGCGCGCTCGGCTTCGACTATGCCGCGCCGCCCGCGCCTGATCGTTACTGGACGGACGGGGAACATTACGAGGTGGGCGCGCTCGCCTTTCAGGTGCTGCATTGTCCGGGACACACCCCCGGCCACGTCGTTCTGTTCGAGGCGCGCGAGCGAAAAGTGTTTGTGGGCGATTGCCTGTTCGCGGGGTCAATCGGACGGACGGACTTGCCGGGCGGCTCTTACGAGGCGTTGATGGATTCGCTCCTGAACAAAATCGTCCCGCTCGGCGACGACGTGACGGTTTACTCCGGCCACGGCCCCGACACCACCATCGGGCACGAGCGACTCACCAACCCGTTTCTCACGGGCGTCTACACGCCGGGCAGACACTTCTAAAAAGTAAATGGTAAATGGTGAATGGAGGAAATCTGTCTTCTTCCATTCACCATTTACCATTTACCATTCACTATTTCAGTTTGCTGTCCTTCAATTCATTCCACTTGTCGCGGATGTCGCCGGTCAGGTCGCTGGGGAGGGTTTCGACGGGCACGTCGTGTTCGGCGCAGAAGGTGCGCCAGAGGAGAAATCGCGCGTCGAATTGTCCCGTCTCGTCTGTGATCGTGTTCATCACGGCATCGTTGTCGGAGCGTTTTTTGTCAGCCACTGTCCGTCCCTCTCATCCCTCGAAATTTCGCGCGCCAGCGCAGCCGGAAATACTATAGCAAGTTTTTCGCGCGGAGTTGATGGGCGGGACACAGCCGCCGCGGTAGGGCAATTAAGAAGCGGAGCTTTTCAGGTACATCTCGCCGGTCGGCGCGCTCGTGCCGCCCGCGGGTTCGAGGGTGACGGCGAAGACGGCGGCGTTACTGCGCCCTTCGGGCGGAACGGTCTCGTACATTTCGGCGTGGCCGCGTGCGTCGGGCTGGAAGACGCTGCCGGGCATCGGTGGTTTGCCTTCGGCGATGAACCAGAGTTGATAGGCTTTACCGGCGGGCGCGGGCGGCAGGTCGGCGGCCATCAGCATGGCGCGCCCGGTCTGCGCGTCGAAGGTCAGGCGGGCGTGCGCCCGCTCAGCCACTTTCGTGCCGGAGAGCGTGGCGGTTCGCGCTTCGGGCGCGGCGAGCAGTTCGCGGTCGGCGCGCGTGCGCGCGAGTTCCTGTTGCGTCCGGCTGACGGTCTCGGAGAGCCGCGCAAGTTCGCCTTGCAGCCGCGCGTTGCGCTGCCAGGCGAGCGCAAGCGTGACGAGAAGCGCGGCGACGGCGAGCGAGGCGGCGAGCGAACCGAACACCAGGAGGCGACGGCCGATTCTGACTTCGCGCGCCTCGCGTCGCCGCTCGAATTCGCCGGGCAGACTGACGTTGGAAGTTTGCGAAGCGGTGGCCGCGCCGCTGCTGCTGACGGCGGGCGGGCGGCGCGCGTCCTGCGGGTGTGATTTGATGGCCGTCAGAATGCGCGCGCGAAGTTCGGGCGCGGGCGATTGCGGCGCGACCGTATAGACGAGAGAGGCCGCCGCGTCGCTCAGGGCTTGTAGCTCGGCGCGGCAGTCGGCGCACCCGGCGAGATGCGCGTCGAGGGCGCGCGGCTGCTGTTCGCCGCCCCCGCCATCCTCATCAAGGGCGTCGAGCGCGTCGAGCGCGATCATCTCTTTGTAGTCTTCGTGCGTCATCTGAACTTCGGATGCGGCGAGCCTTATAAATTCAAGCCTGTCCCTCGCCCCAACTTCTCGCCTAACAACTCGCGCAGCTTGCCCATGCCGCTGCGCATACGCGTCTTGACCGTGCCGAGCGGCTGACCGAGACGGGCGGCGATTTCCGATTGGGTCAACCCCTCAAAGTACGCGAGCAACAGCGCGCGGCTTTGCTCTTCCGGAATCTCGGCGAGCGCGGAGCGCACTATTTCGCGCTGCTCGGCGTGGTACGCGTCGTCGCTGGCGTCGCCGACGGCCTCGGGCGCGTCGCGCAGCGCCGTATCGTCTGCGCGCTGGCGCGATTGCAGCGAGCGCAATCTATCAATGGCGCGCGAGCGCGCCAGCGTCACCATCCACGTAAAAGCGCGCCCGCGCGCCTCGTCGAAATTGGCCGCGCGCTGCCAGATTTGGAGGAAAACCTCCTGTAGCACGTCTTCCGCCTCGACGCGGCTGTGTAATATACGGAGCAGAAGACCCAGAAGGATGGAGTGGTAGCGGTCGTAGATCGCGGCCAGCGCGGATTCGTCCCCGCGCGCGACGGCGCGGAGGAGTTCCGCATCGGGAGACGTTTTTTGCGGGGCTGCTTCGACCATCAACTCTCAGACGGGAAACGATGAAGTAGGAACGATGAATGAGAAGGCGGAAAACAGAAAACAGAAGACAGGAGTCAGAAGATAAAGCACCAGAGGGGTCTAATTCTGACTCCTGTCTTCTGTTTTCTGACTCCTGCTTTCAGTTCATCGTTCATCGTTCCGCCTTCATCGTTTAGTTTAGGCGACCGTGATCTCTTCGGAGAGATATACGTCCTGAATCGCGTGCAGGAGCGCCGCGCCTTCTTCCATGGGACGTTGGAAGGCTTTGCGGCCGGAGATGAGTCCCATGCCGCCGCCGCGCTTGTTGATGACGGCGGTGCGCACGGCTTCCTGAAGGTCGGTCTGACCCTTCGATTCGCCGCCCGAATTGATCAGGCCGCAACGCCCCATGTAGCAGTTGGCGACCTGATAGCGCACGAGGTCAATGGGGTTGTCGGTGGTGAGTTCCTCGTAAATCTTCTTGCTCGTCTTGCCGTAGGTTGAGCCTTCCATGTTGAGCACGTTGTAGCCGCCGTTACGTTCGGGCAGCTTTTGCTTGATGATGTCGGCCTGAATGGTGACGCCGAGGTGATTGGCCTGCCCCGTGAGGTCTGCCGCCGTGTGCATGTCGCCGCCGCCGGTCTTGAATTTGTTGTTGCGCAGGTAGCACCAGAGGATGGTCGCCATGCCGAGTTCGTGCGCGTAGGCGAAGGCTTCGCTGATCTCGGTGATCTGGCGCGTGGATTCTTCGGAGGCGAAATAGACGGTCGCGCCGATGGCGACCGCGCCCATGTCGTGCGCCTGATCCACCGTGCCGAAGAGAACCTGATCGAAACGGTTCGGGTAGGTCAGCAGTTCGTTGTGGTTGACCTTGACGATGAACGGAATCTTGTGCGCGTAGCGACGCGCGACCATGCCGAGCACGCCGAAGGTCGAGGCGACGGCGTTGCAGCCGCCTTCGATGGCGAGGCGCACGATGTTTTCCGGGTCGAAGTAAATCGGGTTAGGCGCGAAGCTTGAGCCGGCGGAGTGCTCGATGCCCTGATCCACGGGCAGGATCGAGAGGTAGCCCGTGCCCGCCAGCCGCCCGTTGTCGAAGAGCATCTGAAGCGAACGCATGACGCGCGGGCTGCGGTCGGACGATGCCCAGACGCGATCCACGAAATCGGGGCCGGGCAGTTGCAGTTGATCCCTGGGGATGGTCTGCGAGGTGTGATCGAGCAGCGTGCGTGCGTCCGCGCCGAGCAGTTCTTCGATTTTACCGATGGTCGCGTCTCCGCGTTTGAGTTCGGTCGCCATAAACTCCAATCCTCCTGAGGGAAATATAAACGCGCTAAATTCCGCCGATAGTACGGGGCAAAGAGGCACAAATTATAGCACAGGACACGGCGGCCATCGTGAACCCGCTCGCCGCGCGAAGTGCGTCCCGGCGCGCGAGTCACACGAGAGAACGCGCCGCCGGTAATTGCACGGCGACGGCGGGCGCTCGCTTGCGACCCGAATCAACTCGAAGATTTTCCGGGCGCGGCGTCGGAAAATTGCAAATGCGCGCTTGTCCGCGGCAAAGGACTTGCGCTACTATCCCCGCGCCGTCCCGAACGGCTCTCAAACGGCTTCTCACTGTCTGAGCAGGCTCGTCTTCAACTTTAGTCCGGCGCGCCGCTCGCTATCCACTCCGAAAATTGAAAGGCTCGTCCGTCATGTGTAACCGCCCTCGTCTCCTGCCCCCCGTCTGTTTCTCGCTCGTCCTGTTGCTCGCGGCCGCGGCCGTGGCCGCCCCGGTCTTCGCTTTCGGCGATCAGGATTGGAAGCCGATTGACCCGGCGCACCTCGCGCTCAAAGCGCCCATGGTGGAGCGAGATGCCGACGCCGAAGCCATCTTCTGGGAAGTGCGCGTTGACGACGGCGACGAATCCGATCTCGTCTTCACCAACTACATCCGCATCAAAATCTTCACCGAGCGCGGGCGCGAGTCGCAGAGCAAAATAGACCTCATCCCGTTTCGCCCGAATGCCCGGATCAAGGACGTGGCCGGGCGCACCATCAAGGCCGACGGCCAGATCGTCGAACTGAAGAAGGAAGACGTTTTCGAGAAGATCATCGCGCGGTCGGGCAATCTGAAACTGCGAGCCAAGACCTTCGCCATGCCGAGCGTCGAGCCGGGCGCGCTCATCGAGTATCGCTGGCGCGAAGTTTATGCGGGCAGTTCGGCCAACCGCACGCGGCTCTATTTCCAGCGCGACATTCCCGTCCAGAATGTGACCTATTACCTCAAGCCCGCGACGAACATCGTCGGCGCGGAGTCGTTGCGCTTCATGCCGTTCCACATGGATACGCCGAAGTTCGAGAAGGCCAAGAACGGCTTCTACAGCACGACGGTCGTGAACGTGCCCGCCTACCATGAAGAACCGCGCATGCCGCCCGAGGACGAGGTGCGCAAGTGGATGCTGCTCTATTACACGGCGGAGCGGGAGATCGTGCCGGAGAAATACTGGCAGAAATTCGGCAAGATCGCCTACGACGTGTTCAAGTCGGACATGAAGGTCAACGACGACGTGCGCAAGAAGTCGGCCGAGATCATCGGCGACGCCGCGACGCCCGAGCAGAAACTTGAACGCCTCTACGAGTTCTGCCGCACCAGGATCAAGAACCTCGACGACGATGCCCTCAACCTGCCCCCGGAGGTGCGCGCCAAGATCAAGGACGAGTCGCCCGCGAACACCTTGAAGAAGATGGAGGGGCGCAGCGGCGACATCAGCGGCCTCTTCGCCGCGCTCGCCATCGCCGCCGGCTTCGAGGCGCGCCCCGCGCTCCTCGCCGACCGCAGCGACATCTTCTTCGACCCCCGTTTCGCCGATCCTTACTTCATGGATATGATCGTCGTGGCCGTGAAGGTGAATGATGGGTGGCGGTTCTACGACCCGTCGGAGATGTACATGCCCTTCGGGATGCTGGCGTGGCAGGCCGAGATGCAGGACGCGCTCATCAGCGACCCGAAAGAGCCGACCTTCGTCCAGACGCCGCTCTCACCGCCCGACAAGTCCGTGGAGCGGCGCACGGCGAAGCTCACGCTCGACGCCGAGGGCACGCTCGAAGGCGACGTGCGCGTCGAGTACACGGGGCATCTCGGCAAGGACAAGAAGGAGTATAACGACGACGACACTCCCGCGCAGCGCGAGGAGACTTTGCGTAACCTGCTCAAATCCAGGATGAGCACGGCCGAAGTTTCCGACATTAAAGTCGAGAACGTGGCCGACCCCGATAAGCCTTTCACCTACGCCTATCACGTCCGCGTGCCCGGTTACGCGCAGCGCACCGGCAAGCGTCTGTTCCTGCAACCGGCCTTCTTCCAGCGCGGCGTAAGCCCGCTTTTCCCGACGACGCAGCGGCACAACAGCGTCTATTTCCATTACCCCTGGTCGGAGCAGGACGAGGTTTCCATTGACCTGCCCGCCGGTTACTCGCTCGACAACGCCGACGCGCCGCCCGCCATGAACGCCGGCGAGATCAGCAAGTATGATGTCAAAATTGCCGTCACGAAAGACGGGCGCACGCTCACCTTCAATCGCAAATTCTACTTCGGCAGCAAGACCGGCCTCCTCTACCCCGTCACTTCATACGGCCAACTGAAAGCGCTGTTCGACGAACTGCACAAGCGGGACAATCACATGATCACGCTCAAGCAGGCCGCGACGACCGCCGCCGCCGCCGGAACGCCTTCTAACTAAGCGCGACCCGGCGTGATCGAAGCGGCTGAATGTACGCCGCGAGACCCACAGGGGAAAATCGAGGTTTGAAAGAAATGCACACACGAAGTTTCATACTCTGCTCTGCGCTCATCCTCCTGTCCGCTGCGCCCGCTCTGGCCGCCGCGGGCGACGAAGCGCCCGCATGGCTCACGCAGGCCGCCGCGGCCCAAGCCCCGCCTTACGCGAAAGACGTGCCCGCGGTTGTTCTCCACGACGAGGGGCAGATGACCATCGGCAACGACGGAAAGATCGTCACCGTCTCGACCCTCGCCGTGCGCATCCTGACGCGTGTGGGCAGAGGCTCGGCGCAGGCCGTGGCCGGTTACTCGACCGACACGGGCAAGGTGCGCGAGATGCGCGCGTGGCTGATCCGTCCCGGCGGGCAGACGAAACGTTACGGCAAGGACGAAACCCTCGACCTCGCCGGCGATCTCAACGACGTTTACAACCAGTATCGCATCAAGAAGATTGACGCGACGGACGAGGCCGACGCCGGAATGGTCTTCGGCTACCAGATCATCACGGAGGAGCGCGCCATGTTCCCGCACACGGTCTGGAGTTTTCAGGAGCGTCTGCCCGTGCTGGTGTCGCGCTGCACGCTCACGCTCCCGGCAGGCTGGAGCGCGACGGGCATCACGTTCAACCACGCGAAAGTCGAACCCGTCGTGAGCGGCACGAGTTACACCTGGGAGTTGCGTAATCTCCCGCCCATCGAGCCGGAGATCGCAAGCCCCGAGGTGACGAGCCTCGCCCCGCGCCTCGCCATCAGCTACACGCCCGCCGGCGGCAGCGCGGGCACGACCATCATGGGCGCGCGCAGCTTCGCCTCATGGACGGACGTGTCGCGCTGGTACAGCGAACTGAGCGACCCGCAGAGCGCGCCCGACGACGCCATCGCCCTCAAGGCGCGCGAACTCACGGCCACGGCCAAAACCGAATTCGACAAGATTCGCGCCATCGGCCGCTACGTGCAGGACATCCAGTACATCTCGATCCAGATCGGCGTCGGGCGTTACCGCCCGCACCCGGCGACGGAAGTTTTCGCCAAACGCTACGGCGACTGCAAAGACAAGGCCAACCTCATGCGCGCCATGCTGCGCGCTCTCAAGATCGAGGCTTACCCGGTCTTGATCTTTTCGGGCGACTCGACCTTCGTGCGCGCGGAGTGGGCTTCGCCGAGCCAGTTCAACCACTGCATCATCGCCATCCGCGTGAGCGACGAGACGCAGGCCCCCACCGTCATCCAGCACGCCACGCTCGGCCGCCTGCTCATCTTCGACGCCACGGACGAGAACACGCCCGTCGGCGATCTGCCCGACCACGAACAGAACAGCTACGCGCTCATCGCCGCCGGGGCTGACGGCGCGCTCGTGCGGATGCCCGTCACGCCGCCCGAGGCCAATCAACTCGAACGCGAGGCCCAAATCAATCTCGCGGCCGACGGCTCGATCACGGCGAACATTCGGGAGCGTTCCAAGGGGCAATCGGCGGTCGGCGAGCGTCGTCTCTTTCGCGGCCTCGCGCGCCCCGAATACGCCCGCGCCGTCGAGGACTGGATCACGCGCGGCGCGACGGGCGCGAAAGTCGTCAAGGTCGAACCCGCCGACAATCACGCCGACGGCCGCTTCGCTCTCGACGTGGATTTCACCGCCGCCAACTACGGCCAGGTCATGCAGCAACGCCTGCTCGTCTTCAAGCCCGCCATCCTCTCGCGCCGCGAGTCGGTCTTCCTGACGAACGCCTCACGCAAGCACGCCGTCGTGCTCGAATCCGAGGCTTACACCGAGTCTGTCAACATCAAACTCCCCGCCGGCTTCGACGTGGACGAACTGCCCGACCCCGTCAAACTCGACACGGCCTTCGGCAGCTACTCGACCTCCTACGTCGTCCACGACGGCCAACTCCAATTCAAGCGCGCGTTCACGCAACGCGCCGCCACCATCCCGCCCGCCGACTACGCGGCCGTCCGCGGCTTCTTCGAGCGCATCCGCGCCGCCGAGCAATCGCCCGTCGTGCTGGCGAAGAAGTAGTTAATCCGTAGGCGGCAACGCCAAACCACGAGGGGCGCGTGATGATCTGATCATCACGCGCCCCTCGCGCTTTTTCCAAAGCAAACGATTATCTCTGTTACAAGTCTTCGCCACTTCCCATACTTCTTAAAGAACCTATTGCGTCGACTTTAATGCTTCTTCAGAATCACCCTGCGCCTTTCGTAATCGTCCAAGAGCGTGAAGGGCTTTTCTCTCCAACACATTGTCACCTAATTTATGAGAAATTTGCAGGCTCTGATTTAATAAAGCCTCAGCCTCAGACGACTTTCCTTGATCTAGATATAGTGTGCCGAGATTGAACATTGCACTTGCCTCTCTAAAATGATCTTCTAGCTTACGGGCAATTCCTAAGCTCTCCTGATACGATTTTTCCGCTTCAGATAAAAGCCCCTCTGCTTTGTAAACATTTCCGAGATTATGCAAAGCTATCCCTTGTGACAATTGATCTCCAATTTCTCTGTAGATTTGAAGCCCCTGAAGATATTTTTCTTCAGCTTCTGTGTAACTGGCTTGGTGGAAATGAATATTACCAAGATTACCTAAGGCATTTGCTTCGCTTGCCCGGTCATTAAATTTACGAGATATATCGAGGCTCTTTTCAAATACTGAGATAGCCTGCAGGAACTGACTTTGTGCGAGATAAACAGTACCGATAAGACCTAGAATCCATCCTTCATGTTTACGATCTTGCAATTCAATAGAAACTGCTAGTGCTTGGTTGAGGTGTTTAAGGGCTGATTCGTATTCTCCAAGAGCATCAAATAGATTGCCCAAGCGAATATGAAGTCGCATTTCAATGCGTTTATCTCGTTGCCCGATAGGCAACATTTCGTAGTCGGCAAGCAAGCTATTAATCGCTGTGACACGTTCCTGCTTTTCCACCCACATCAAGTTATCGAGTTCTAATTCAGTACCCGCCGTAAGAGAACTGGCAATGCCCGATGTAGCATCGGGAGCAGAGACGAATGAGTAAGTGCCTGAGCGGATGGAGAAGAAGTCGGGCGCGCCAAGCATCATGGCACTCAAGACGTATTCAGGAATCCAGAATACAAGAGGGCGCTTGAACTGTGGGAAAGAGTTGCGCGCGGCGTTGAGATTGGCGATGAAAGGTGTGTTGTGTGCTTCGGCCGCAATCGGTAGCGAGTATTCGAGGCCGGTGATAAAGATTGCATCCGGCAGAGGTTGTTGGACAATGTCCTGAAGGGTGTCCAGAAGATGGGTGAGAGGCTGGGAGAGAGTGATGACCTGTACTTTCTGTTGGGGCAGGCGTGCCTGCACTTCTTCCATCAAATGCCGGCGTTGCTCTGACTGGTTACAGCGAGCAAAGAGGAGTTTGAATCCTTCGGAGAACTGGATCGCTTTGACCAAGGCGCGCAGTTCCGTCTCTTCCTCCAGAGGATTGAGAGCGAACGGATCGGCGATGATGAATGGATCACTCATCGGATAGCTTCATTGGCGGCGACGGCGGGCGGCGTCTGTTGCTGAGCTTCGGCTTGAAGTTGCTTTGCGGAGGCTTTGAATTTTTGTAACTCGCGGACAATCGGGTTGACCGCGTACCACGGTTCCGCCTCCGCGAACGGATCGTTATCGCCGCCGTTGATGTACTCAAGCACGCTGAGATTTTCCAGCATCACCAGATAATCGCCGTCGCCGTTGGGAATTTTCTGATCGGGCGAGTGGTCGAGTTCAGCCAACTTCTTCCAATGGTGTTCCGGGATCGCCGTGCTGTAGTTGCGCACGGTCTGCTGGATGGCGCGCTGTGCCGCATTCAGCGGGATCGGGATGTTGTCAGCGTAAGTGCAGGCGTTCTGAACGAAAGTCATTAAGTTGCGCACGTGGCCGCCACTGTATTTCAGTAAGAATTCCAGGGCTTCACTGGTGAAGGCGTCCGTCAGTTTTAAGTCTCCTAAACGCTTACGGAGCAGTTCTCGCAGCGAACTCAACCCCGACTCGTAGGGTTTGCGCGTGCCGCGCTCCATTGTCTTGATCATGGGCAGAACGAGCGAAGGGCCATATCGTTGATGTAGCTGCGGGCCGTCGGCGGAACGCTCAAGTCGCAGGGGCACGGTGTAGATGAAATGAGCGTTCATGCCCGCCAATTGTGTATGGCGCTCCAAGAAAAGTTCGCGCTGTGAGGCCAACCCCTCTTCCATCCCTGCGATGCGACGAATCTTTTCCAGATTGTCCACGATGATCACGATGTCGGCGCAGGAACGCTGCTCCGATCCTATTTTTTGTTTCCTAAGAGCCAGACGCGCTTCGTCAAAGAGCAAGTTGATTTCTTCGAGCATGGTAGACATCTTCGGCTCCAACACCGCGCGCACCTTTTGCCGTGCAGCGGGGTCTTTCTTCAACCTCTGGATTTTAGCTTTGGCAAATCCTAAGGTCAGCTCGCCTTCGTTGATTTCAACATCGCTGAGAAAGAATCCCTTGACCTCTTCAAGCCGTTTGGTGAAATAGCTGTCTCTTAATTCAACCCCGGCATCGGAGCGCAGAGTATCAGCCAGTTCCATCACAATGGCGAGCAAGATGTCGGTCGGAGTCGTGTCATAGTCATCCAGATAATCACTGGCATTGAGCAGGATGGGGAAATAACATGAAAGCGGCGGCTCGGCATTTAGGAGGGAGCGTTTTAATGCCTCTAATTCGGAAGATTTGCCACAACCGATATGGCCGGAAAATAAGAAATACAAATGCTCTTTAGCAAAATTGAGGTGGCGTTGAAATTCGTGCGCCAGCGCGCTGCCGCCGCGCGCCTCCACGCAGTTGAAATAATATTCTGCGGTGGCAGGTACGTAAGGATCGCACGCGTTGTAAATGCTTCTTAAAGCATCGCTCATCTTTTACCTGTCCCTCCTCTAATCACTCACAAAATGAGATTTTAGCACGGGATTAAAGTAACGGGCAGTTACTCTCCCCCTGTAGAAACGAGCGTGAGTTGCCGGAACGCCTCGCGCAGGCGCACGGCGACGCTTCCCGCCGAGACCGTGTAGTGGTGGAAGTCGTAGGTCGTCACCAGCCCGACGCCGTGCGCGGCCGAGGTGAGAAATATCTCGTCCGCATCGCCGAGGTGTGAGGTGTCATACGTGCCTTCGACGAGCGGCAGGGCGAGTTCTTCCGCGAGGGCGATGATGCGGGCGCGCGTCGTGCCGGCGAGCGCGCCGGTGAGGAGGGCGGGCGTGTGTATCGTGCCGCGCGTTACCCAGAAGATGTTCGCCATCGTCGCCGAAGCGATCTCGCCGCGCTCGTTCAGGACGACGGCCTCGTGAAAGTCGCGCGCGTGTGCTTCTTCCCACCCGATGACGTGTTCGAGATAGTTGACGCTCTTGACGCCCGCGAGGGGCGAGAGCGTGTTGAGACGGTAGGGCGAGAGCGTCAACGCCAGTCCTTCTTCGGGCGCGGGGCGCGCGTCGCCCGTCATAATCAGCAGGTCTGTTTCAAGCCCGCCCGCGCCCCTGTCCTTCCACACGCCGCGCACCGCGCGCACGAGCAGCGTGATGCGCGCACGCCCCTCTCTAACCCCGTTCTCTTTGATCAACCTGATGAGCGCGCCGCCCACCGTCTCCTGTTCAAAATGGCCGGTGCGCACGCCGCAACGCTCCGCGTGCGAGACGAGACGCGCCCAGTGTTCGGGCCAGAGGAAAGGTTGGCCGCGATACACGGCGAGCGTCGTGAAGACGCCGCGCCCGTAGAGCATCGCGGAAGACAGCGCGGGCAGTCGTGCCTTCGCCAGTTCGATCAGGCGTTCGTTATGAATAATTCGTGCGTGCATGGTTCGCTCAACGGGAATGCGTGTCCGAATCGGAGAGAGACTGCGGCGAGGATTGCCGCGCGAGGATACATGAAAACGGCCGCGCCTCGCGCTGAATTTTGCGGCGCGCTAAATTTTACCGCCGCCCTCGCCCGCCCGCGCGCCGAGCGCACGGAGCAGGGCGCGCGCCTTGACGAGCGACTCTTCGTATTCCGCCTCCGGGTCGCTCTCCGCCACGATGCCGCCGCCGACGTTGAAGCGTGCCCGCCGTGCGCGCACGGTCATCGTGCGAATCGCCACGCTCAGATCAATGCGGCCGTCGAAAGAGAAGTAGCCGAGCGCGCCCATCGAGAGGCCGCGCGGCGCGCGTTCGCATTCGTCAATGATCTCCATCGCACGCAGTTTCGGCGCGCCCGTGATCGAGCCGCACGGGAAAGTGGCGCGCAGAAGTTCGCCCGCCGACACCTCCGCGCGCAAGAGGCCGCGTACTTTAGAGACGAGGTGAAAGAGCGTCGGATGCTCCTGCACTTCGCAGAGCGCGCCGACCTCCACCGTCCCGTAGCTGCACACGCGCCCCAGATCATTGCGCAACAGATCAACGATCATCACGTTCTCGGCAGCGTCTTTCACGCTTCGCTGCAACTCTGCCCTGAGCCGCGCGTCCTCTTCCGCCGTCGCGCCGCGCGCACGCGTGCCCTTGATCGGCCATGCCTCCACGCGCCGCGCCCCCTCTCCTTCGCCGTGCGAGACGCGCAGGAAGCGTTCGGGCGACGCGCTGATAACCGTGTCCGCGCGGCGGCGCAGAAAGGCCGCGAAAGAGGCCGGGTGCTCGCGCCTGAGTCGCAGGAAGACGCGCTCCGCGCTGTCGCCTGCGGACAGAGGGCAGGTGAATTGCTGCGTCAGGTTCGCCTGATAAATGTCGCCCGCGTAGATGCGTTCCCTGATGCGCCGGACGGCCGCCGCGTATTCTGCGCGCGAGAAGTTCGACGCCGCCAACGCGCCGCTCTCGCGGCCATTCTCCCCGTCATCGAAGCTTGCGGCGCGGCGCGCTTCATCGAGCGCGGCGCGAGCGCTCTCCAGTTGTTCCTCTCCGGCAAGGCTCGTGAGGTGGGTGCGCCCGCGCGCGTAGTCATGTACGACGAGCGTGTCGTGGAAGGCGAGCGTGGCATCGGGTTCGGGCGCGGCAAGACTCGCGGGGGCGACGCTCCGCAGGCGTTCAAACTGCCGCGCGAGATCGTAAGCGAAACTCGCGATGCACGCCCCACCGGCGACGGGCAGTTGAGACACATCATCGCGCGCCCCGCGTCGCACGCGGTAACGCGCGAGCCGTTCATCGAGCAGCGACAGGAGCGAGCCGCGTTCGACACGCGCGCCCGCCTCCCCGCGCCGCTCTATCAACAACTCTGCGCCCCGCGCCTCGACCGTCTCGAAGGGGTCGAACGCGGCGATCAGAAAACGCGCCTCGTCCGCGCCGCGCGCGCCGCCGCTATCGAGAATCTGCGCGCGCCGCTCCGGCGCGAGTCCGAGCAGAGCGCGCAAAAGTTCGTCGGCCGTGAACGGTAATTCAAGCACGGTTGCCGTCGGTCGCATCCTAATGTCGCTCGCGTTACGCATCGAACAGACTCACAACCGGAGTAGCAACCCGCCCACGGCTTATGAGGCGAGTTGATAAATGGCCGGGCGATATTTCGGTGGCGGGATGGTTTTACCCTCAGCGCGGGCGGCCTCAAGCCAGAGTGATTTCGCGATCTCAACCTGTGCCAACGCCTCAGCCGGCGTCGCCCCGAACGCCGAGCAATATTCGAGGTCGGGAATGTCTGCGACGTAGCCGTCGTCTTCTTCGCTGTAAAAAATGTTGATGTGATAATCCTTCATTGCTCATCTCCCAATTTCAGATTATACCTCTCGACGAGGTGAAGGAATTGCTGAATTTGGTATGGCTTGGCTTTGCCGTTAACCTCTTGCAGATTGATCATCTCTCGAACATTCCGGATGAAAAAAGATGTGATGGCTGGCGCTGACACGCGACAGGCGGAACCCGAAGGCTTCGGCTAACGCCGCCATTTCGCTGAATCGAACATTCTTCGATCCACCTAAAACCTTCTCTAAGATTTTTCGTTTCTTCATTCTGCCGCTGCGGCCAGTGCTTCCACCTGGAGTTTCCTGCCGAGCGAGGTGCGCCAGTGAGTTTCGAGTTCGTTGACGTTTTGCGAGACGGCGGGCTGGCCGCCGACGTTGATGCGAAGTTCCGCGCCGCCGACGCCACCGATGATCGAGAGGGGGCAACCGAGCGAGGCCGCGATCTCTTCGACGCGCGCGCGCGCCGCTTCGTCGAAGCTGACGACGATGCGTGAGGGCGTCTCGGCGAAGAGTTGGGCGGCGACGGTGAGCGCGCCCGTGAGATCAACCGTCGCGCCGATTGAGGGACGGTTGAGGGTGGAGAAACAGCTTTCGGCGAGGGCGACGGAGAGGCCGCCGTCCGAAGCGTCGTGCGCGGAGCGGAGCAGGCCTTCCTCCGAGGCTTGCAGGCACGCGGCCTGCACGGCCTGTTCGAGTTTGAGATCGAGGCGGGCAAGGCGTCCCGTCCTGAGCATCTCGACGGTCGCGCGCCCCTCGACGGTGGCTGCGTATTCGCTGATGCCGAGGTCGTCGTGCGTCTCGCCAAAGAGCGCGATCAGATCGCCCTCGGTTTTGAAGCCGGGTTGGATGATGCGGCGCACGTCTTCGATGATGCCGACCATGCCGATGACGGGAGTCGGCAGGATGCCGCGCCCTTCGGTCTCGTTGTAGAAGGAGACGTTGCCGGAGATGACGGGCGTGTCGAAGGCGAGGCAGGCTTCGGCCATGCCGTCAATCGTCTCGGAGAACGCCCACATCACTTCGGGGCGTTCGGGCGAGGGGAAGTTGAGACAGTTGGTGACGGCGAGCGGCCTCGCGCCGACGCACACGACGTTGCGCGCCGCCTCCGCGACGATCTGGCGCGCGCCCTCGCGCGGGTCTGCGGCCGAGTAGCGGCCGTTGCCGTCGAGACACATGGCGAGCGCGCGGCGCGTCTCCTTGATGCGCACGATGGCGGCGTCCGCTCCCGGCAGCACGGCCGTATTCGTCCTCACCATGTGGTCGTACTGGCGATAGACCCACTCCTTCGAGGCGATGTTCGGCGCGGCGAGCAGACGGCGCAACGACTCGTTGTGATCTTCGCCAGACGAAGAGACGGACGGCTGCGACGCAGAGAGGATCGAGTCGAGTTCCTCCGAACCCTCGACCGTCTCCTCCAACGAAGGAGTCTCCGCCACAGGCGACGCGCTGCCACCGACATTCTCAGGGGCGGCTTCTTCATCTAGAGAGGCGGCTTCTTCATCCCTCATCCCTCCGCCCTCATCCCTTGTCTCAGGCGCGCGCATCGGCCGTTCGTAGACGGGCGCTTCGTCCGTGAGATAGCCGACGGGGATGTCCGCGACCGTGCCTTCGTGGTGCATGATCTGGACGTGCCCCGTGTCGGTCACACGACCGATGACGACGGCGTCGAGTTCCCAGTGCTTGAAGATGTCCACCACCTGCCGCTCGCGCCCCTTGTGCGCGACGATCAGCATGCGCTCCTGCGACTCGGACAGCATGATCTCGTAAGCCGACATGCCCTCTTCGCGTTGCGGCACGAGCGTCAGATCAATTTCGAGTCCCGTCCCGGCGCGCGCCGCCATCTCGCACGAAGACGACGTTAACCCTGCCGCGCCCATGTCCTGAATCCCCGCGACCGCGCCGCTGCGCATCACTTCGAGGCAGGCTTCGAGCAGCAGTTTTTCGAGGAACGGGTCGCCCACCTGCACGGTCGGGCGTTTCTCCAGAGCCTCGTCGTCGAACTCGGCGGAGGCCATCGTCGCGCCGTGAATGCCGTCGCGCCCCGTCTTCGCGCCGACGTACAGGACGGGATTGCCGACTCCAACGGCGCGCCCGTAGAAGATTTGATCGTGGCGGACGAGGCCGAGCGCGAAAGCGTTGACGAGCGGGTTCAGCGCGTAGGCGTCGTCGAAGGCGACTTCGCCGCCGACGGTCGGCACGCCGAAGGCGTTTCCGTAGTGCGCGATGCCTGCGACAACCCCGGCGACGAGGGCGCGGTTGCGCCGGCCGTTTCGTTCGTCGTCGAGCGTGCCGAAGCGGATGCTGTTCATGGCCGCGATGGGGCGCGCCCCCATTGTGAAGATGTCGCGCAGGATGCCGCCGACGCCCGTGGCCGCCCCCTGAAACGGTTCGATGAAAGAGGGGTGATTGTGCGATTCGACTTTAAAGGCCGCGCACCATCCGTCGCCCACGTCAACCACGCCCGCGTTCTCGCCCGGCGGCACGACGACGCGCTCGTTTCGGGTCGGCAGTCGTTTAAGATGCACGCGCGAGGATTTGTAAGAACAGTGCTCCGACCACATCACCGAAAAAATTCCGAGTTCCACGAACGTCGGCTCGCGCCCCATCAAATCCACAATGCGCGCGTATTCTTCCGGCGTCAGGTTGTGTGCGGAGATAACTTCAGGTGTGATTTGATTCATAACTCAGGTGACAGGTGACAGGTGACAGGTGACAGGTGACAGGAAAGAACAAGGCTTTAACTCGTCACTCGTCACTTGTCACTTGTCACTTTATCTATCGCTTCGCGGAGTTCCGCGGGTTTTATGACGCCGAAGTGTTTGTAGGCGAGTTTGCCTTGCCGGTCGAAGAGGAAAGTGGCGGGGAGTTCGCCGCCCCACGCCGGGTCAACCTGCGCGATGGCCGCTTCCGTGTCGGTCGCGTTCAACAGGTAAGCGGGCATTGACGCGGCGCGCATCTCGCGCAGGAACTTCGGGACGGTGGTCTTGATCTCCGACACGTCGTCGGCCGAGACGAGGGCGAATTCAATCTCGCGCCCGCGATATTCCGCATCAATTTTAACGAGGTCGGGAAATTCCTTGCGACAGGGAACGCACCACGTCGCCCAGAAATTGACGAGCAACGGCCGCGCCGCCTCTCCCGCGCCGCGCTGCAAAAGTTTCCCGAGTCCGTCCGCGTCAATCTCCTTCACCGGCGCGAGCGCGGCTTCGTTCGCGCCGTGGCGTTTCCCCTTCGCCACCGTCGTGCGCTTGCCCCGCTGCGTCGCCGAACCCGGCCTGTGACGCACGCCGCGCGTTCCCGCGGCCTGACGGCTGACGCCGTCATGTGAAAGTTCGTGCGCGACGAGGGCGCGCGGCGCGGCAGATGCACCGCCGCTGTGGAGTGCGAACAGGAGGGCTAAAACGAGTTTCTTCATCATCGTGTTATCGGTTAGAAAAGAGAGGCAAGATTAACAGCGGCTTGAGAGCAGTGACAAGTGACGAGTGACGAGTGACGAGAGAAGACGGGTGATAAACGACGACTGATGAATGACGAAATATAAGATTAGGTCTTTTGTTTTAACTCGTCACTCGTCACTCGTCACTCGTCACTTTTTCGAGCGTGAACCGCCAGAGCATACGGTCTTCCTGCGCGTCGTATTCGTGTGCGGCAGCGGCGACGCGCCAGTAGCCCATGTGTTGCCAGCGTCCGACGGAGAGCTTGTTGAAGAGCGGGACGGCGTGGCCGCTGTGGATGGCGTCGAGGAGGGCGCGGTTGGCGGGCGTCAGGTGCTGGTCGCCGCGCCGCCCCGCGCCCGTATAGCGTATGCGTCGGCCGCTCGCGTCCGTGTGTGCGTCGGGGTAGCAGGGGTTGATGCGGCCGAAGTCCGTCAACAGCGAGACGAGACGGCCGTCGCGTTGGTAGACGCCGTTGCGTATGCGGTGCGTGCGCCGGACTTCCGCCCAGGTGAGAATTTCGTCCGGCGGCTCAAGATCAGTCATTGCAGAATTCACCACTGAGACAAAGCCGTCCGTGGTCAGTTGTCCGTGGTCAGTTGTCCGTTGCATGTGCTAATCGCACGCGTCGCTGAAGTTTGTCTTTAACAACGGACAACTGACCACGGACAACTGACGATTTTCCCCTCATCCGGTCTTCAATTCTGCGCCTGCATCAGCGCGACGGCCTTGTGCAGATCGTCCAGCGTGGCGACGGGGCCGTGGACGCCCGCGACGCGTTCGACGGCGAGGCCGGACTTCCTGATCCAGTCGGCGAAGTGCGCCGTGGTGGCGTTGCCCGGCGCGGCGCGCCCGTCTTCGGGACGGTTCAAGAGGTCGCCCTGAAAGATGATCTTCTCTTTCGGCAGGTAGGCGACGATCATCTCGTCCGTGTGCGGCCCCGAGCCGATGTCGTAAAGCTCTACGGTCTGCGCGCCGTCGGTGAAGACGCGCTTGCCGTTCTGCAAAGTTTCCCAGACGAGCGGGCGGGGCGAGCGTGTCAGGGTGTCGGGGTTCAGCGTGAAGTTGCGCGCGGCGGCGACGCGCGCGAAGAAGTCGCGCTCGCCCGGCGGCGTGATGATCGTCGCGCCCTCTGCGATGTAGGTGCGCACCCCGCCCGCGTGGTCGTCGTGGTGGTGTGTGACGGCCGCATACTTGATGGGCTTGCCCGGCATCAGTTCTTTCACCCGCGCGATCACTTCGCGCGAGGTCGAGTCTCCGCCCGGCGTCTCGACGACCATGACGTGATCTTTGAAGCCGACGGCCAGCACGTTATAGCCGCCCCCGCGAATCAGGTAGACGTTCTCGGCCAGTTTGTTGACCGGCGGAGTTTCGACCGGCGCGGCTGCGGCGGCGGGCGCGGCGAAGCCCGCGGGCGCTTTGAACTGCTCGTCGCCGTAGGTCTTGTTGAAACTCACTTCCGTATAGGGAATTTCTTCCACCACCTCGCCCATCACGCGCGTGACGCGCGCGGTCGGCACTTGAAATCGCTCGACGGCGCGGTGGCCGGGAAAGATGATCTCCTGCACCGAGTCGCCGAAGTAAGGGTCGCTGCCAAGGAGTTCAAACTTCGAGACGAGGTGCGTCCGGGCGTCGAGGTAGACGGTCACTTGCTGGCCGTCCTCGTTGGCATAGGTCAGGACATCATGTGGGCGTCTGTCGAAGTTGGCGCGCCCCATGGAACGCAGTTGCACGGAGCGTTCGTGCGCATTGATGAGCAAATTGTGCGGCAGCCAGCGCAGGCGTCCGCGCAACGCCTGGGGCGGCAACGCGGCCGTCGAGTTGATGCGTCGTTCGAGGAAGGTGACGCGCGCCGCCTCTTTGCCGTTCGTCATCAAGCCCCAGTGCCAGTTGAAGCCGCCGGGATAGCTGCCCTTGTTGTCGTGATACAGCCGCCCGCGCCGCCCCTCGACGATGAGCGTGCCCGAGAGGGGCGTGCGCTCGTAAGGCGCGCCGGGGCGGCGGCTCTGATGGCGGTGGACGGTGTGGCCTTCGTGCCGGATGGTGAAATTTTCAATCGTGCGTAAAGCGTCGAGTCCGCCGTAGGCCGCGAGTCCCGCGTCGAGCACGCGACGCGCCTGCGCGTAGGATTGCTCGGAGGCCGTCAACTCCTTTGTCTGACCGAGCGCCGGCGACGCCGCGAGCGCGATGAAGAAACTCAGACAGAACGCGATTTTCGAGGTACGCATAAACGAAACTTCTCCTTTTGGTGTGATCGTCCGGCGGGAGACCAAACGTGCCTTGCCGTGATAACTACTAAATACTGGCAAGGCGACGCGGAAGTTCCTGAAAATATTTTAAGAGACGGAGGCGGCGAGCGTCGCGGCGAGCGAATGGAAGAGGCCGCGCCCGTCGGAGGAGCCGAGCAAATCTTCGCAGGCGCGCTCCGGGTGCGGCATCAACCCGACGACGTTTCGCTCGCGGTTGCAGATGCCCGCAATTGAGTCGCGCGCGCCGTTCGGGTTGGCCTCGGGCGTCGTGCGCCCGTCCGAGTCGCAGTAGCGGAAGATGATGCGGTCTTCACGTTGGAGTTCCGCGAGCGTCTCGTCGTCGCACACGTAGTTGCCTTCGGCGTGCGCGACGGGCATGCTCAGAATTTGGCCGCGCCGGAGTTCGTTCGTGAAAGGCGTGTCGGCAGACTCCACGCGCACACGGACGTGCTGGCAGACGAAATGCAG
>DATHAZ010000131.1:0-28910 GCA_035296445.1 Pyrinomonadaceae bacterium | reverse complement strand
GCAACTTTACGTTGTGCCGGCCGAGCATTCTCTAACCATTGAAGGCAGGTTACGCATAATAGAGACTCAGAACTTCCAGGAGAAGAAAATCAAATGGGCACGAGATTATGCCTGGGATAAGCACATTGAGTCTTTAAAGGCGGAGACATCGGTTGCCAAAAAGTTAATAACTGATAACGCTCTCAACTGATGCCAGCATCGCCCGCGCCGACGCGTGAGACGGCGGAGGCGGAGGGGGAGCCGGGCAGCGAGCCGGGCGCGAAAGAGCAGGGCAAAAATAATTTTCTTGTCTTAGCCAGTTGGACGCGAGTAGAATCCCGTTCGCCTTTCATTCGACATCATGCCGCGGGCTGACGGGGTAACTTTTCTTGAACACGATTGTTGAATCCGTACTCTGGCCGGATCGTTCGACCAAGTGGGCGCGCCCACTGTTTCTGGCCTCCGTCTCGGCCGGTTTTCCCTCGCCCGCGGAGGACTACATCGAGGGGAGGCTCGATCTCAACCGCCACCTCATCAAGCACCCGGCGGCGACCTTCTTCGTGCGCGTCGCGGGTGATTCCATGATCGGCGCGGGGATTCACCCCGGCGACATCCTCGTCGTTGATCGCGCGCTCGAACCGCAGGACTCGAACGTCGTCATCGCGGTCATTGACGGCGAACTCACCGTCAAGCGCATCTCGCAACGCCACGGCAAACTCTTCCTCGTGCCCGACAACCAGGCTTACGAGCCGCTCGAAATTTTGGCGGAGATGGAGTTTGAAGTCTGGGGCGTCGTGACGAGCGTCATCCACAATCTCTGAGGCAACGCGCTCATCTGCTCGCCCCGCGGAAACAACATGGCGGCGCACGTCTTCGCGCTCGTTGACCGCAACAACTTCTTCGTCTCCCGCGAGCGCGCCGACCGTTTGATGATCGCGCGCGACCTCATAAATGCGCGCGGGCAGACGGCCTGCGAACGGCGTTCGCCGCGCCGCACGACTCGCCGGGATGAACTATTAACGCTCTGACGAACGGGCGCGTGGAATCGCGCGCCGCCGAACCTCATCCAACACGTTATGTCTCATCTCACACGCTTTGCTTCGCGCCTCTCGATCCTGTTTTTTGCTCTCTCGACGCTCGCGTGCTGCCGTGTCGCCTTCGCGCAGGACGACGGCTTCACACCGTACATTGACGGCAAGGTGCTGAACGTTTTGAGCGGCAGCGAGATCATCGTGCTCAACACGGTGACGAACATGCGCGTGCGCGTGCGACTGCGCGGCACTGACGCGCCCGACCCGAAGAGGCAGCCATACGGCGCGCGGTCTCTCCACCGCCTCGCCTCGCTCGTCAACGGCAGGCTCGTCAAAGTCGAGTTCCGCGGCACGGACGCGTTCGGGCGCGTGCTCGGCCGCGTCATCTACGACAACGAAGACATCAACCTCGCGCAACTCGATGCGGGTCTCGTCCATTTCCACACCGCGCGCGACAACGAACTGAGCGCGGAAGACCGACGCCTCTACGCGGAGGCCGAACAACTGGCGCGCAAGGCGCGGCGCAGACTGTGGGCGGACGCCGCGCCCGTCTCGCCCTCGGAGTTCAGGACGAGCAGGGGAATCACAGACGAGCCTGAGGAGAATTTCCCCGCGCCGTCGCCCGCCGCGCCGAAGCCCGTCTTCGCCCACCATCGCACCAAACTTTATTACCTCGCACACTGTCCTGGCTACGCGCGCGTGCCCTTACGCCTGCGCGCGCAATTCAAAGGCATCGAGGAAGCCGAGCGCGCCGGGTACGCCGCCGCAACGGACTGCATGCAATGAGAGACGGGGAGATGAGCGCGGAACGATGAATGATGAAGTAAAAGCAGAAGACAGGAGTCAGAAAACAGGAGACAGAATAAAGCGCGCTCTTTTAGGTTCCCCTTCTGACTCCTGTTTTCTGACTCCTGTCTTCTCCTTCATCGTTCCGCGTTCTGCGTTCATCGTTTATCTTCGTGTCTTGAGGCGTGAGGTGTGCGACGGTCGCGCCCCAGCCGCCGGATTGCGGCGGCGCGTCCGCCCAGTCGCGTATAAAGGGCGTGCGCGCCAGAACGTGGTGGACGAGGCGACGCTGCACGCCCCGCCCCTTGCCGTGGATGATGCGCACGCTGCGAAAACCGGCGCGGCGCGCTTCCTCCAGATATTCCACCACGACGCGCTCCACGTCGCGCGGCGCGATAGTGTGGAGGTCGAAAACGTCCGTGATCTCCAGCCTGACGGGTTCGCCGAAGGGGTTATCCGGGTCGAAAAGGCTTTCGTCCGCGTCGGCCGAAACGTCGAGCGCATTGTCTTCATCCGCAGCGCGCGGGCGCGGCGCGAAGAGACTTTTTAACCAGTCGGAGAGGGGCATCGTCGTTAGCCGGCCTGCACGCGCCGGCGACGTTAGCATACCTTGACACCGCCGCCGAACGCACCATACACTCGCTCTCTTCCAAGTCATACAAAATTTAGTGCAAGCGGGTTCTCGCGCGCGCCGTGCGCGGCGGTTCCGTCTCTACAAGCAAAAATTCTGTCTCAAAGTGGAAAGGATGAAAAGCGATGGGTAAGCGAAATAAGATCACTGTGGTGGGCGCGGGCAACGTCGGCGCGACCGCCGCGCACTGGCTGGCGAGCAAGGAACTGGGCGACGTGGTGCTCGTGGACATCATCGAGGGCATGCCGCAGGGCAAGGCGCTCGACCTCGCGCAGGCCGCACCCGTCGAGGGATTCGACGCGCGCATGCTTGGCTCGACGAACGACTACTCGCTGACGCGTGACTCGGACGTGGTCATCATCACGTCGGGGCTGGCGCGCAAGCCGGGCATGAGCCGCGACGATTTGCTGAAGACGAACGCGGGCATCGTCTCGTCGGTCGTGGACGAAGTGGTCAAGTATTCGCCCGACTCGATCCTGATCATCGTCTCCAACCCGCTCGACGCGATGTGCCAGGTGGCGCTGCGCCGCTCCGGGTTTCCGAAGCATCGCGTGATCGGCATGGCGGGCGTGCTGGATTCGGCGCGCATGCGCTGCTTCCTCGCCGAGGCTCTGGACGTGTCGGTCGAGAACGTGACGGCGTTCGTGCTCGGCGGCCACGGCGACACGATGGTTCCGCTGCCGCGCTATTCGACCTGCGCCGGAATCCCCGTCACAGAGTTGTTGTCGCCGGAGCAGATCGAGTCAATCGTCAAACGCACGGCTAACGGGGGCGCGGAGATCGTCGGCCTGCTCAAGACCGGCTCGGCCTACTACGCGCCTTCGGCGGCGAGCGTCGAGATGACGGAAGCGATCCTGAAAGACAAGAAGAAGATTCTCCCCTGCGCGGCCTATCTCGAAGGCGAGTACGGCGTCAACGGCCTCTACGTGGGCGTGCCCTGCAAACTCGGCGCGCGCGGCCTCGAACAGATCATCGAGATCAACCTGACGGCCGAAGAGCGCATCGCCCTGCAAAAGAGCGCGGCCTCGGTGCAGGAACTCGTTGACGTGCTCGGCATTTAAAGACTTACGACGAGAGCGGAACAATTGTGGGGGCAGGGAGACGCCCTGCCCCTACAAATTTTTCAGGAGAACCGCGTTTTGCGCCCACTTCACATCTCCCTCCGTCTGGCGTGCTGCTTTTTGTTCTTCTCCCAACTCTTTTGCGTCGCCCGCGCCGTCGCGCAGGCCAACAACCCGGCCTCTTCCATCCCCGCCTTCCCCCTGCGCCAAAGCGGC
This sequence comes from Pyrinomonadaceae bacterium, assembly GCA_035296445.1. Classification (GTDB taxonomy): domain Bacteria; phylum Acidobacteriota; class Blastocatellia; order Pyrinomonadales; family Pyrinomonadaceae; genus JAIVJZ01. The sequence continues at coordinate 25,206 of DATHAZ010000131.1, read as the reverse complement.
CTCGAACTCGAACGCGCGCCGCGCGCCGGGGCGTTCTATGCCGTCACTGGACGACGCGCAGCCGCCTTCGGCTACGAGCATCGCGCGCTCGAAGCGTGGGTCTACCCGTTGAAGATTCTGGATGACTTTCATTTGGCGTTCCAGATCGAAGGTTATCCGCTGGAGTTCAACGGCGCGGACACGCTGGCGCGCGTGCAGGTGCGCCCCGAGGCGACGACCTTCACCTACTCGCACGCCGCCTTCACCGTCCGGCAGATCATCTTTGCGCCGCTCGACGAGCCGGGCATCGTCATGCTGCTCGCCGTCGAGAGCGCGCTGCCGTTGACGGTCAACGTCTCGTTCCGGCCGCGCCTGCGCCTGTCCTGGCCTGCCGGGTTGATGACGGGCAGCCTCAGTTGGAACGAGAAGTCGCGCGTCTATTACATCACGGAAGAGACGAGGCGTTTCGCGGGCGTCGTCGGCTCGCCCGCCGCGCGCGACGTGTCGGTCATGCCCTATCAGGAGGAGCCGCGCGACGTGCCCGCGCGTTTTCGCATAGAGATTCCGGCGGGCGAGATGCGCGCGAAGTTCATCCCCGTGATCATCGCGGGCAGCGTCGAAGGGCGCGAGCGCGCGAAGGCCATGTACGACCGGTTGCTCGCCTCCGTCCCGTCGCTCTACGAACAGACGGTCGCGCACTACGAGCGACTCGGCGTGGAGACGCTTCAACTCTCGACCCCGAACCGGGAACTCGACGAAGCGTTCGCGTGGGCGAAGGTCGGCGTGGACAAAGGCGTGGTGACGAACCCGCTGCTCGGCACGGGACTCGTCGCGGGCTATCGCACGTCGGGCGAGTCGGAGCGTCCGGGCTTCGCTTGGTTCTTCGGGCGCGACGCGCTCTGGACTGCGCTCGCCCTCAACTCATACGGCGACTTCGGGACGACGCGCGCCGCGCTCGAATTCCTCAAAAAATTCCAACGCGCCGACGGCAAAATCCCGCACGAGATTTCGCAGAGCGCATCGCTCATCCCCTGGTTCACCGATTACGAGTACCCTTGGGCGAGCGCGGACGCAACACCGCTCTACGTCATCGCGCACGCGGATCATTTTCGCGCGAGCGGCGATCTCAAGTTCCTGCAAGCGAACTGGGACTCGATCCTGCGCGCCTATCGCTTCACCGCAGCAACCGACACGGACGCCAACGGCCTCGTCGAGAACACGAAGTTCGGCCACGGCTGGGTGGAGGGCGGCGCGCTCTACCCGGCGCACGAAGAGATTTACATGCAGGGTCTCTGGGTTGCCGCCTCGCGCGATCTGGCCGAGATGGCCGGGGCGTTGAAAGACGGGGAGACGGCCGCCCGCGCCCGCGCCAACGCCGAACGCACGCGCGCAGCCACGGAGCAGACTTACTGGCTACCGGCGCGCGGCTTCTACGCCTTCGCCACCAAACGTCCCTCGGCCGAGCCGCCCGAAGCCGACCCCGGCCCGCGCCGCGCCGCGCGTCAGGCGCGCATGAGCGCGCTCAAAGACGCGACCCTCTACGATGAGGACACGGTGCTGCCCGCCGTGCCGCTCTGGTTCAAAATTCTCTCGGACGAGCGCGCGCAAACCGAGATCGATCACCTCGGCGCGAGCGCGATTGCCACCGACTGGGGCGCGCGTCTGCTCTCCAACGAGAGCCAACTCTACGACCCGCTCTCTTATCACAACGGCTCGGTGTGGCCGCTGTTTACGGGCTGGGCAAGCATGGGCGCGTACCTTTACGGACGGTCGCACGTCGGCTATCAGGCTTTGATGGCGAACGCGCTCCTGACGCGTCAGGGCGCGGAAGGCTACGTCACCGAACTGCTTTCAGGCGACTTCAACGCGCCCTTCGGCCGCTCGTCGCATCATCAGGTGTGGTCGGAGGCGATGGTCGTCACGCCCGCCGTGCGCGGCCTGCTCGGATTAGAGACAAGCAACGCCGGACGCGCCCTGCGCTTCGCCCCCCAACTCCCCGCCGACTGGAACAACGTCGCCGTGCGAAACGTCCGCCTCGGCGACGCGCTCTACTCGCTCACATACGAGCGCACCGCCGGACGCATCAGGATCACTTGCAAGCGAACCCGGCCGGGCGCAGTTGAATCCGCCAAACCCGCGTTCGACGCGTCGAACACGACCACAGTCAACGTTGCACCCGCGCTGCCGTTGGACGCGCGTGTGCGCGGCGTGACATTACAGGGGCGACCCGTCACCTTCACCCCTGTGCGGGCGGGCGACGTGCAGCGTCCGGAAGTCTCCTTCGTCGTCGGACAGCCTGACACCGAAATCGTTTTCGACTACGACGAAGGGACGGACGTTTATCCGGAACCGCGCGCCCCCTTGCAAGGCGAGACGAGCCGGGGCTTGCGCATCCTGCGCTCGCGCGCGGAGGCGGGCACGCTTCGTCTCATGCTCGAAGGTCTCGGCGGGCACACCTACACGCTCGGCGTGCGCACGCCGCACAAGCTGGCCGACGCGCCGGACGTTGTGATTAAAGAGGGCGGCGGGCGCGGCGACGCGCAGTTGCTCGTGCGATTCAACTCGCAGGCGCAAGGATACGTGAGACGAGAGATAAGCATTCCGCTACAGCGGGCATCGGCGGGCAAGTGAATGTTTTTGCGGCGTGTGCTAAAAGCGTCAGCGCGGCGGAAATGCGAGAGCGGCGGGAGCTTTATTCTCCCGCCGCTCTTTTTGTTGAGGATGTGTCGTCTGCGTCGGGTCTGAGTTTGCCGCCGTGCGGCCGAAACTTCGGCGGTCGCCCGCTCGGCCCCCAGTAGAATTTCTTCACCATGAGCAACAGCCCCACGAGCGAGACGGCCGTCAGCAACAAAACCAGGAGAACGTAATAGAGCACGTCGCGAACTCCTCGTTGCCAAACGGCGTCGTCCTATCTTTTCAACCAGCCGAACAGCCCGTGCAAGACCGTCTCGCGGTTCTCTTCGTAGATGGCTTTCGTCAGGGGGATTGACATCGGGCAGACGCGGACGCAGTTCTGCGCGTTGCCGCAGTTGGTGATGCCGTCGTCGCCCATGATGCCTTCGAGTCGTTCGTCGCGCGTCATCCGTCCAGAGGGGTGCATGTTCTGGTAGCGCACCTGCGCGATGGCCTGCGGGCCGATGTACTGGTCTTCGTCATATTGCGGGCAGGCTTCGAGGCAGCAGCCGCACGTCATGCAGCGCGAGTAGGCGTAGCGTTCGGCCACCTCGTCCTGCGTCATCTTGGGGCCGGGGCCGAGGTCGTGCGTGCCGTCAATCTCGATCCACGCCTTGACCTGCTTCAGGTGCTCGAACATGCGCGAACGATCAACCGCGAGGTCGCGCACGTTGGGAAACTTCGTCATCGGTTCGAGCGTGATCGGCTGTTCCAACTGATCCACGAGCGCGGAGCACGACTGGCGCACCTTGCCGTTGATGATCATCGTGCAGATGCCGCAGACCTGTTCCAGACAGTTCATGTCCCAGACGACGGGCGTCGTGCGCGTGCCGTCCTTCGTGACGGGATTCTTCTGGATGTCCATCAGGCACGAGATGATGTTGAGGTTGGGGCGATAGGGCACTCGGAACTCTTCCCAACGTTGCGGGGCGTCGGGGCGGTCGCGCCGCTTGATGCGAATTTCGACGAACTTCTTAGCCTCTTGCCGCTCCGGCGCGGGCGTGTACGACCTGTCAGGCGTCGCCTGTGTGCTGTTAGTTTGATCAGTGTGTGTGCTCATAGCTCGTCCGATTTGCCCCCCGCGTCCTTGAGTTCCTTGCCCTGCTCGCGGCGCGACTCGGCCTCGCCGTGATTCACGTCGCGCACCTGCTCCTTATCCTGCCCCCACACGCGCGGACCCGTAAGGTCGCGCGGCTTCTGCTCCCAGCCTTCCGTCGGAATCTGCTGCGCGCCGTCCGTCGTCGGCAGGCCGGAAGCCGCGGCCTGCGCGGCGACCGCACCCTTGTTCGGCTGTTCCTGCTTGCCCTTGCTGTAATCGCGCTTGCGCGGGACGATCAGGGACACGTCCACGTCCTCGTAGGAAAGCACCGGGCCTTCGCCGGAATACTCGGCGATAGTGGTCTTGAGGAAACGCTCGTCGTCGCGGTTGGGGAAGTCGGGCTTGTAGTGCGCGCCGCGCGACTCGTCGCGGTTCAAAGCTCCGAGCGTGATGACGCGCGCGAGTTGCAGCATGTTCCAAAGCTGGCGCGCGTGCGGCAGAGCCATCGTCGCCCACATGTTCGAGTCGCTGATCGAGATGCGTTTATAGCGTTCGATCAACTCAAGCAGCTTGTTGTCGGTCGCTTTCAGACGGTCGTTGTAGCGCACGACCGTCACGTTATCCGTCATCCACTTGCCCATCTCGTCGTGAATGACATACTGGTTCTCGCCTCCCGACTGTTTGAGCAGGTCATCGTTGAAGCCCTGTTGCAACTTTAACTCGTCGTCGTAAATCTTCGACGTGTCCGCGCCGTTGCGCTCGACGTTTTGCGCATATTCGAGCGCGGCGGGCGCGGCGATGAAACCGCCGTAGACGCAACTGACGAGCGAGTTCGCGCCGAGCCGGTTCGCGCCGTGAATCGAATAGTCGCACTCGCCGGCCGCGAGCAAGCCCGGAATGTTCGTGCGCTGGTTCGCATCAACCCAGAGGCCGCCCATCGAGTAGTGGACGCCCGGAAAGATTCGCATCGGGACGTGGCGCGGGTCGTCGCCGACGAACATCTCGTAAATTTCTAAGATCGCGCCGAGCTTGCGGTCGAGCGTCGCGGCGTCAATGTGCGTGAGGTCGAGATAGACCTGATTCTCGCCGCCCACGCCCATGCCGTCGAGGCAGACCTGAAAGATTTCGCGCGTCGCGATGTCGCGCGGGACGAGGTTGCCGTAGGCCGGATATTTCTCTTCGAGAAAATAGAGGCGTTCCTTTTCCGGTATCGAAGCGGGGGCGCGTTTATCGTTCTTCTGGCGCGGAACCCACACGCGCCCACCCTCGCCGCGTGCCGATTCGGACATCAGGCGCAACTTGTCCTCGCCCGGTATCGAAGTCGGGTGAACCTGTATGAACTCGCCGTTGGCGTAACGCGCGCCCTGCTGGTAACAGGCCGAGACCGCGCTGCCCGTGCAGACCATCGAGTTCGTGGACTTGCCGAAGATCAAGCCGGGGCCGCCCGTCGCCATGATCACAGCGTCGGCGGGGAAGGCCTTGAGTTCGAGCGTGTGGCGATTCATCGCGATGAGGCCGCGGCAGACCTGATGCTCGTCGAGGACGAGCGACAACATCTCCCAGCCTTCGTACTTTTTCACCTTGCCCGAGACTTCGTAGCGGCGCACCTGTTCGTCGAGCGCGTACAGGAGTTGTTGCCCCGTGGACGCTCCGGCGAACGCCGTGCGGTGGTGCTTCGTGCCGCCGAAGCGGCGAAAGTCGAGCAAGCCCTCCTTGGTGCGCGAGAAGGGGACGCCCATGCGGTCGAAGAGATAGATGATCGCGGGAGCCATCTCGCACATGGCCTTGGCGGGCGGCTGGTTGGCGAGAAAGTCGCCGCCGTAGACCGTGTCGTCGAAATGCTCGTCGGTCGAGTCGCCTTCGCCCTTGGTGTTGACCGCGCCGTTGATGCCGCCCTGCGCGCAGACCGAGTGTGAACGCTTGACGGGCACGACCGAGAAGAGATCAACTTCGTGTCCCGCCTCGGCGATCTTCATCGCCGCCGCGAGTCCGGCGAGTCCGCCGCCGACAATCGCAATCTTAGTGCCTTTAGAAGTCGCCGCCATTAGTAAAGTAGTCCTCCCAGAAGTCCGCCGGGGCGCAGGAAAGCAAAGGTCACGTTAACCCACAGGATGTAGAGCAGGACGCCGAAGCCGATGCAGGCGTAGCCCGTGGCGCGTTGCGCGCGCTCGCCGATGACGATGCCCCAGTCAACCAGAAAGAGCCAGATGCCGTTGGCGAAGTGCCAGACGGTCGAGGCGATGCCGATGATGTAGATGATCAGGATCGGCAGCATCTGGAATTCTCGCTGCACGATAGCGAAAGACTTCTCAGGATGATGCGCGACGGCCTCCGTATTGAGACCGGGGATCAGGCCGAAGCGGAAGTTGAGCAGGTGAAAAAGAATGAAGAAGAAGAGGATGATCCCCGTCACGCGCTGGATCGTGTAGAACCAGTTGCGCGGATAGGGATAGCTCAGGTTGTTCGGCCGCGTCTCCCAGGTGATGAACAGCCCGTAGACCGCGTGGTAGAGCAGCGGGATGAAGATGAACGTAATCTCGACGAACAGGATGTAGGGGATGGCCTGCAAGTCGGTGACGGCCTGATTGAAGTCGGCCTCGCCGCGCTGCGGGTGCGCCGCCTTCGAGTTGGTGTAGAGATGCTCCAACAGGAACGCGCCGAGCGGGACGATGCCCGACAACTGGTGCAGCTTGCGCAGCACGAAAGTTCTACTCAGACGAACAGCCATAACTTAGGAATGACCCCTTTCGCCGCTCTCTGACACACAAGCGAGTGTCGCCGTTCGGAGGCGTGCGGAGCAGGAGCGCGGGGCGCGCGCCGGACGCTCAAGATTATTTGGAACGGACATGATTATAAAGGGCGCGGCCAGAAATGCAATCGCCGCCTCTTAAAAACTCCAAAAACTCAGACACTTATTATTCGCCAGCACGTAGACCAGCAACAGGAGCGTCCCTGCGGGCAGCAACGCGGCCGTCCACGTCACGGCGAACGTCGCCGCGCTCGCAAGCGACCAGAAGACGAAAGCCCTGCGGTCGCCGGACGCGCGCGGCGCGTGCGTTTTGTCTAACTCCAATTCGCGTCGCACGTCGCCGACCCTGCGCGCGAGCAATTCGTCGGAGAAAGTCGTGCGATACAGGTTGCGCGTGCATCGGCCGCGCATGAAGGCGCGATAGACGCCGCGCGGGTTGATCCCGAGGCCGATGGCGAAGGCCAGCAGGTTGAGCAGCCACGCTTGATAATGCGCGGCGCACCCGGTCGCCACCTCCCACACCCCGATCTCGGCCTCGCCCCGCCACGTCGTCGGGTATTCCGTCAGGACGTGGTGAAGGTCGTGAAACTTGACGGCCTTGACGCGCGCCACGGTGTTCGGAAACCAGATCGGGATTGGCCCGGCACGCATCTTCACCCAACCCTCTTCGTAGCCGCCGCCCTCGAAATGGTTGATCTCGAAATAACGCTCGCGGGCGGCGCGCAGGGTCAATTCAGGATTGTACAGACTCATGCGGCACGTCCTCCCGTTTGTACGGATAAGAAGCTGGAAACGCCATTCTCGCGGCCAGTTTAACCCGGCACGGATATTAGGTAAAATGAAAAAAGTTGCGCTCGCAAATGAGTTATTCTTATAATAAGAGCCATGCAATTGGAAACTCTGAAAATCTTTTGTGATCTGGTGGAAACGAAAAGTTTGTCGCGCGCGGCGGAGAGGAACTTCGTCACGCAATCGGCCGTGAGCCAGCAGGTGAGGGGGCTGGAAGAGAAATTCAAGCGGCGGCTGCTCGAACGCATGCGCGGCGGGCGGGAAGTGGGACTGACGGAAGAGGGCGAGGTCTTCTACCAGGAGAGCCGCCAGATCGTCAACGCCTACGCGCAACTCGAAGAGCGAATGCGGACGCTGACCGGAACCGTCAGCGGCACGGTACACGTCGCCACCGTCTACAGCATCGGGCTGCACGAACTGCCGGCCGTCATCCGCCGCTTCATGGCGGAACACCCGGAAGCGAAGATCGATCTCGAATACAGCCGCACGACGCGCATCGTCCGCGACGTGCTGGCCGGGACGGTCGAACTCGGCGTCGTCGCCTACCCGGAAAAGAAGCGCGGCCTCTCGGTCGTGCCTCTGGGCGGCGACCGGCTCGTCCTCATCTGCCCGCCCGGACACACGCTCGCCAAACACAAGAAAGTCCGCGCGCACGACCTCAACAATCAGGACTTCGTGCTGTTCGAGCGCGACATCCCCACGCGGCGAGCGATTGACAAGATATTGCGCGCGCACGGCGTGACGGTGCGACGCGTGGCGGAGTTCGACAACATCGAGACGATCAAGCGCGCGGTCGAGGTCGGCATCGGGGCGGCCATCGTGCCGAGTCCGAGCGTGATAGACGAGGCGCGGGTCGGGAGCCTGGCGGTCGTCGCGCTGGCCGAAGCCGAGTGGAGGCGTTCGGTCGGGGTCATCTACCGCAGCGACCGCACGCTCGGCACGGCCGCAAAAAAGTTCATCCAACTGCTCAGGGAAAAAAGTGAGAAGTAGCAGCGAAGACGAAATCACTTCGATGTCGGCCGCGCAACTGTGTGAACTCGTGCGGCGACGCGCGCTCTCGCCCGTCGAGATCATGTCGGCGCACCTCGGCCGCGCCGAAGCGTTGAACCCCGCCCTGAATGCGATTGTAACTTTAGCGCCGGACGCGCTGGAGCAGGCGCGCGCGGCGGAGCGTGCGGCGATGAGCGGCGATAGTTTGCCGCCGCTGCACGGCCTGCCCGTGACGATCAAAGACACCATCGCCACGGCCAATTTGAGGACGACGAGCGGTTCGCGCGTGCGTGCCGATTATGTGCCCGCGGCGGACGCGCCGGCGGTCGCACGCCTGCGCGCGGCGGGCGCAATCGTGTACGGCAAAACGAACGCCTCCGAGTTGGCTATCGAGTACAACGCGGACAACCCCGTCTTCGGGCGCACCAACAACCCGCACGACCTACAGCTTTCGCCGGGCGGTTCGAGCGGCGGCTGTGCGGCGGCCGTCAGTGCGTGTTTGTCGCCCGCGAGTCTGGGGAGCGACCTCGTCGGTTCGATTCGCATCCCGGCGCACTTCTGCGGCGTCGCGGGTCTGTTCCCGACGCCGGGGCGCGTCCCGCCGGGCGGCCACTTTCCGCCGACGGAAGGCGCGCTCGCCGCAGCCGCGAGTCTCGGCCCGCTTGCCCGCACGGTCGAAGACCTCGCGCTCCTCTTCGACGCGCTCGCGCGCGCGGACGACACACACGCACGCCCTCTCACCCATCCGCTCGCCGACGAATTCGGCCGGCCTCTATCTGAAACTCAACTGCGCGGTCTTCGCGTCGCGTGCTATGCGGACGACGGGGTGGTGCGTGTGACGGAAGAGACGGCGCGCGCCGTCTCTTCGGCCGCAAGCGCGCTCGCGGCGGCGGGGATGGAGGCGATTGATTCGCGCCCGCCGGAGATCGAGGGGGCGAGCGATCTGTGGCTCGCGCTCTTTCCGCGCGTCGTCGCAGGCATCGTGCGCGCGGAGTATGCGGGGCGCGAAGAGTTGGCGGGCGCGGCCGTGCGCACGATCCTGCGGCGTGGAGCGGATGCGTCCGAGGCCGCGCCCGAAAACGATCCGGACGCGTGGGATGCGCGCAGACGCCTGCGCGCATCCCTGCTCGAACGGATGCGCGAGACGCCCCTGCTGCTTTCGCCGGTCGGGGCGGTGGCGGCCTTTGCGCACGGCGCGCGTCGAGTTGAGGCGGGCGGTGAAGTGGTCGGCACGTTTCGTGCTTTCGGCTATGCGCAGGCGTGCAACGTGTTCGGGTTGCCGGCCGCCAGCGTTCCCGCCGGTCGCACGCGCGAGGGGCTGCCGGTGGGCGTGCAGATCATCGGGCGGCCATTTGAGGAGCGACTCGTGCTGGCCGCCGCGCGCGTCATCGAGTCTGCGCTCGGCGGGTGGCAAAGGCCGCCCTTTCCTCTTCCATCCGGCGGCGCGAATCCGCTATAGTCTGCACGCACAATCCAACCGGCGATTCGCCGCGACACCTGATCAAGCGTCTGTTTCAACTTCGGAGGCACACACATGGAATTCTTTTTCTTGACTTTCCTTATCTTCATCGGCATCTTCCTGCTGGTCGTCGCCGCCAAGACGATCAAGATCGTCCCGCAGGCGACGGTGCTGCTCATCGAACGGCTCGGCAGTTTCAACCGTCTCGCCGGCAACGGCCTGAACATCATCATCCCTTTCCTCGATAAGCCGCGGGGCGTCTACTGGACGAACGTGCGCCCCGGTCTCACCTCGATTGACCTGCGCGAACAATACATAGACTTGCCGCCGCAACCCGTCATCACGCGCGACAACGTTACAATCCACGTTGATTCGGTCGTCTACTGGCAGGTGATGGACCCGATCAAGGCCGTCTACGAAGTGACCGACCTCGTCGGCGGTCTCGTCCAGTTGACCATCACGGGCATGCGCTCGGTGATGGGCGAGATGGATTTGGATCACACGCTCTCGTCGCGCGACCAGATCAACGCCAAGCTGCGCCTGATTCTGGACGAGGCGACCGATAAGTGGGGCGTGAAGGTGACGCGCGTTGACGTGAAGAACATCAACCCGCAGGAGGACGTGCGCCTGACGATGGAGAAGCAGATGACGGCGGAACGCAACCGCCGCGCGCTCGTCTTGCAGGCCGAGGGCGACAAGCAGGCGGCCATCACACGCGCCGAGGGCGAGAAGCAGGCTTCGGTCACGCGTTCGGAAGGCGAGAAGCAGTCGGCGATTTTGTCGGCCGAAGGCGCGGCGCAGGCGCGCTTGAAGGCCGCCGAAGCCGAGGCCGAAGCCATCGAGCGCATCGGTCAGGCGATGTTGAATCAGAGCGACTCGGCGCAGTATCTGATCACGCAACGCTACATCGAGAGTTTCAAAGAGATGGCGCGCGGCAACAACACGAAGGTCATCTTCATGCCGATGGAAACTTCGGCGATGCTCTCCAGCGTCGGCGCGATCAAGGAGATGTTCGCCGAGACGGGCGAGCGTAGCCAGCGCAAAAATGAGAGCAACAACCCGCCCCCGCCGCGCCAACTGCCGACATAACCCGCAAGGTTAGATCGTGGAACGAGAGGCGGGCGGTCGAGCGTCGGATTTCATATCTCAAATTTGAAATCCGACGTTTGACCACCCGCCTCTCGTTTTACATCGAGAGTTAGTTGTATATCTCAAATTTGAAATTTCGCCTTCAACCGCCCGCCTCAGCTTTCAACACGTGTCTAGACAGCGGCGTGTAGCGCGAGCCGCCCGCCCCGAGCTGGCTCTGCATGATGACGAACTCGCCCACGCCAAACGTCGCGGGCGCAAAGTCCGTCTCGCGGTGAAGCGCGGCAAGTTGGCGCGCGGCGGCGTTTGGCGTGCGTATCCGCGCGATGGTGATGTGGGGGCGAAAGGCGCGCTCCTCGCGTGGAAAATTTTCGCGCTCGCATTCCGCTTCGAGTCGCTTTTGGAGTTCGGCCAGACGCCCAGCTTCGTCGTGCAGCCCGAGCCAGAGCACGCGCGGGTTGCCGCGCGGCGGAAACGCCCCGGCCTCACGCAAACTCACTTCGAAGTTACCTGTGACATCGGCCGCGCGATTGGCCGCCCGCGTCAAAGCCTCGACCCGCTCCGCTTCGATCTCGCCCAGAAATTTCAAAGTGAGGTGCAATTTCTCCGCACGCTCCCAGGTGATTTTGAGTGAGCCTTGCGCCGCCCGGCGCAGACTCTCGACGTGCGCGGCGACGCGTGCGCGCGCGTCCTCCGGCAACTCCACCGCGCAAAAAATTCGCACCCGCTGGTTCGGTCGAAGGTCGCTCAAGGTCGTGCCTCCCGTTGAATCGAGGAGCGTTTAACGAATATGGAGAGAAGGAAAACAGACTGGCGGAGGGGATCGCTCGTCCGGCTTCGGTTTAAGAACTCTCCGGGAAAATTTTAAGCTTCCCCGGAGCGCTCTCGCTTCGGCTTCGTGCCTGACATTGTGCGTTAGGAGCTTATGTAAATCAACGTCGGGGCATCCGAAAATTCGGATCGGAAGGCGCGGCGGACGAATAAAAAAAGATGTCACGCGCGGTCGTATAATTTCATGCAACGCGCGGGCGGAAAAATGAAACTAACTCCCTCGACTTGTCGTTTGCCCTGTCTTGTCTCGCCCGTCCTCCTCACGGGAGGGCGTTAACGATTCGCAATTTCAGGGTTGCGCTCGTCGAACCGGATGAGGGAGAAGTGGAGAAGCCTTCATCAAATTCACAGCATTTTACACGGAGGGAATTTACTCACATGCGTAAAGCATTATTTATGGCTTTGTTCTTTGTCTTCTGCGCGCCGCTTGCGTTCGCGCAAGGGGATTTCCAGCGCGGCGAATTCGGCGTCATGTTCTCGCACAACCGCGTTGACACCGACGGCGCGTTTGACCCGAACAACAACAACAACGGCAGCGAGGGCTTCAACGGCGTGAACGTTGATGCCGGTTACAACTTCACGCGCTACGTGGGCGCGAAGGTGGATTTCTCATACCACCAGAAGTCTACACAGTTTGGTGTCCCCACCGCGCCGCCGGGCGGGACGACGATTAACCTCGATGGCAAGCTGACGCAGTTCATGGGCGGCGTCAAGGTTCAGGACAACTCGACGGAGACGCGAGTCCGCCCGTTCGCGCAGTTGCTGGTCGGCCTCGGCCACGCCAGCGTCGAGTCGAGCAGTGCCTTCGGCAATTTCGACGAGAGCGAGACGGGGCTGGCGGCGGCGGTCGGCGGCGGCCTCGACATACGCGTCCACCGCAATGTTGACTTCCGCGCGATCAAGGTCGAATACAACCCCGTCCGGATCGAAGGCGAGACGGGCAACAACATACGCATCGGCGTCGGCCTCAACTTCCGCTTCTAAACGATACCGACACCTGACGCAAACACAACTGCCCGCGCCTTTCGAGACGCGGGCAGTTTTATTTTCCGCCGCACAATCCACCGATTCACCCACGCCCGTCCACCCGGCGCGCATTTCAGACAGCGGCCGTCTCAAGCTCATTTCTCGAAGTCACTTCGCGGCGGGCGCGAGCACGAGCGTCGCGCGCGTGTGTGCGGCCACCGCTTTCGCGCTGAAAGGGAAGATGCGCGGCGTGACGGCGCGCCAGTCCGCGAGTTGATCCGACCAGTGAGGGCTGGCGGGGTCGCCCGATTCGCCGAGCGCGATGCCTTGCTGCGTCTTGTCCCAGTCGCTCGTGTCCGCGATGAGACGCATCGAGACGCCCGCGCCGACGTTGACGGTCGCGCCCGCGCTCCACCCGCTGCCGTCCACCGGAAACGGCTCAATCGTAAATCGCCCGCCGATGAAAGGAACAACCGCGAGCGGGTGAGCGAAACGCGCGGGGGAATAACGCCCCCATGTCCACAGGTTTTCGTCCGCGCCGAGGCGTTTCGTCAGAGCCGCGCGCGCGTCCTCGAAACAGGCGCGCATCAGCTCGCCGTAATTTTTGTGCTCCTTCGGCAGCCACTCGGCCGGATGTTCCGCCGCGACGCGGCTGAAAAACAGGTCGTAGCTGCTCCAACGAAACGAGCGCGCACGCGCCTCGCCGAGCGCCGCGTTGAGGATGCGCCGTCGAAAGGCGATGCTCATTTCGGCGACGAGCGGCGCGGCGCGCGAGTCGGCCGTCACGCGCCCGTCCCACCGTCCCAGTAAATCAGACGCCGCGCGTATCTTGCCTTCGTCGGCGGGCAACTGACCCGTAGCCACGGCGCGCGGAGAGGGCGTGCCGCGGAGGAGTTCTGCGGCGGCTCGCGCGAACCCCGCCCCGTAGATCGAGTAAACGTCCGCCTGCACGGCGCGGTAATCGGCCGCCGTCAACTTTCGCCGCCCATTCAAAAGATCGTGGATGCGCCGCGAGCGATAAGGCGCAGCCCAATCGTGCGTCAGGTGATGCGGGTAATTGCGCCCGACGACGCGGCTGTTGGCCGTGACGATCAAGCCCGACGGCGGATCGTAGACGTGCGGCAGTTCGTCGAAGGGGATGAAGCCCGTCCATTCGCCCGCGTCCGTCGCGCCGTCGTAAGGCGTACTCCCGTCGCCGCTGCGCCTGACGGGAATCCGCCCCGCGCCGTAGTAGCCGATGTGGCCTGCGGTGTCGGCATAGACGAAATTCTGCGTCGGGCCGCTGTAGGTTCTGAGCGCGTCGCGGAATTCGTTCCAGTCGCGCGCGCGGTTGATCTTGTAGAAGGCGTCAAACTCCGTGCGCTCCGCATCGAGCGCAGTCCAGCGCAGCGCGTAACGCTTGCCCTCGCGTTCCAGGATGATGGGGCCGTGGCGCGTCTCCGTCACGTCGAAAGTCTCGGTCTCGGTCGAGGCGTCGGTCAGACTTTTGCGCACCTTGATCTCTTCGCGCCGCACGACGGCCTCGCGCCACCCCGCCGGAGTCTCGTAGAAATTCTTTTTGTCCGCGCTGAATCGTTCGAGATACAAATCCTGCACGTCCGGGTCGAGATTGGTCATGCCCCACGCGATGTGTTCGTTGTGGCCGATGATGACGCCGGGCGCGCCGGGCACGGTGACGCCCGCGACGTGCAGGCCGGGCGCATTGAGGTGTGCCATGTGCCAGATGGAGGGCGCGGAGGCGGGCAGGTGCGGATCGTTGGCGAGCAGTGGCTTGCCCGAAGCGGTGCGCTTGCCGCTCGCAACCCAGTTGTTACTCACGGCGCGCCACTCCATGTACAGCCCGGCGCGTTCGAGCGAACTTCTCGTCAACGTCTCGATGCGCTCGACCTCGGCGAGCAGTTCGGCGCGCTCACGCTCGTCAGGCGACGGGAGACGCGCGGCGCGAGTTTTCGTCGCACGTATTTTGGGGGCGGGCTTCCGTCCGTTTTTAGCGGGCGATTGTGGCCGGGGGGCGTCGCTGCCGACGACGATCACGTCGAGCGCGGAACTTACGGGGAGCAGTTGCGCGCGGCGCGCGGGCGGGAGGTCTGCGAGCATGGCGCGCGAGATATCGGTCGGCCACGAGGTCGAGAGCGTCTCGGCGAAAATCTTTCCGATGACGAGCGAGTCGGCCGGACGCCACGGGCGCGGTTTGTAACCGATGATCTGAAACTCGGCGGGAAGGGGCGTCTCTTTGCCGCCGCGCGATTCGATATAGGCGTTGACGCCGCGAGCGTAATCTTCGAGGGCGGCGCGCGTGGCGACGGAGACGCGCGAGACGAGCGCGTCCGAGAGCGCGGTGAAGCCGTAGATGCGATGCCGCTTGTCCTCTTCGAGCGCGCGGCGGCCGAAAATCTCCGCCAGTTCGCCGCGCGCCGTGCGTCGCAGCAAATCCATCTGCCAGAGGCGGTCGGCGGCGGTCGCATACCCCTGCGCGAAATATAAGTCCGCGTCGTTTGCCGCTTCGATGTGCGGGATGCCGCGTTCGTCGCGGCGGATCGTCACGGGCGCGCGCAGCCCCGCGAGCGTCAACGTCTTTGAGCCGGGCGTCGGCGACGCGGCCGGCGTCTGCGCGTAGCCCGTGGAGGCGGGCGGCGCGGCGTGAGCAATAAAAATCGAGAGCAGCAGGGAACAGGCGAGCAGTTGTTTTTTCATGTGATTAATCAGCGCTCATTTACGGAAGTTTGGCCGTCGTTCGCGCATGCGCGGGATTGCAAACCTGCGGCGAGATGGTAGCACAGGGGTGAAGAAGGGAAGCAAGGAAGCGGAACGGAAGCCGGAAAACAGGAGACGGAATTCAGGAGTCAGAAGTTAAGACACGCTGCTTTCATTCTGACTCCTGAATTCTGATTCCTGTTTTCTCAATTCATCTTTTCGCGAGGCGTCCCTGTTCGGCCTGCGACCACGCGCAGAGAATTTTCACGTCGGCGGGCGAGAGTCGGGCCGAGTGGTGCATGCGCGTGTAGGAGGAGAGCGGCATCCGGCCGCGCTCGGCGGTCATGCACATCGCGCCGAGTAGCCAGTCGGCCTGCTCCCGGTCGTAGCGAGACCACTCGGAAAAGTTCATTTCCTCGCGCCCGTGGTTGACGTGTTCGGCGACGTACCACGAGACCGGAGCGATCCGGCTATACAAAGGCCACTCGGTTTGGTGGGAATGACAATCCTTGCAGGAGCGCTCGAAGATACCCGCGACCTCCGGCGTGACGCGCACGTGCGATTCGATAGAGCGGGTCTGGTCAACGGGTGGGTTCGTTTGGTTCGACCGGACGAATTGCAACGAGATGAAGAGCGCCGCCGCTGCCAATGCCGCCGACTTGAGAAATTTCCGCATCAACTTTCACCTCCGCCGCCCGCTCTCGCTCGTCTCAACCTCATCGAGCGTCGCTTTGTTTATTAGACGGAGGTGTCAGTCGTTTTCTTTCATCTCTCTTCGCGCGCTCTACTCAAGCCACGTCGTTTCCATCTGCGCCTTCCATTCGTAGAGCATCGCGGGGTCGAGGAGCATGATCCCTTCGCGCGTCACGCCCGCGGGCGGGGGCGCGAGTGCGGCGAGGCGTTCGTAGACGCGCTCGCGTTCGACGCCCTCGACGCGCGCGAGCAGATGCCAGAGCGTGAGCGTGTCGCGCGGGCGGGCTTCGGCGATGACGACGCTGAGAGCGTCCGTGCCGCCGTTTGTGAAGTCGAATTTCGCGAGCGCGTCGAGGAAGAGTTCCGAGGCGTCTTCAAAGAAGGGCGTGCCCGGCCCCACGCCCGGCCGCGTGCGGCAGGCCGCTCCCGCCGGAACCATTGACTCTCGATCCTTCGTCTCGAACGCCACCCATCCCGCCGTGACGTGCAGGATGCTCTGCCCCGCGTCGTCAACTTCGAGCGTGTAGGCGCAGCCGAGATCGGCGGCGACGGCCGAGGGCGTGTCAACGAAGAAGAGGCGCGGCGGTGCGTAGATGGCGGCGTGCATGCGCCCGCGCGCGAGTTCGAGGCGGTGCTCGGTCGGGCGCGTTTCGACAAGACGGATGCGCGTGCCCGGATCAACTTCCACCTGCCCGATGTCGGCCACCTTGATTTGCGCGCGCGAGTCGGCGTCCGTCTCCAACCATTCGCCGATGCCGAGTCGTCCGGTCGAACCGATTCGATCCGCGTCAATGGATGGCGCGCCCTGTAGCCGCGCCACATCCCAGCCCGCGCGGGGCGAGCGCTGGGAGAACCAGAACGCGCCGCCCGCGCCGAGCACGAGCAGCAGGACGAGACCCGCCGCCAGCGCAGTTTGCCAGCCGTAGAACCTGCCGAAACTTAAACCGCCCGGAAGCCAACCCCGACGTTTCTGCGTCTCCCGCGACGCGTCTTGCCCCGCACGCTCCGCTTGATTCTCCTTAAACGACTGTTGCGCCAGCGCGGCCTCGATGTTGTCCCAGAGTGCGGCGGGCGCGGCGTGCGGCGTCAAATTTTCGACGAGACGGATGCCGTAAGCGATCTCTTCAAACTTCGCGCGGCAGCGTGCGCACGCGCCGAGGTGCGCGGCGACGCGCGTCCGCTCCGCCGCCGGCAGTTCGCCGTGTGCGTAAGCCGTGAGTTGTTCTTTAACGTGCTGCTGACCGAACATCTTTACTTCTGGTCTCCGCTTAAAACGTTGGCGCGCAGGTGGCCGAGCCGCCGCGCGAGTATCGAATGGCCGCGATTCAGACGCGAGGCCACCGTGCCCTTTGAACAATTGAGAACTTCGGCGATCTCCTCGTAAGAAAGCTCCTCGAAATATTTGAGCAGGATCGCGATACGCAGTTTCGGCTTGAGCGACGCGATGGCGTCGCGCACCGAGTCCGCGATCTCCAGACGCATGAAGCGCGCCTCGGCGGCGGGCAATTTGTTCCCGTTCGCGGGCGCGGGGTGAAGCGTTTCGGTAAACGGGGCGAAGCGGCGTCGCCTGCGCTGCTCGTCTATGCAGGTGTTGGTGGTCAGGCGGTAGAGCCACGTCGTGAATTCCGACTGGTGGCGAAACTGCCCGATGCGCGTGAAGAGTTTGAGAAAGACCTGCTGCGTGATGTCCGAGGCGAGCGCGCTGTCGCCGCCGAAGAAATAGAGCGCGATGGAATAGACTTTGTCTTTGTGCGTCTCGAAGAGCAGGCGGAAGGCTTCGCGGTCGCCCTGCTGACAGGATTCGACCACGCGCGCATCAACCGGACGTTCGACAGTCACCGCCGTTAACTCCATCCCCAACGCTGCATTCGCTGTAAAGCTCACGACCCCTTAGACGAAGCAGCCCGGATATTTCTTCCAAATCTTTGTCTCAACGAGGCTGTCACATTGACGCTCCGCAAACGAAGCCACTACAATCCGCCGTGAGTCCGTTTGCCGCGCGCGAAAGGCTTTGCGAATAGCCGCCGCGATTCAACCTTTAAACAGACGTTCCCGACGCACAAATTACCTATGCCGCTTCGTCGCTTTCACTTTATACGCTTTTCGGCCGCGCTCGTCTTCACATTCGCGTGCGCGCTCTCGTCCGCCGCGCAGCAACGCCCGCTCATCACGGAGGACGTTGACATCATCCCGCCCGGTTCGGCGCGCATCGAGGCGGGCATCGAGTTTTTTCAGGATGCGAGATTTCCCGTGTCGGGTCTGCGCGGCGATTTGACGCGCGTCGGCGTCATCGGCGTCAACATCGGACTGTCGCCGAACGTCGAATTTCAGATTGACGGGGTGCTGCAAAACTTCCTGAGCATCAACTCGATTGCGCCCAACCCGGCCGTCCCGCTCAACACCGCGCGCACCGATTCGACGAACGACACGGGCGATTTCCGCCTCTCCACCAAGATCAAACTGCGCAACGAGACGCGCCGCGCCCCGTCGCTCGGCTTCCGCTTCGGCGTCGAACTGCCCAACTCCAGCGAAGGGCGCGGGATCGGCATCAACCAGACGAACGCCTACGGCACGATCCTGATGGGCAAGAAATTTGGGCACGAGGATCGCTTCAACCTCTTCGGCAATCTCGGCCTCGGCATCTTCACCGCGCCCACGCAGGCGTTCACGCAGAACGACATGCTGCTCTACGGCATCGCAGGCATCTACCGCGTCAACCGCCAGATCAACGTCGCGGGCGAGATCAACGGTCGCGCCAACACGCGCGGCGGTCGCGCCCCGCTCGGCACGGAGTCGCAGTCGGAAGCGCGTCTCGGCTTGCAGATCAAAGCCTCCGGCCTACGCTTCGACTTCGCCGGCATCGCCGGTCTGACCGAGTTCAGCCCGCGCTCCGGCGTCACCTTCGGCGTCACCTACGACACCCCCTCGATCTTCACTACGGTCAAATAAAACAGTGACAAGTGACAAGTGACGGGTGACAAGATAAACTCGCGTTTTATCTTGTCACCCGTCACTTGTCACTTGTCACTTTGAGCTTATGCTTCTTCTGATCAACGGGCTGGGGCAATGGCTGCGCGGGGTGGCCGAAGGGCTGCAAAGGTTCATCGTCGAAGTGCCCATCTACGTGGCCGCGCCCGCGATGGTCATCATCGGCGCGCTCGACTCTTCGCTCCTCTCGCTCCCCGAAATCAACGACTACCTCGTCGTCATGCGTTGCTATAGCGACCCGAAGGCGGCATTTTATTTCCCGCTCTTCGCCGCGCTCGGCTCCGTCATCGGCTGCATGCTGCTCTACGTGATCATGCGTCGCGGCGGGCAGGCCGTTTTGCGCAAGCGTTTCAGCGCGGAGAACATCGCGCGCGTCGAACGCGCCTACGCGCGCTTCGGCTTCCTGACGCTCGCCATCCCCGCGCTGTTGCCGCCGCCGATGCCCTTCAAGATTTTCGTCGCCACGGCGGGCGCGCTCGAATACCCGCGCTGGCGTTTCATGGTCACGATCATGATCGCGCGCAGCCTACGCTACTACGTCGAAGGCATACTCGCCGTCTACTACGGGCGGCAAGTGCTTGAGTTCATCGAGCACTACGGGCTGCGGATGCTCGGCGCGGTCGCCGCCCTGTGCGTCGTCGGGCTGGCGATCTATTTCATCAAGAATCGCCTGACCGGAGCGAAGAAGCCGGAGGCGGGCGAAACTGAAACCGCCGTCGAGTCCGGCGAAGCGCGCGCCGAGCGCGACGCGCCTTCGTCCACGCCGCTTTCATAATTCGGCGAGGAACGATGCGCCAATAAGAGTGGCGAGGAAGGGAACACTCAATCTTGAAGTGGTTGTTGCGAAAGATTACTAACGGTCTGACTTCGGTCTCGCAATACTTGCTCGCCTTCGGGGCGTTCGGTCTGTTCGGCATCGCGCTGCTCGATTCCGCGCTCATCCCTCTGCCCGGCGGCCCCGACGCCGTGTTGATCCTGCTCTCGACGGCGCGCCCCGCGTGGGTTCCCCTCTACGTGCTGGCCGCGACGCTCGGTTCGGTCATCGGCTGTCTCATTTTTTATTACATCTCGCGGCGCGCGGGGCGGGGTGCGCTGAAACGCTTTTCGCCGCGCCGGCAGGCGCGCGTGAAAGAGTTGATTGACCGCTATGACGTGCTCTCGGTGCTCGTCGCGTCGGTCTTGCCGCCCCCGTTCCCGTTCAAAATTTTCATCGCTACCGCGGGCGTCTTTCGTTTCAGCGTTCTGCGCTTTGCGCTCGCCGTGGCCGCCGGCCGCGCCTTTCGCTACGCGCTCATCGGCTATCTCGCGGCGCATTACGGCGAACACGCCAAAGAATTGCTGGCGCGTTATTATCCATACGTCGGGCTTGCCATGGCCGCGCTCATCGTCGCGTTCTTCGTCGCGCGCAACTTGTTGAATAAGAAAAAGCAGGGCGACGGCGAAAGGCGCGCCGCCGGTCTGTCCGGCGAGTCGGAGTCAGAGTTGCTTTGAACTTCCGGCCGTTGTCTTTCGGTATTGTTCGTGGTTGGCGTGTTTGAATTTTCGCGCGGCGGCCAGATCGCGGACGCCGTTTTGTTGCAGGAGGTCGAGGAGGCGCAGGAAGACTTCGGCCGTGGCGGCGGCGTCGCCCGCGGCGCGGTGGCGATTGACGATAGGCACGGCGAAGTGTTCGGCGACGGTGTGCAGGCGGTGGTTGACGAGTTGCGGCACGACGCGGCGCGAGAGCGAGACGGTGCAGAGTTGCGCGTTGAACATGCGCTTGCCCGGATAGACGCGCGAGATTTCGTGATTGAGAAAGCGCACGTCGAAGGGCGCGTTGTGCGCGACGAGCACGGCGCGATCAATGAATTGCAGGAGGTCGCCCGCGACCTCGGAAAAGAGCGGCGCGGATTTGACCATTGCGTCCGTGATCCCGGTGAGCATGACGATGAAAGAGGGGATCGGCATCTGCGGGTTGACCAATGTTTGAAACTCGGCGACGATACGGCCGCCGTGGACGCGATAAGCGCCGATCTCTGTGATGCGCGCCGGGGGAGTTTTCGCGCCCGTCGTCTCCACGTCAACCACGACGTAATCCGTCTCGTCGAGCGCGCGGCAGTCGGCGTCTTCACACAGCAGTTCGAGTTCGTAGTCGTCGTTGATGCGCAGACGCCAGTCGTCTTTGATGAGGTCGGAGACCAGGAGCGCGGCGGAGGGCGGGTCGAGATCGGGCAGTTGGAGGACGGCGCGGGCGATTGACCCGACGGGAGCGCGCCCGCCGCCCGACAGGCGCAGCAGGTCGATCATCTCCTGCACGAACGTACAATCCAGGACGAGGTTAGAAAAGTGCGTCATCCGCGCGGCATTGTAACACGACGCGCGGCGCCGCGTAGCAGCGGATGCGAAGCGGGCGACGACAGACCGGCGAGGGAGCGACAGCAGATGAGAGCCGAAGAGGTGATTGAGAGATTCCGGCGCACGGGCGCGTTGTTGGAAGGCCACTTCATCCTGACGAGCGGCCTGCACAGTTCCGTCTACCTGCAATGCGCGCTCGTCTTGCAGCACCCGCCCGAAGCGGAAGCCTTCGCGCGCGCCCTCGCCGAACGATTCGCCGGGCGCGGCATCGAGACCGTGGTCGCGCCCGCCATCGGCGGCATCGTCATCGGCTACGAAGTGGCCCGCGCTCTCAACGCGCGTTCAGTCTGGACGGAGCGCGACGCGACGAATGCCATGACGCTCAGGCGCGGTTTCGGCACGCGCGCGGGCGAGAGCGTCCTCGTCGTTGAAGACGTGATCACGACGGGCGGTTCGACGCGCGAGACCATCGCGGCCATGCGCGCCGCCGGCGCGAGCGTCGTCGGCGCGGCCTCGATCATAGACCGTTCGGGCGGACGCGCCGACGTGGGCGTCCCGCGCGTCGCCCTCGCCACGCTCGACGTGCCCGCCCTCGCCCCCTCCGCCTGCCCCGCCTGCCAGCGCGGCGAAGCGGCGATTAAACCTGGAAGCAGGAAAGCCTTGACAGGTGACAAGTGACGGGTGACAAGATGAAATTTTTGTTCCTTCCTGTCACTTGTCACCTGTCACCTGTCACTCGCTTATGAACTACCGCCTGACCATTCAATACGACGGCACGGACTTTCACGGCTGGCAGGTGCAGGGCGCGGGCGAGCGCACGGTGCAGGGCGAACTGGCGCGCGCCCTGTCGCTCATCGAAGGGCGCGCGGTCTTCGTGCATGGGGCGGGGCGGACGGACGCGGGCGTACACGCACTGGGGCAGGTGGCGAGCGTCGAGTTGCGGCGCGAAATCTCCGGCGACAAACTGCGCGCGGCGATTAACGGCAACCTCGCGCCTGACGTGCGCGTCATCGAGGCGCAAACGGTTGACGCAGACTTTCACGCGCGTTATTCGGCGCGCGGGAAAACTTACTGCTATCGCGTCTTCAACGCCCGTTACGCGTCGCCTTTTCTGGTGCGCTACACGCACACGGATGCGCGCCCGCTCGATCTCGCGCGGATGCGGGAGTGTGCGCGGCTGTTCGTCGGCACGCACGACTGGACGGCATTTTCCGCCGCGCAGGCGGACGTTGAGACGCGCGTGCGCACCGTCACGGAAGTCGCGGTGCGCGAGCTTTGGAGCGAAGAGGGGCGCGGGCGGCTCGTCGAAATCACGGCGCGCGCGGAGGGCTTCCTGCGCTACATGGTGCGTTCCATCGCGGGCACGCTGCTCGAAGTCGGGCGCGGGCAGATGGACGCGGCGCAAGTTGCACGCGCGCTCGACAGCCGCGAACGCTCACTCGCGGGCGCGACCGCCCCGGCTAAAGGCTTGACGCTGGTGGAAGTGCATTACGAGTGACAGGTAACGGGTGACAGGATAAAAAAAGAGTTGTTCTATCCTGTCACCAGTCACCCGTCACTTGTCACCGTTTGCTGTTGCATGCAGGCATGTGCGGCGATTAAGATGCGGCGTCTTGTTAAAGAGCGTTTGATTCGTAAAGCCGGTTTGGGGAGAGTGTGAATGCTCGCGGATTTCGCGAAGGAGATCGAGGTGGGAACGCGCGACGAGGCGTTGTTGAAGCGCGTTGCGTGGGAACGCCTGCCGCGCCACGTCGGCATCATCATGGACGGCAACGGGCGTTGGGCGAAGGGGCGCGGGCAGCCCCGCGTGGCCGGGCATCGCGCGGGCGTCGAGGCCGTGCGCGCCGCCGTTGATACCAGCGCGCGGCTCGGACTCGGCGCGCTCACGCTCTATGCCTTCTCGACCGAGAACTGGAAACGCCCGCGCTTTGAAGTTGACGCGCTGATGCGCATGCTGAAACGCTACCTCCGGCTCGAACTCGAAGAGATTGACCGGCAGAACATACGCTTCCAGACCATCGGCCGCACCGGCGCGCTCCCCGACAGCGTGCAGCGGGAAATTCAAAAAGCCGTCGAGCAGACGGCCGCAAACGACGGGCTTGTCCTGAGCGTCGCGCTCAACTACGGCGGGCGTGCGGAAATCGTTGACGCCTGTCGCGCCGCCATCGCGCGCCTCGTCGAGCAAGGCCGCGCCCCCACGGAGATCACCGAAGAGCACATCGAGCGCGAACTCTACACGCACGGACTGCCCGAACTCGACCTGCTCGTGCGCACGAGCGGCGAGATGCGCATCTCGAATTTCCTTCTCTGGCAGGCCGCCTACAGCGAGATTTACGTGACCGAAACCCTGTGGCCTGATTTCCGACGCGTCCACCTGCTCGAAGCCATCGTCGAGTATCAAAGCCGCGACCGCCGCTTCGGCGGCCTGCAACTCGTGGCGAACGCCAAGTGAGTTTCACTCAATATGACAGCCGCGCCCCGCCGTTGAGAAACTTATGGACGCCACTTCAGTCAACTTCATCTTGATCATAATCGTGCTGTTCGTCGTGGTCATCGGCGTGATTTTTCGCCGGCGGCTCGGAGGCGGCGGCGGGAGCGCGGGCGGCTCGACCGATAATTACAGCATCCTGCCCCACTCAACGTGGCACTCCGGCGACACGGGCTACGGCGGCTTCACCGACGCCTCATCGCGGAGCGACGATTACACGAGCGTCGGCAGTCATGGCGGCGACGACTTTGGCGGGGGCGGCGACTTCGCAGGCGGCGGGAGCGGCGGCGATTTCGGCGGCGGGGATTCAGGCGGCGGCGATGGCGGAGGCGGCGACGGCGGCGGGGGCGAATGAACGGGATGCGGCCTCGCGCGCGCTTCCTCTTGAGTTCTTCAGATTTCAAATTAGTTCTTCAAATTTCAAACTAATCCTTCGCCGGGGCGGGCTGGTGTGTCTGCCGTCCACCGAAAACTAATGTCGCGCATCATCACAGCCATCATCGCCCTGCCCATCATCTTCGCCTCAATCTGGATCGAACGACTGGAACTACTCTTCGTCGCGCTGGCGGCGGGGGCGATGATGGTCGGGCTGTACGAATTCTGGATGCTGTCGGCGAAACGCGACGCGAAGGCGCAGCGCGAACTCGGCACGATCTTCGCCGTCGCGCTGCTCACGGCCTTCTACTTCAACGCACCCGTCACCTGGCCTGCGCTCCCCTTGATGCTCCTCGTCGCCTTCGTCATCTCGACGCTCGCGGGCGCGATGCTCAAGGGCGCGCCCTTCGAGCGCATGATTCCGACGACGGGCGCGACCCTCGGCGGCGTCTGTTACGTCGTCCTGCTCGGCGGCCATCTCGTCGCGCTGCGCGCCGGTTTTCCGATGCCGCTCGCGGCGCGCCTGCTCACGTTCTTCTTCTTCGTTCTGATGGGTTCGGACACGGCGGCCTATTACACAGGGCGCGCGTTCGGCCGTCATAAACTCGCGCCCACGGTCAGTCCGGGGAAGACCTGGGAGGGCGCGGCCGGCGGCTTCGTGGCGAGCCTGGGCTTCGCCGTGCTCGCGCACTACTGGTTCTTTCCCGAACTGCAACTGCGCGCAGCCCTGCCGCTGGCGGCGGCGATGAACGTGCTCGGCGTGGTCGGCGATTTGACGGAGAGCGCGCTCAAGCGCGGGTCGGGCGCGAAGGACGCGGCGCGGATTCTGCCCGGCCACGGCGGGCTGCTCGACCGGCTCGATAGCTTGCTCTTCAACGCGCCGCTCATCTACTATTTCGCCGTCTTCTATTTCGCCGACGCACTGCAACGCGCGCAACTCCCCTGAAACAGCGTCGGATTATTTTCAAAGAGACTCAAAGCCAAATGACAACGAAAAAGATTCTGCTCATCGTCGGTGGAGTGGTCGCCGTGCTCGGATTCCTCGTCGCCCTCTTCGTCGGCGGCATCGT
>DATHAZ010000130.1:0-1735 GCA_035296445.1 Pyrinomonadaceae bacterium | reverse complement strand
CGCGGTGGTGCTCAGGCGCAGGACTTTGACCTGTTTCGACGGCGGAGCAGCGACGGCGGCCGGCGGCGGCGCAACCACGGCGGGCGACCCCGGCGCGACGGGCGTGAGCGGCGCTTCGCCGATCTGTTCCACGACGGGCGCGGTCGCCTGCGCTTCGCTCGCGGCGAGTTGCACGGGGCCGGGCACTTCCGGCGGCGCGGGTTCGGCGACCGGCGCGCCGGTGATGGATTGCTCGGTCGCGGGAGGTTCGGGTTGAGCCGGCGCTGCGGCGGGCGCGCCCTGCTGCTGCTGCGGCGCAGGCGGTTCGACGCGGGCGGCCGGGGCGAGCGGTTTCTTGATGAGTCGCGCGATGGCGGGTTTCGCCGCCGCGCCCTGATCTAAGGTCGCCGCAGTTGCGGCGTCCGCGCCGTTCGGGCCGGACGCCTGCGGCGTCGGCGCGGTCGTCTCGGCCGTGGGCGGCGCGACGGAGGCGTGGATGTCTTCGACCTCGCTCGGCGGAATTTCATCTACGACGGTCGGGGCTTTTTTGACGACGCGAATGGCGCGCGGCGCAACCGTCTCTTTCTTGGGGAAATACTTGTTGCGAATCTTCTCCGCCAGCTCTTTCGAGACGGTGTTCGAGGGCACACTCACGTCAACGCCCTCGCGGCGCACCTCTTCGATGAGGCGTTTCGATTCGAGCTTGAGTTCCTTGGCGAGATCGTAAATACGAACTTTGGACTGAACGCTCATGCACTTCCTTCTCGACGCTTTGGTAGAACGGCGTCGCGCGCTTTAAAGGTTGAAGGACTTCTCGCCCCTCCATCACCTCTCGAACGGCGCGCGACGCTTGTCTATGCGTCGGGACACGTGCCGCGTGAGGCCGTCTAAGGCGAGTTGCCGCAGGCCGCGCCGCCCTTGAGGACAACGCGCCCGCGGCGGTTATTCCGCGTTGCCCGAAGCATCTTTCTGCTCATCGGAGTCAACGTCTTTTTCGTCGTTCGTCTCGACCCGGTATTCGGGCGCGGGCGCGGACGAAACCGACACTTCCGGCGCGGAGACTTCCGTCGCCGAGACCGTCGGCGAGATCGGCGAATCGTCTTCGACGGGCGGTTCGCCTTCTTCCGCCTCTTCCTCTTCGGCGACGAGCGCCGCATCGGTTGAGGTCATGTCAGCGGCTGGCATGATGGTGTCGGCGCGCAGGTCGCGCCCCGCTTCCTGCAACACCAACTCGTCTACGGACATCTCTTCGACTTCCGTCGAGGCGACCGGGTCGGCCGACTCATTGGCGAGTATGTCCGGCTCGGCGCGGAAGGGCGTGCCCCCGCGCACGGCCTCGTCGTAGCCCTCCGCGATCATCGCTTCCGAAGGTTCGACTTCGCCCGGATCAACCGATGGGTCTAGTTCGACCGAGACGGCGTGCTGTTCGAGCGCGTCGTCCGCGCCCGCGTCGTCCACGGCGTCGGCCAGTTCGCTCGCGGCGGCTTCGGCTTCCGCCGTCTCCGCGCCCTCCGCATCGTCGCCGCTGCCGCCCGCCTTGCTGCGCTCGCGCGCGGCGACGACGCGCCCGGCCGAATCGAGAATGGCCTGCGCTTCGTCGAGCGAGATGTCGAGATACTCGGTCAGGTCGTCGAGCGAAGTGGCGGCCAGCGTGTCTATGTCTTCGATGCCGCGTTCGGCGAGCGCGGCGGTGGTGGCCGCGTTCACGCCTTCGAGCGCGGTCAGGGGAACTGCGCCGCCCGAAGCGATGAGCGCG
>DATHAZ010000129.1:0-4395 GCA_035296445.1 Pyrinomonadaceae bacterium | reverse complement strand
CGAGCACCCGACCCTGCGCCCCGTGCCCGTGATCGCCGTCACCGCCTTCACCACGGAAGGCTTCCAGCGCGCCGCCTACGACGCAGGGATGGAGGGTTATCTCACCAAGCCGATTGACTTCGAGCGTCTCAACGACCTCATCCGCAGCCTCCTGCCCGTCAGGAAAACCGACGACGCCAACACGCTCGGCGGCGACGAATAAAAAAAGCGCGGGCCGCGCAACACGCACGCGACCCGCGCCTCCCTGGTAACTCTTGAGAACCCCCGAAACCCTACACGCGCACGCGATGCTCTTTCGCGTAGCTGTAGGCCGTGTAGGCGGCGATGATGTGGACGAGCCAGCCGAGCGTGCCCGCAGACCCGATCCATGAGACGCCCGTCAAAAGCAGCCACAGGATGCCCGCCAGAATCCGCCCGTTGTAAAGCTGCCCCAGTCCGGGCACCAGCAAACTCAGTAGACCTGCAATAAAAGGATCACGCATCGCTCTCTCACCTCCGTGCAGACTATACGCGCGCTCGCGCAGCTTTGTTCGCGGGAAAAAACAGTGAGCGGTGAGCAGCGAGCCGTAAGAAAACCGTTTTTCACTGCTCACTGCTTACTCGTACCACTGTCCACGCGGCGCACGTCAACGATCTCGGCCTGAAAGGCGCGCAGGACTTGCTGCACCGACGGGTGGTTCTCGGCCAATTCGCGCAGGCGTCGTCTCTCTTCGGCTTCTGCGTCGCGCGCCGCCGGGGTCGGCGGCTCGTCGTCGCGGCTCTCGTTCTGGTCTTTGACCGAGATGCGCACGCCCATCTCGCGCCCGCACACCGCCTCGCACACTTCGCGCAAAAGTTTGATGCTCTCCGGCTTCGCCAGATTGTCGCGCAGGTGCTTGGCCGCCGGGGCAAACTCGACGTACAACTCTTCGCCTTCGACCGAGACCCGGCGCGCGCCTTCGAGCGCGATGGCGAGAAAGGGCTTGCGCCGCTCTTCGAGTCCCGTCTTGATTCGTTCGACGATGCCGCCCGCGTCGGAAGCCTGCATGGCGGGCGCGTCGCCAAATGATTGCGGCGCGGGCGCGTGTGCCGCGGCGGCCGTCTGCGGCACTGGAGGATGATGCGTGGGCACGAGTTTGAGCGGCGGAGGCTGAGAGGCCGACGGCGGTTCTTCCCACGGCGGGGCTTCCCACGGCGGCGCGTCGGCCGTCTTCGCGTTCGAGAGTAAAGAACGATCCGTCTGCCGCGCGCCCGCGTCGAGTTTACCGGCGTCGTTTGCAGTTGATGCGGAAGCGTCGGGGTATGAAGACGTTGAAGCGTCGAGATCCGCCGGCGCGGAGGCTTCATGCCCCGCTTCAACACCCTGTGACGCGGAGGCGCGCGAGGCGGGAGGCATTCCTCTGCCGCCGCCGCTGCCACCGCCCGTGTATCCGCTCCCGCTTCGCGGCGCGCTGCTGCCGCCGCCGCTACCCGCGCCGCCCGGAGGCGTGGACGCGCCCGCCGCGCCGGTGGCGGGTGACTTGCCCGTGCGGAGAGCCTCTTCGAGCGCGTTCAGGCGTTCGATGATCGCGCCGAGCGGCGCGAGGCGGCGCATCTCGATCAGCTTGACCAGTCCGATTTCGAGTTGATAACGCGGGTGCGCGCCCTCGCGCAAAACTCGCTCCGTCTCCGACAGGCTATGGAAGAAGCGCACGAGGTCTGACTCGGAAAATTCCCGCGCCGCTAAGATCAGTTCCCTGCGCTCTGCGTCGCCCGCGTCCAACCCTTCGGCCGCATCGCCCGCCACTTTCACGACCAGCAGGTCGCGCACGTGCGATAACAGGTCGCGGCAAAAATTTCTCAGGTCGTGACCGCGCATCACCAGATCATCAACGACGGCGAGCGCGTCGCGCGGCGCACCCTCGGCAATCGAACGCATGACGCGCGTGCGCAATTCCGCCCCGGCGATGCCGAGCGCGGCCTCCACGTCGGCCACCGTGATCTCGGCGTCGCTGAAACTGATGACTTGATCGAAGGCCGACTGCGCATCGCGCATCGAGCCTTCGCCCGCGCGCGCGATCTCGCGCAGGGCTTCGTCCGCGACGTTGATCCCCTCGGCGTCGGCGATGAGCCGCAGGCGTTCACTGATGCGCGTCGTGGCGATGGTGCGAAACTCGAACTGCTGGCTGCGCGACAGGATCGTGTCGGGGATTTTGTGCGACTCGGTGGTCGCCATGATGAAGACGACGCGCGGCGGCGGCTCTTCCAGCGTCTTCAACAGCGCGTTGAAGGCCGCGCCCGACAGCATGTGAACCTCGTCAATGATGAAGACTTTGTAGCGGTCGCGCGCGGGGCTGACGCCGACCGTGTTGATGATCGAATCGCGCACGTTGTCCACGCCCGTGTTTGAGGCCGCATCTATTTCGAGCACGTCAATCGAACGCCCCTCGGCCACCTCGCGGCACGAAGAACACTGATCCGCGTCGGTTGTCCGGCAGGGCGTCGCCGTCGGGCTTTTGAACTTGTGACAGTTGAGGGCTTTGGCGAGCAGGCGCGCCGTCGTCGTCTTGCCCACGCCGCGCGCGCCGGAGAAGAGGTATGCGTGGTGGAGGCGTTCGTGTTCGAGCGCGCCGCGTAGCGTCCGCGTGATCGGCTCTTGTCCCGTCACTTCCTCGAAAGTTTGCGGACGCCATTTGCGTGCGATGACCTGGTAAGCCATAAAGCTGTCGGTTGTCTGTGATCAGTTGTCTGTGGTCGCTTGCCCGTTGCCGGTCGTTTTTTCTAAAAGCTCGATGCGGTTGTCGAACGGGTCGAAGAAGGAGAAGCGTTTGATCCCGGCGAGCGAGATTTCGTCTCTCGTCTGCACGCCGCTCTGTTCGAGATAACTTCTGACGGCCTCGATATTCTCCACTTCAAACGCGGGGTGGCGTTTCGACTTGCCCTGGACGCGTTCGACGCCGACGTGCAGTTGAATGCCCGCGATCTCGAACCAGAGGCCGCCGCGCGCCCTGAGCGGTTCGGGCTTCTCGATCTCCGGGAGGCCGAGCAGAGCGCCGTAGAACTCGCGCGCACGCCCTTCAGCCTCGGGCGGGATGCAAAGCTGCACGTGGTCGAGCCTTCGGAAGTTGATTTTCATGCGCGACTTAAAATGAAAAAGAGTTGCCGCGCTCGGAAGCGTTTCGAGTTCTCCGAAGCGGCGATGTCGGATTGTGCTCCAAACTCGCCCGCTTCGGCAACTCTCACGCTCGCCCGGCGGCAACTCTTTTCCCGATGTGGTCAGACTTCGGACTGACCCGCAACACACGCGGCCAACGCTACCGTTGCTCCATTCCTGGCCTGGCGGAGTTCGCGAGACGAGCGTTGTGCGGAGCCCGAAGTCTGATAAATTGTCAAACCTTACAACCGGCGCGCATCTCTCTTACAAGCAGCGCGCGATCCCGGTTTGCCCGACGCCGCCTACTTTAACCCGTCCGCCGCGCGATGCGCAAACGGGTGCGCGCCGCGCGCTCTCAAGTCCCGTTAAAGCCGATGCTCATGCGGCGCAAATTTGCGCCGGCGAATTTGCCCGTGGCTTTGACCCGCGCGAGCAGGGCGTTAGCCTCCGTGCGCGTCCGGCCGGCGTAGACGGCCATGAAGCGTGTGCCGGGGCGCGTGCCCGTGTAGTAAGTCTCACCGGGTTCGCCGCATGCGCGATCCGTGAAGACCTTGTGACGCGGGAACAAACCTTGCGCCGCCAGTCGCTCGGCTTCCGGCACGAATTTCTGGCAGTCGTCCTCGGCCGCGCGAATGCTGTGCAAAATAACGGCGTAGAAGGGTTCGCTCTCCCAGATCACGGCCTGCGCGGAAATACGAAAAGGGAGGTCGTGCGGCTCGAACTTCACGTCGCCCGTCTTGCACGCAAGCGTCGGGTCGCCGCAGACCGCGCCCCCTGGCTTCGGGCGCGTCTGCCCGCGTTGCGCTTTGCCCGCGCCCGTCAACAGCAGGCACAGGAGCGCGACGCTGATCAGGATTCTTTTGCTCATGCGCTTTAAGTGGGTTGCCGTCAGGTCGCGGAGACGTTTAGAGCGAGTTCGGGCGTCTCAATCGAATCCACATCAAATCTCCGTCTTTCGATGCGCGATGAGACGCAGCAACTTATTAATCCCCAGGTGCAGCACGGCGTAGACGACGATGGCGAGCAGGATCGAGAGCGCGAAGCGCGCGCCGCCCTCGGCGGTCGGCTCGGCCACGATGCCGCGAAACGGCGCGTAAAACGGATCGCTGATGGTGTAGATAAACTGCACGAACCCGGCACTGCGGCGCGCGGCCAGCAGCGCGAGCAGGAATCTGATGGCGAGCAGGGCGTAGATCACCCAGAAGATGAAGTCCACGACTTGCGAGATGCGCGCCGCGCCGCGCCCGCGTTCCACCTCCCGCTCCGTCTCGACCACTTCGTTG
>DATHAZ010000128.1:0-13078 GCA_035296445.1 Pyrinomonadaceae bacterium | reverse complement strand
AGAGGCCGAGCGTGCCGAGAAAGAAACGCCCCCGCCGCGCCATGTCTTTTTTGTGCGAGCCTGATTCGATCAAGTGTGTGAACATAACTTTAGTCCTCTCTCTGTGCCGGTGCCGACGGGTCTAAGACGAGCGGACTCGGTAAGGTTAGACTCCGCCGCGAGGCGTCTTGTTCCCGGCGAAGTTTCCCGCTTTAGACTTTGACTCGGAGACTAAGGTAGGATGGGGCGAAGTTTTCAGCCCCGCATATTCAGGAGGAAAAACCTAAGTGGCAACCAGCGCAGAGTGGCATGAGAGTTACGAAAAGATGAGCGAGCAGACATTGAATTTTTCGCGCGCCGTCAAATCCGTGCAGGAAGAGTTGGAGGCGGTTGACTGGTACAACCAGCGCGCCGAGGTGACGACGGACGACCAACTGCGCCGCATCCTCGAACACAACCGCGACGAGGAGATCGAGCACGCCATGATGGCGCTCGAATACCTGCGCCGCATGAGTCCAGCCTTCGACAAGCACATGCGCACCTACCTCTTCACCGAAGGCGACATCCTCGAAATCGAAGAGAAGGCCGAAGACGACTGACACCGGATCATTGATGTCTGCGCCGCGCGTCACGCGCACGCTGCGACCCTTCACGTTTCACGCGCGTGAGATAAAGAGATGAACGACGAGAAGATCACGATCTACGAGAAACCGACTTGAAGCACCTGCCGCGAGGCCGCCCGTCTGCTCCGTGAGAGCGGCATCGAATTCGAGAAGGTTAATTACACGACCGCGCCGCTCGGCGAAGCGAAATTGCGCGAGCTCCTCGCCAAGATGAACATCGCGCCGCGCGCCCTCCTGCGCACGAAAGAATCTCTCTACCGCGAGTTAAACCCGGAGCGGCGCGAGCTCTCGGACGACGAAGCAATCGCGCTCATGGTCGCGCATCCCGAACTCATCGAACGCCCCATCGTCGAACGCGGCGCGCGCGCCGTCGTCGGCCGCCCGTTGGAGAAGATGCGGGAATTTTTAGAACAGAAGGGGTAGATGGTGGCAAAGGGAGCGGGCACAGTTTACGTCTGTCAGAGTTGCGGCAAACAGTCGCCCAAGTCGCTCGGCAAATGCCCCGCGTGCGGCGAATGGAACTCGTTTGTGGAGGAACGCGCGCGCGCCGTCGCGAAAGGCGCGGCGGCGCGCGGCGGCAGTCTTCACGGGCGCGAGGCGAAGCCCGTCGCCTTCGCCGACATCGAATCGCAGGACGACGTGCGCGTCTCGACGGGCATCACGGAATTCGACCGCGTGCTCGGCGGCGGCATCGTGCCGGGAAGCCTCGTGCTGATCGGCGGCGACCCCGGCATCGGGAAGTCAACGCTGCTGCTCGAAGTTGCAGACAAGTTGAGCGCAAATGGTGCGCGCGTGCTCTACATTTCGGGCGAAGAGTCGGAGCGGCAGATCAAGATGCGCGGCGAGCGTCTGGGCGTCGCCGCCGAAAACCTCTACCTGCTGCCGGAGACGAATCTCGAAAACATCTTCGCCGAGATCGAGCGCGACGAGCCGGGCGCGGTGATCGTGGATTCGATTCAGACGGTCTTCTCATCGCAGATCGAGAGCGCGCCGGGCTCCGTCTCGCAGGTGCGCGAGGTGGCGGGGCGATTTTTGACGTTCGCCAAGACGCGCGGCGTGCCCGTCTTTCTCATCGGCCACGTCACGAAGGAAGGCTCGATTGCCGGGCCAAAGGCGCTGGAACACATCGTTGACACGGTGCTCTACTTCGAGGGCGACCGCCATCACAACCATCGCATCGTGCGCGCGACCAAGAATCGCTTCGGCGCAGCCAACGAACTCGGCGTCTTCGAGATGACGGGCACGGGGCTGAAGCCGGTCGCCAACCCGTCGGAGATTTTCTTGCAGGAGCGACCCGAAAACGCCGCCGGGTCGGTCGTCACGGCCTGCATGGAAGGCACGCGGCCGGTGCTCGTAGAGATTCAGGCTCTGGTGGCGAACTCGAAATACAATTACCCTCTGCGCACGGCGCAGGGGTTTAACGCGAACCGCATCGCCCTCCTGCTCGCCGTGTTGGAGAAGCGGCTCGAACTGCCTTTACTGAACAACGACGTGTTCGTCAACGTCGCGGGCGGTCTGGACATAGACGAACCGGCGGCCGACCTCGGCGTAGTCGCCGCGCTCGTGTCGAGTTATAAGAACCGGCCTCTGGACGGTAAAACCGCCGTCTTCGGCGAGGTCGGTTTGACGGGCGAGGTGCGCGGGGCGATGCAGGCGCAGGTGCGCGCGCGCGAGGCGCAAACGCTGGGCTTCAAAAAATTGATCATGCCCGCCTCGAACGCCGAAGGCTTGCAACGCCTGTTGGGACTGCGCGTCGTCGGCGTGCGCTCGGTGGAAGAAGCGTTGAAGGAACTGTTCTGATTGCGGAATGCGGATTTCGGATTGCGGATTAGAAGACGGGTGCTTCTTTAATCCGCAAACCGAAATCCGCATTCCGCAATTAATAAATCCTTTTCGTGACGCCCGTGTGAAGGGCGTGTTAATATTCTCGCCGTTATGAAAACGGATTTGATCCTCATTCGTCTGGTCTTCACGGCGCTGCTGGTGGCGGCCGGATACGTGTTGCATCCGATCCAGGGCAAGCCGCTTTTGTCGGCGGGCATCGCCGCCCTCATCGCGTTCGCCATCATCATGTTCGAGCGGCGCATCCAGCGCGCCTCTCTCAAGACTCTGATCGGCGCGGCGGTCGGCTCAATCCTCGGGATCGTCGGCGCATACCTCATCGGCTCGCTCATCAGCAGCCAGCACTCCGACGCCGTCCCGGCGGGGATGAAAACTTTCCTGACGCTCGCGCTCACCTTCCTGATGGCCTACATCGGGCTGGTCGTCGGCGCGTCCAAGGGCGACTATCTAGACCTCTCCGCGCTCGGCGGCATCTTCAGCGACAAGACGGCGCGGCGCGATTTCAAAATCCTCGACACCTCCGTCATCATTGACGGGCGCATCGCAGACATCGCCGAGGCCGGGTTCTTGAGCGGTACGATAGTCATCCCGCAGTTCATTCTGCGCGAGTTGCAGCAGGTGGCCGATTCGCCCGACTCCAACAAGCGGCAGCGCGGGCGGCGCGGCCTCGATATGCTCAACCGCCTCCAGACCAACAACACGCTCGAAATACAGGTCGTGGATACGGACTTCCCGGCCGTGCGCGAAGTTGATCTCAAGCTGCTCGAACTGAGCAAGCAACTCGACGCCGTGGTCGTCACCAACGATTTCAACTTGAACAAGGTGGCGCAACTGCACGGCGTCTCCATCCTCAACATCAACGAACTCGCCAACGCTCTCAAACCCGTCGTCCTGCCCGGCGAACTGATGCGCGTCTTCATCCTCAAAGAAGGCAAAGAGTACAATCAGGGCGTCGCTTATCTGGACGACGGCACGATGGTCGTCGTGGACAACGCGCGCAAGATGATCGGCAAGAACGCCGACATCTCCGTGACGAGCGTGTTGCAGACGACCGCCGGAAAAATGATCTTCGGCCGGCTCTCCGAAGAGCCTCACGAAAACGGCGCGAGCATCCATAACACAGACACGCGCGGCATCAACGGCAGCGGCAATGTCTCACGCCGCCCCTACCGCGATTCGCGCAGCGCGCCGGCCGTCACCGCCCGCGGCACCGTCGAGCATGAAGACCCATCCGCACATTGACTTGCGGCGGCCTGAACAGGCTATGAAGTTCAACCTATCCATTGTCATTCCCGCAAGGTCATAAGTTTAAGCCGCGCGAGCAAGGTGCCGGCAGGTGGAAGCGCGGCTTAGCAATATGAGTTGTTCTGTTCAATTCTGAAACCAGGTAGGTGTTGGATTCATGTTTCAACAATATCAAAGTCCGAACTACGCCACCTTCGGTCAGCGGTTTCTCGCCTATCTGATCGATGGAATCTTGATGGGGATGGTCTTCTTACCTATGGGGTTCATCCTGGGCGCTGTGCTCGCTGTCGCCGGCTTAGAGAACGACGAAGCGCTGACGGCTGCCGCATCGCTTGTCGTCAACATCCTCTCTATCATCGCGACGTGGCTCTACTCCGCAATTCTGGAGAGTTCCGTCTGGCAGGCCACTCTCGGAAAAAAAGTTTTCGGAATCAGGGTCACGGACTTATCGGGGAACCGCATCGGCTTCGGTACGGCCACCGGCCGCCACTTCGGCAAATACCTTTCAAGTATAATCTGCTCCATAGGTTTCATCATGGCCGCGTTCACCGAAAAGAAGCAGGGTCTGCACGATATGCTCGCCAGCACGCTGGTCGTCAGCGGTGGAGGCGCGGCCTCCGGGGTGACGCTTGATCAGCCTCCGCCCCTGCCGCCGGATTTCAGGCACGGCGGCTGAAAGTGAATTCTTAGTTTTGCGTTGACGCCATGAACGTTGCCATCATCGTCGCCGCCGGGCGGGGCACGCGCGCCGGGGGCGCAGAGCCGAAACAGTTTCGCGCTCTGGCGGGCGTCCCTCTCATCATTCACACGCTGAGGCGATTCGAGGCGTGCGCGGCCGTGGACGAGATCGTGCTGGTCGCGCCCGTCGAGGAGACGACTTTTCGCATCGCGGCCGGACGCTTCGGGTTGAAGAAACTCGCGCGCGTCGTCGAAGGCGGCGCGACGCGCACCGGGTCGGTCTGGCGCGGTCTGGAGTCTCTGGCGGCCGGAGAGGTTGAGATCGTCGCCGTGCACGACGGCGTGCGCCCCTTCGTGACGCCGGAAGAGATCGAGCGCACGGTGCGCGCCGCCGGGGAATCGGGCGCGGCCGTCCTGTGCGCGCCCGTCGTGGACACGATCAAGGTGTGCGAAGGAGGGCGCGTCGCGCACACGCCCGCGCGCGAGAGTTTGCGCCGCGCGCTGACACCGCAGTGCTTTCGTTACGAACTGCTCCGCCGCGCATACGAACGCGCCCGCGCCGAAGGCATCGAAGCGACGGACGACAGCGCCCTTGTCGAAATGCTCGGCGCGCCGAAGGTCGCCGTCGTCGAGGGCGATGCACGCAACATCAAGATCACGCGCCCGGAAGATTTTACCCTCGCCGAATTGTTGCTCGGGGAAAACGGCGGTTAGTTCTCTGAACAATAGAAATTCATCATGCCGTTCGGGCGAGCGTTTGAAGATTCAACCCGACCAATAAAGAGGGACGACCGGCAGGGGACGACCATCAATGTCACGCCACCAATTTCGCTTGCTAGTGGTTCTCCATCAGTTGTTTGCCTTCGCCTCTCTGATCGTCTACGAGATGACCGTCGGCTCGCTACCGCCTGAATTGAGCGATTATATGGGCGTCGGCGGCAGCGTGATCACGGAGCCGGACGGAAGCAGCCCGGCGAGCGGGTTTACCGATTGGCTTTATTACGCGCACCTGTTTTTCTCGCTGGTGGGCTCGTTAGGGTTGTTCCTGTTTCAGAGTTGGGGTCGCCCCGTGTTTCTTCTCTCTACGATCTTCTTCATGCTGACGACGCCGATTTACGATAGTTATGTGAACACCGGGTGGTCTGCGTTGGTGGGTTATCCGGCCACACTTTTCGAGGGCATGATCATCGCGCTCATTTTCTTCTCGCATCTCAGGCGACTCTTCACGGAAGCGAGAGAGGATGAGCGCACCACAAACGCGGGCGGCGGTGACGACTGAACCGCCGACCTCAAACTTCTCAAACCTCCGACCTTTATTCTTATGTTTCGCATCGGCATCGGACACGACACGCACCGGCTGGCAAGTGGTCGGCCGCTCATCCTCGGCGGCGTAAAGATCGAGTCCGAGCGCGGCGCGGAAGGGCACTCGGACGCCGACGCGCTCTCTCACGCCATTACCGATGCCATCCTCGGCGCGCTCTGCGAAGGCGACATCGGCATGCACTTCCCCGACCACGACCCGCGCTGGAAAGACGCCGACAGTCTGCAACTGCTGGCGCGCGTCGTCTGGCTGGCGAGCCGGAACGGTTACAAGGTGGTCAACGTTGACGCGAACGTCTCGCTCGAACGTCCGCGCCTGCGCCCGCACATACAGGAGATGCGCGAGCGTCTCGCGCAGGTGCTGTCGGTTGACGCGAATTGCGTGAGCGTCAAGGCGAAGACGGCCGAGGGGCTGGACGCGGTGGGCGAGGGGCGCGCCGTCGTGGCGCAGGCGGTCGTGCTGCTCGGTCGCGCCTGAGGCCGAGTTTCGGATGCGCGCCGCCGGGTGTTAGTATTCGTTTCGTCTTCTCGAATTTCAAATCGAACATCCGAATAGCTCGGCTCAGGCGTGGGGCAAGACCTGTTTCTTTATGCGACCGCAGGACGTGATACGGCGAAAACGAGAGGGGGACGCGCTCTCCGCCGAAGAGATCGAGTTTTTCGTCGAGGGCGTGACGAGCGGCGAGTTCACGGATTACCAGGCGGCTGCCCTTTTGATGGCGATCTACTGTCGCGGCATGGAGGAGGCCGAGCAGCGCACGCTCACGGGTGCGATGCTGCGTTCGGGCGAGTCGCTCGACTTCTCCGACATCCCCCTGCCGAAAGCCGACAAGCATTCAACCGGCGGCGTCGGCGATAAAACTTCGCTCGTCATCGCCCCGCTCGCGGCCGCGTGCGGCCTCGCCGTCCCAATGATTTCCGGGCGCGGCCTCGGCCACACCGGCGGCACGCTCGACAAACTCGAATCCATCCCCGGCTATCGCGTGAAACTCACGCTCGCAGAGTTTCGCCGCGTGCTCAAGCTCTGCGGCTTCGCCATGATGGGGCAGACCGCCGAGATCGCGCCCGCCGACCGCAAGCTCTATGCGCTCAGAGATGCGACGGCGACGGTCGAGACGATCCCGCTCATCGTCGCCTCGATCATGTCGAAGAAACTGGCGGCCGGGTTGAACGCGCTTGCGCTCGACGTGAAGACCGGCACGGGCGCGTTCATGCGCGAAGAGACGCGCGCACGCGAACTGGCGCAGGCTCTCGTCGCCGTCGGAAACTCTTACGGCGTGCGCACCGAAGCCCTGCTCACGGACATGAATCAACCTCTGGGTCGCGCCGTCGGCCACGCGCTCGAAGTCCACGAGTGCATCGAGATTTTGCGGGGCGAGTCGCACGCGGGCGCAGAGCCGGTCGTCGAACTCTCCGTCGAATTAACGGCGCGCATGGTCGCGCTCGCCCGCGTCGAGCCGACGATTGAGGCGGCGCGTGCGCGCGTCGGGCGCGCGTTAGAGTCGGGCGCGGCGCTGGAAGTTTTCCGGCGGAACGTCGAGGCGCAGGGCGGCGACCCACGCGTGTGCGACGACCCGGCGCGTTTGCTTCAGACTTCGACCCTGCGCGCGGTTAAGGTAGAATCCCCCCGCGCCGGATTCATCACCCAGGTTGAGGCCGCCGAAATCGGCTATGCCGTCTCTGCCATCGGTGGCGGTCGCACGCGCCTCGAAGACGAGATTGATTTTCAAATCGGCTTCGTCACGGACGTGAAGAGCGGCGATCAAATAGGGGCGGGCGATGCGCTCGGCACGCTCTATTGCCGCGACGACGCGCAGGGAGCGACGGCGCGCGCGCGCATCCGCGCGGCCTACACCGTCGGAGACGAACCGCCGCAGGGCACGCCCGTTAAACTCATCAAGGAAGTAATCACCGCATGAAGTTTACACGAACGAAACTGCTCGCACTGCTGCTGTGCCTCTCCGCGCTCGTCTGCTCGTCGTCCTCCTGCGCGGGCGCGAGGAACGAGGCGGACGATCCTGCGAGAGTGCGCGTCGGCATCGTCTTCGACATCGGCGGAAAGGACGACCGTTCGTTCAACGCGGCGGCCTTCGAGGGCGTCAAGCGCGCCGAGCGCGAACTCGGCGTCGTCCTGCGCGACGTTGAACCGGGCAACCCCACTTCAATCGAACCCGCGATGCGCGCTTTCGCCGAGCGAGGTTACGATCTCGTCATCGGCGTCGGCTTCGCGCAAGCCCCGATCATGGAGGTGGTGGCGAAGGATTACCCGAACGTCAACTTCGCCATCGTGGACGGCGTGAGCCAGTTGCCGAACGTCGCCTCGCTCGTCTTCAAAGAGCATCAGGGGTCTTACCTCGTCGGCATGATCGCGGCGCGCACGACCAAGACCAACAAGCTCGGCTTCGTGGGCGGCATGGACATCCCGCTCATACATCGCTTCGCCACCGGCTACGAGGAGGGCGCGAAGTCCGTCAACCCGAACATCGAGGTTTATCGAAACTTCGTCGGCGTGACCGACAGCGCGTGGAACAATCCCGGCAAGGGCAAGGAACTCGCGCTCTCGCAGATCGGCCAGGGCGCGGACGTGATCTTCACGGCGGCGGGCAACTCCGGCCTCGGCGCGTTTGACGCGGTGGAACAGGCGGGCAAAGGGGCGGACGGCCGCGCCACGCATTACGTCATCGGCGTGGACTCGAATCAGAACATGGTCAAGCCCGGCTACGTGCTCACCAGCATGGTCAAGCGCGTGGACAACGCCGTCTACGACATCGTCAACGACGTGAAGAACAAACGCTTTCAGGGCGGCATCCACGTCTTCGGACTCGACAAGGACGGCGTCGCCTTCTCACTCGACCATCACAACCAGCCGCTCATTGATCCTTCAATCTTGCAGGAAGTCGAGGCCGCGCGGCAGAAGATTATCAAGGGCGAGATTCAGGTGACGGACGCGATGGCGAAATAGGTTCGCGGCAGGCTTTGCACAAACTCGACCGCTTGCACAAAAACCAAAGCGCGTCCGAATGTGTTCAGACCCAACCTCTGTTTTGTTATACAGTCCGTCTGCGAGTCGGACATCAAAGCAGACTTTAACGAAGGCGGTGCGTGATGTACCTTTCGATGTGCCTTTCACTGACACAGCTTTTCATGTTCTTTATAGTGTTGCCGCTTGCCTTTCTGGGCTTGTTCGCATGGGTGGCCTATCGCTGGGCATGCCACCGATTAACCCCGCAACAACCCTTGGACTATGAAGGCGAGCAAAATCCTTCGCAGTAATAATCATCAATGTAAACAACGGGAGCGACTCGATGAAACGTAATGCACAGGCGGAATGGCGCGGCGGACTGAAAGACGGCAAAGGCACGATCTCGACCGATAGCGGCGTGCTCGAAAACACGCAGTATTCCTTCTCGACGCGCTTCGAGGACGGCAAGGGCACGAACCCCGAAGAACTGATCGCGGCGGCGCACGCCGGGTGTTTTTCGATGGCGCTCTCCGGCCAACTCACTAACGCCGGTCTGACGGCCGAGAGCATCAAGACCACGGCCAGCGTCAAACTGGAGAAGACCGACGCGGGCTTCACCATCACCGAAGTACATCTCGACGTGTCGGCGCGCGTGCCGGGCGCAAGCCGGGAACAGTTCGACACGGCGGCGGCGAACGCCAAGGCCGGGTGTCCCGTCTCGCGCGTGTTGAACGCGACGATCACGTTGGAAGCCACGCTCGAATCATAAGAGATTGATTCATTGATCCATTGATTCATTTCTTCATTGAATCAATGGATCAATGAAGAAATGGATCAATTCCTTTCATGCTTGAACTGCGAGACATCACCAAACGATTCGGCAATGTTCTGGCGAACGACGGCGTGAGCATCAAAGTGCGGCCGGGGACGATTCACGCCATCGTCGGCGAGAACGGCGCGGGCAAGTCAACTGCGATGCGCATCGCCTACGGTTTCTACACGGCCGACGGCGGCGACATCCTCGTTGACGGCGAGGTGCGGCGCATCTCGACGCCCCACGACGCCATCGCGCTCGGCGTCGGCATGGTGCATCAGCACTTCATGCTGGTCGAGACGATGACGGTGGCCGAAAACATCGTGCTCGGCGCGGAGACGGGCGGCACGGCGTCGCTCGACCTCGGCAAGGCCGCCGACGAGATTCGCGCGCTCTCCGACGAGTTCAAGTTGTCGGTTGATCCGCGCGCGACCGTGGAGAGTTTGTCGGTCGGGCAGCAGCAGCGCGTGGAGTTGTTGAAGGCGCTCTACCGCCGCGCGCGGCTGTTGATTCTGGACGAGCCGACGGCCGTCCTGACGCCGCAGGAGGTCGAAGAGTTCTTCGCCATCCTGCGGCGCATGCGCGAACAGGGAAAGACTGTCGTCATCATCACGCACAAGCTCTCGGAAGTACTCTCCATCTCGGACGACGTGACGGTGATGCGCGACGGGCGCGTCGTCGGCCACGTCAAGACCGGGGAGACGAACGCGGCGGAGTTGGCGCGCCTGATGGTCGGGCGCGACGTGCTGCTCAGAGTTGAAAAGACGGACGCGCGCGACGGCGCGGTCGTGCTCGGCGCGCGTGATTTGACCGCGACGGCGCGCGACGGCAAGCGGCGTCTCGACGGCGTCTCGTTCGACGTGCGCGCGGGCGAGATCGTGGGCATCGCGGGCGTCGAGGGCAACGGCCAGACGGAACTCATCGAAACCCTCGCCGGACTCGGTGCTACGGGTCGCACGGAGACGGGCGCAGTGGAGTTCGGCGGGCGCGACATCACGCGGCTCAATTCGCGCGCGCGCCGTGAACTCGGCATCGCGCACATCCCCGAAGACCGCCACCGGCGCGGCCTCCTGCTCGACTTCGACCTCGCGGAGAATTCCATCCTCGGCGACCACTACCGGAAGCCCGCCGTCGGGGGATTGGGCAACGTGTTTTTGAACGAACGGGGCATCCGCGAGCGCGCCCTGCAAGTGATCAACGATTTCGACGTGCGTCCGGCCAATCCAGACCTTCCGGCGCGCTCTCTCTCCGGCGGCAACCAGCAGAAACTCATCATCGGGCGCGAGTTTGAACTCAATCCTAAACTGCTGCTCGTCTCGCAGCCGACGCGCGGCGTGGACATCGGCGCAATCGAGTTCATCCACCGCAAACTCGTCGCCCTGCGCGACGCGGGCTGCGCCGTCCTGCTCGTCTCCGCCGAACTCGAAGAGGTGACGGCGCTCTCCGACCGCCTGCTCATCATGCGCGAGGGTCGCATCGTCGGCGAAGTTGATCCGAAGCAGGCCACCGTGGAAGAGATCGGTTTGTTGATGACCGGCGGAAAATAATTCCTTATGAAACTTCTACGCGAACTGTTCTTCCCGCTCGTCGCCGTGCTCGCGGCCTTCATCATCGGGGGCGTCTTCGTCTGGATCATCGGCGACAACCCGTTCGAGACCTATCGCCTGCTCATCGGCAGCGCGTTCTCGTGGCCTGACGGGATCGGCTACACGCTCTTTTACGCGACGCCACTCATCTTCACGGGGCTGGCCGTCGCCGTCGCCTTCCGCTGCGGCCTCTTGAACATCGGCGCGGAGGGGCAACTCTACGTCGCGGCGTTTGCGACCGCGTGGGTCGGCATCAAGTTCGGCGGCACGGTGGTTGACGTGTTCGGCACGCCCGTCAATTATTCGTGGGTGACGCTGCCGGCCGTCCTGCTCGTCCCGCTCGCCATCGTGACGGCCATCGTCGCGGGCGCGGCGTGGGGCGCGATCCCCGGCGTCCTCAAGGCGCGCTTCGGCTCGCACGAAGTCATCAACACGATCATGTTGAACTTCATCGCCATTGCGCTCGTCAGCTACTTCACGCAGTACCACTTCAAACAGGCGGGCGACCCGATTCTCCAGACCGTGCCCGTCGGCGCGGGCGTGCATTTGCCCCGGCTCGGCAGCTTCATCCCCGGCCTGCCCACGCGCATTCCTCTGAACCTCGCGTTCCTGTTCGCCCTCGTCGCCTGCGTGCTCGTCTACATTTTCCTGTGGCGCACGAAGTGGGGCTACGCGATTCGCGCGACGGGCGCGAACCCGACGGCCGCCGAATACGGCGGCATCTCGACGGGCAAACAGATCGTCCTTGCGATGGCCGTCTCGGGCGGACTCGCCGGGATGGTCGCCATCAACGAAGTGCTCGGCTACCGCTATCGCTACTACGACGGCTTCTCGGCCAACTACGGGTTCACAGGGATAGCCGTCGCGCTCCTCGGCCGCAATCATCCGGTCGGCGTGCTGCTCTCCGCGCTCCTGTTCGGCATGTTGATTCGCGGCGGCATTTTCGTGGACGCCTTCTCCGGCAAGGTCTCGAAAGATTTGGTCGAAGTGCTGCAAGCTATCGTCATTCTCTTCGTCGCCTGCGAAGCGTTGTTCCGCGGGTCGTTCGGCAGGTTTGGTCTGTTGAAGAGATCAAAAGTGTAAAAGCATAGAGGTCAGAGGTCAG
This sequence comes from Pyrinomonadaceae bacterium, assembly GCA_035296445.1. Lineage (GTDB taxonomy): Bacteria > Acidobacteriota > Blastocatellia > Pyrinomonadales > Pyrinomonadaceae > JAIVJZ01. The sequence goes on along the minus strand of DATHAZ010000128.1, from coordinate 924 downwards.
AGGTTAGAGATCAGTTAAAACAAAAACTGATTCTTACTAACCTCTAGCCTCTAACCTCTAACCTCTAATGTTATGAGTGAAATTTTCACCATCGCGCTCATCTTCTCGACGATACGGACGGCGACGCCGCTCCTGCTGGCCGCGCTCGGCGGGCTTTACTCGGAGCGCGCGGGCGTGATCAACATCGCGCTCGAAGGGTTGATGCTGGCGGGCGCGTTCACGGCCGCGGCCGTGACGCACTATACCGGCAGCCCGTGGATCGGCCTCGTCGCCGGGATCGGCGCGGGCGTCTTGGTCGCCGCCATCCATGCCGTCGCCTGCATCCGCTTCAACGCCGACCAGGTGGTGAGCGGCACGGCGATCAACATCCTGATGACGGGCATCCCCGCGATGCTCAGCGGCGCGCTCTTTCTCTCTTCGGGTTCGACGCCGCAGATTCCGAAAGATGATTTGATTCCGTGGACGCCGGTCGTGCTCGCGCTCCTGCTCGTCTTTGTTACGTGGTACGTGCTCTACCGCACGCCGTTCGGTCTGCGTCTGCGCGCGGTCGGCGAAAACCCGGAGGCGGCCGACGCGGCGGGCGTGAAGGTGAACGGCGTGCGCTATTCGGCGGTGCTGTTGTCGGGCGCGCTGGCGGCCATCGGCGGCGCATACCTGTCCATCGGCCAGTCGTCGCTCTTTACGCGCAACATGACATCGGGGCGCGGATTCATCGCGCTCGCCGCGCTCATCTTTGGCAAGTGGCGACCCGTGCAGACGATGCTGGCGTGTTTGCTGTTCGGATTCGCCGAGGCGGTCTCCATTCAGTTGCAGGGCAAAAAACTGATTTCGGGCGAGGAAATCCCCGTGCAGTTCATCAGCATCGTGCCTTACCTGTTGACGATCATCGTCCTCGCGGGCTTCATCGGCCTCTCGCGCGCGCCG
>DATHAZ010000127.1:0-1615 GCA_035296445.1 Pyrinomonadaceae bacterium | reverse complement strand
GCGCTCGTCCTGCAAGACGTAGCTCAACGTGCCCTGCAAAACGCCGGGACGCCCGCCGCCGCGCACGTTGAAACGCGCCGCGTGCTCGCCGAGTTTATCGCCGCTCCCGCCCGCCTCGACGCCGATCATGCGCACGCCCGCATCATTCAAAAACGGGTGAAACAAGCCTATGGAATTCGACCCGCCGCCGACGCAGGCGACGAGCACATCGGGCAGACGCCCGCCCTCGCGCTCCATAAACTGCGCGCGCGCCTCGCGCCCGATGACGCTCTGAAAATCGCGCACCATGAGCGGGTAGGGGTGCGGGCCGAGCGCGCTGCCGAGCAGGTAATAAGTGTCTGCCACGTTCGTCACCCAATCGCGCAGGGCTTCGTTGATGGCGTCTTTCAAAGTGCGCGCGCCCGCCGACACCTCGCGCACCTCCGCGCCGAGCAACTCCATGCGAAAGACGTTCAGACGTTGACGCCGCACGTCCTCCGCGCCCATATAGACGACGCACTTGAGACCGAACAGCGCGCAGACGGTCGCCGTCGCAACGCCGTGCTGCCCCGCGCCGGTCTCCGCGATGATGCGCCGCTTGCCCATGCGCCGCGCGAGCAGGACTTGACCGAGCGCGTTGTTGATCTTGTGCGAACCCGTGTGCGAGAGGTCTTCGCGTTTGAGGAAAAGGCGCGCACCGCCTGCGAGCGCTGTCAGGCGCGCGGCGTAATGAAGCGGCGTCGGGCGACCGGAAAAATCGCGCAAGAGCGCGGCGTACTCCGACTGAAACGCCGCATCATCGCGGACGCCAGCATAGGCCGCGTTCAACTCTTCGAGCGGAGCCATCAAAGTCTCCGGCACGAAGCGCCCGCCATACGCGCCCCAGTGGCCTTGCTCGTCGGGCTGAGTTAAAAAATTTTCCGGCATAAAATTTCAGGGACGCGCCTCGGTAGTTAGCTTCAACGCCGAATCATCGTCGCCAGCATGGTGGCTACCATCTTGATCTCGTCTGCGGCCTGTGCGTAAACGTCACATCTCGTCACCGTTAAAGTCCTGCCGGTTTTTACAACTTGAGCCTCCGCGACAAACTCTTCGCCCGCCGCCGGTCGCAGAAGATTAACTTTGAACTCCACGCTCAAAACATCAGAACCGGCGGGCATCAGCGTGTGAGCCGCATATCCGCACGCGCTATCCGCAATCGCCGTGATAATACCCGCGTGTATGTGCCCGTTTTGTTGCGTCAGGTCTGCGCGATACGGAAGCGCGATAGAGACCGCTCCCGGCTCAACACGCCTTAAGCTCGCACCCATTAATTGCATAGCTTGCTGGCGCGCGAAGCTGGCGCGAATCCGGCTTTCGTATTCCCCATCCGGGCGCGGCAAAAGGCTCATGGCGTAACGGTCGGCGCTCGCGCTTCCGCGAAGCTGCCGAACAATTCATAAACTTGAACGTGTCGCGGGATTATAGCACCGGAGTGGTTGTCGAACTGAGGGCGGGCGCGAGCATCGTTTGGTTGCGCCCTTCGCCTTTGGCGCGGTAGAGGGCTGCGTCGCTGGCGGCGTAGAGCGTGCGCTCGGAGTCGGCGTGCGCGGGGCAGGAGGCGACGCCGATGCTGACGGTGATGCCGCCGACGTTC
>DATHAZ010000126.1:0-13257 GCA_035296445.1 Pyrinomonadaceae bacterium | reverse complement strand
AGCCGAGCACGCCGCGAAACTTCGCCGCGCTCGCGGCATAACCGGGGAAGACCCGCTTCAGGTCGGCGTTGCCGAGGTGCTTCGCTGCGACCTCGCCGAACACGTCGCGGAAGTCTGTGGTCAAAGCGAGGTCGCGGCCGTCGTAGAGTTTGTCGGCGTCGAGTCCCGGCCACTGGCCGTAGACACGCCCGCCGCGCGTCGCGCCGCCGATGATGAACATGGCGTTGGCGTGCCCGTGATCCGTGCCGCGACTGCCGTTCTCTCGCACGGTGCGCCCGAACTCCGACATCGTGAGAATAACCACGTCGTCCATCCGGCGCGCGCCGAGGTCTGTGTAGAGCGCGCCCACGCCGTTCGCAAACTCCGTCAGGCGCGCCGCGAGTTGGCCGCGCGCGCCGCCCTCGTTGACGTGCGTGTCCCAACCGCCCATGTCCGTGAAGGCGACTTCGAGGCCGACGCCCGCTTTGACGAGTTGCGCGATCTGTAACAGCGAGTTGCCGAACTGCGTGCGCGGGTACTGCGCGCCGTTCTCCGGTTTGTACTGCGCGGGGTTGACCTGCTTCAAAAAGGCGACGGCCTCGAACGTCTCCCTGCCCGTGCCACGGAGGGCGTCGCCCGTCGCCTGCTCGTAGATGTCCTCAAAGCCGCCCTGCAACGTCTGCGAAGACTGCCCGGCGCGGATCGAGAAGTCCGCGAGATTGGAGATGGCGAGCGCGGGCGCGCGACCCTGCATCGCGCGCGGCAAATTCTGCGTGAGCGCGACGCCGCGAAACGGTGACGCCTTCGGATCGAGGCGCGTTTGCAAGTAACGATTGAGCCAGCCGTCGGGCGTGGACTTGACGCCGGGCGTGCCCGCCTCCATGTAGTCCTGCGCGTCGAAGTGCGAACGCGTGTTGTCGGGCGACCCGGCGGCGTGGACGATGGCGAGACGCTTCGCATCCCACATCGGCTTGAACCCTGCGAGCGCGGGGTGCAGGCCGAAGAAGCCGTCGAGGTCTATGGCCGACTCGCCGCCCGCGCCCTTACCGGGCTGCGCGACGGCGATTGAAGGGCGCATGGCGTAATAATTTTTCTCGCCGTGCGGCACGACCATGTTGAGGCCGTCAACCGCGCCTCGCTGGAAGATGGCGATCAGAGTCTTACGCCGCCCGCCGCCCGCCGCCGTCCCTCCCTGCGCCGCCGCGACGCGCTGCAAAAACGACGGCGACGCGCCCGCCAACCCGACGCTCGCCAGCGCGATGCCGCCCGACTTCAAAAAGACCCTGCGATTCATCTTCATACCTCTCCAATTCGTGAATGGTGAACGGTCAATGGTCAATAGTAAGAACTGTTCTTTCCATTCACCATTTACTATTTACCATTGACCATTCACCGCTTTTCACTGTCTTTGAAACTCGGGCGAGCCGAGAATCAGCGCGGCGATGCGTGCGGCTTCCGTGATCGGAGCGCCCGCGGCCAGCATCTCGCGCCGCCCGCCGCCCCGGCGACGACCTCCGCCACCGCCCCCGGCGCGCGGCATCATCGAGTCGTCGTTGTTCATCTCGCCCGCCGTTGTCGCCTGGTTCGTCGCATTATTCAAAGTCGCGTGCGTGGTCGCCGTCGCTTCGTTCAACTGTTTCAACAAGGCCGATTTCGTCCGCTCGGACATGTTGCCCTGCAAGATGACGGCGGCGAATTGCTCGATGAGACGCGACTTGTCAGCACCCGCGCCGCCCGCGCCGTTGAAGCGCGAGAGGTCAACGCGCGTGCCGTTGATGCGGTTGCCGACGAGGGCGAGCGCGAAGTTCATGCGTTCGAGCAGCGCGCCCGTGTTGACCCAGTGCTCGGCCGTGTCGGGGTAGCCGGTGGGCGCTTGATATTGATAGAGCGGCTCGCCCATGCGCGCGATCCATTGATGCAGGGCGGGCGCGCCCGTCGTCTCGCCGCCGAGCGAGCGCACCGCGCTGATGGCTAGCTCGAAAGGCGTCTTGATCTTCGCGCGGTAATTCTCCGGCGCGTTGAATTCGGGCGACGCGAATATCGCGCGCAGGGTCGTGCGGATGTCGCCGTCGGACTTCGTGTAGGCCGAGGCGATGCGCTCGACGAGCGCTGGTGTCGGGTTGTCGGAGACGAAACGGCGCGCGAGCTTCGTCGCGATGAACTTCGCCGTCGAAGGATGCTTCGAGAGAATGTCGAGCACCAACATGCCGTCATTGATGCCGCCGCCCGCCGGAATCTTGTGGCCGAGCACGATTTTCTCGCCGTCGTCGTGCAGGCGCGGGTTGAAGAAGAACGTCCCGGCGCGTTCGGGGTTCGTTAAGCCCGCCGCGCCGCCCTGCCCGCGCGGGTCGAAGATCGTCCAGCCCGTGAAGGCGCGCGCCACTTCCTGCACGTCCTTCTGCGTGTAGCCGCCCTCGACACCGAGCGTGTGCAGTTCCATCAACTCGCGCGCATAGTTTTCGTTGATGCCGCGACGCATGCGCCTCGGCTGCTGCGGGGGCGCGGGCGGCGTCTGCGCTTGCGCGCCGGGCATCTCTGTCCCGTTGTCCGCGGCGGGCATCACCGTCTCGACTTCGGCGTTTGCCCCTTCGCGCATCAACTGTCGCCTGCGATTCATCCGGCGGCGGCGCTGTTCGCCCTGTTGTTCCGCGCCCGCTTCGTTGCCGCCCGCCTGCGGGAGAGCCAGCGTCCCGCTGAAACGCTTCACGCGCGGGCGCATGCGAGCCGCGGCGCGTCCGGCCGTCGGGCTGACGCTCTGATAGTTGTCGAGGAAGAAAAGCATCGCGGGGCTTTGCGCCGTCGCCAGCAATAAATCTTTGAACTTGCCGAGCGTGCGCGGGCGAATCGTGTCGCGGTCATAGGAGACCAGAAGCCAGCGATCCGCGCCCTTGTTCGCGTAGACGTTGAAGTGGTTCGTCCAGAAGTCAACTAAAACTTCCTGCAACTGCCGCTCGCTGTAGGTCGCGCGCAGGATGCGCGACGATTGCAACTCCGCCGTGATGCGCGCCGGTTGCAGCAGATTGTTCTCCCTGTAATATTCCTGTATGGCCTGACGATAACCCCTGCGCCCGTCCGCGTTCGCCGCGCCCGTCTCGCCCGCCTTCATCGCCGCCGCCGCATCGTTCGACATCGCTCCTTGCGTATCCTGTTTCGCGTCCGGCGCGGGCTTCATAGCTTCGTTGCCGCCCTTCGTGCGGTTCTCGCGCAACTCTGCGAGGTCTGCGGGCAGACGCCCCTGACGCTCCAACGCGCGCAACAGGCGACCCGGCTGCGGGTACTTCGCGTAAAGCTCGGCGGTCGTCATCCAGTAAGACGAAAGCCCGCGCAGTTTCGCTTCCGCCGCCGCGTCCTCGATACGCTCCGGAGCGAGTTGCTGCTCGATGTAATTTTCCAGACCGAGTTTGCGGACGCGCTCCACGTCGCCGGGGCGCGCGCCGAAACCGAGGCGATTGAGCACGTGCAAAATGCGCTGCTCGTCGCTCAGGCGCGCGCTCTTTGCCGCCGGAGACAACGTCTTCTGCGCAAACGCCGCGCCCGGCTGGAAGGCCGCGAACGAACCGGCGACGAGCGCGAACGCGAGCAAAACGGCCGTCGCGCGGCGCACGAGCAGCGGCGCGACAGGGTCGAGAGACTTATTCATAAAATTTCCCACGAGCGAACCTTTGCGAGATTAAATGTTTGCCTGAATACCTTTTGAGTGGGAGAGTTTTTTTTCGACTTTGAGATATATCCGTCTGTTTAGACGCGCCGGGGGGTTAAAAGGTTGAACAATGTGGAGGGGTCGGAAGAATTGACAGGAGGGACGCGGAGAGCGCGGAGAAGACGCGCAGGAAAAACCTATTTGAGACTCAAATTTGAAATCTCAATTTGCCCTGCCCCGCGCCCCCTTGCGCCTTCTCCATGCTTCCGTGTCGAACCCGGGGTTCAGCGCACGGGACGCGGCACGCTGACCGGGCTGCGATTGCCCTGCCTGTCCACGGCGCGCACGCCGAAAAAGTAGTTGTCTTTCGACATCCCCCTGACCGTGTAAGTCGTGACGTTGCCCGCGGCGCGCGAGTTCGTCCAGACGGGCGAAGACGTTTCGCGCCAGACGATCTCGTAGCCGGCGAGGTCGGCTTCGGTGTTGGCCGTCCATTGGAGGTCTGTGTCGTTCGTGAGTCGGCGCGTGACGAGGCCGACGCCCTTCGGGCGCGCGGGCGCGCGTGCGAGCGTTGAGAGCGCGGCGGCGTTGACGCGCGCGACCTGCGCGATGTAGCCGTAGTCAACGAACTCTGGAAGGTCGCCGTAGCGGACGCCGTTTTCCGTGCGCACGTTCTGGTGCTGGTGCGTGTAATCCTCGTTCGGCTCGGTGAAGCGAACGGCCGCGAAGCCGCGTTCGAGAAACGGGATGTGATCGCCGCCACGCTGGTAGCGGTCGCGCCGGTAGACGAGCCGCACGTCGAAGCGCGGCAGATAAGTTGCGGCCGTCTCTTTGATGAAGCGCGCAAGCTGGCGCGAAGAGGAATCGTTCTCGCCGCCCGTGCTGCGCCGCACGTTCGCCTCTTCAGGCGTCTCGTTCGACGGCACGCCTTCGGAGAAGACGCGCACGCCGCCCCTGTCGCGCACGCCGTTCCCGCCGAGCGTGTTGCCCACGATGTCGTTCGTGAACATCGCCTCGATGTTCAGGTTGTTCCGCTTTGCCTGCTCCGCGTAATAGGTCGCGCCGAGCAAACCCTGTTCTTCGCCCGCGACGGCCATGAACACGATGGTCGCCTCGAACCGGCGGCGCGACATGACACGCGTCATCTCGACAACGGCGGCGACGCCCGATGCATCGTCGTTCGCGCCCGGCGCGTCGCAGACGGCATCGGTCGGGCTGGTACACATCGAATCGTAGTGGCCGCTGACCACATACATGCGCGCGGCGGAAGCGGGTTCTGTTCCGCGCAGCGTGGCGACGACGTTTGTGATGACGGTCGGCTGCGGGATGCGGCCACGCGGGGGCGGGTTCGCTTCCTGCGTGTAAGATTGCAACTCGACGCTCAAACGCCCGCCCGCGCCCCGCGCGATTTCGTCGAACTCGCTCTTGAGCCAGTCGCGCGCCGCGCCGATGCCGCGCGCGGGATCGTCCTGCGCCGAGAGCGTGTTGCGCGTGCCGAAGGAGACGAGCTTTCTGACCGTGCGCTCGATGTTGCGCGGATCGATCTCGGCGATGATGCGCGCAACGTCCGGGTCGCGGCGCGCCGCGCCGGCGGTTGATGCGACGGAAGCGTCCGCGCGGCGGCGCGCTCTGCCTCTGCGCTGCGCTTCGGCGGCGGGCGAGAGGACGAAAGCCGTGATGAGAGTGACGGCGGCCAGTGAAGCGCACGCGCTGCGCGCGCGATTTGAGTTTTTCGACATGAGATAGTTTGTCCCCGGTACGTTTGTGCTTCGGTGTTCGAGATTCGAGTTTATTTCAAAACTTAACCCCGCGTCTTCCCTTTGCGCCTTTGCGCCTTTGCGTGAGATTTAACGTCAACTACAGAATAAACTCACGCAAAGGCGCAAAGAAGAGGGGCGAACGAGAGAGCGGCGACGCATCGTTACTTCGCGCGTTCGCGTTCGACGAGCAGGCGACGCAGGATTTTGCCGGAGGCGGACTTCGGAATCTGCTCGATAAATTCCAGGCGGCGTATCTTCTTGTAGGGCGCGACGCGCGCGGCGACGAAGGCCATCAATTCTTCAGCGGCGATGCCTTCCGCGCCCGCCCTGCGCACGACGAACGCTTTCGGCAATTCGCCCGCTTCTTCATCGGCGACGGGCACGACCGCCGCGTCGGCCACCGACGGGTGCGCCAACAGCAGGGCTTCGAGTTCCGCCGGGGCTACCTGCATGCCCTTATATTTGATCAACTCCTTCAGGCGATCCACGATGAAGAAATAGCCTCTCCCGTCGCCATAGCCGATGTCGCCTGTGTGCAGCCAGCCGTCGGGGTCAATCGTTGCGGCGGTGGCTTCGGGGCGGTTGAGGTAGCCCTTCATCATCTGCGGCCCGCGCATGCAAATCTCGCCCTCGCTTCCGCACCCCAAAGGCTCGCCCGTCTCCACGTCCGCGATCTTGCATTCGGTGTTCGGCACGCACTGCCCGATTGAACCGTATTTCGAACGGTCGGGGCGGGCGGGGGTGAGATGGATGGTCGGGCTGGTCTCCGTCATGCCGTAGCCCTGCTTGATGTCGCAGCCGAGACGCTCGCTCGCCGCCCGCGCGAGTTGTTCGCTCAAAGGAGCCGCGCCGGAAAAGAGCGTCCGCAGTTTCGACAGATCGTAGTTGTCCACGGAAGGGTGCTGCGCGAGCGCGAGCATAATCGGCGGCACGATGTGGGCGAGCGTCACGCCGTAGTCCTGCAAGACTCCGAGAAACGTCTCCAGTTCGAAGCGCGGCATGACGACTATCCGCGCGCCCTCGTAGAGGCCGACGTTCATGATGACGACCATCCCGTAGATGTGAAACAGCGGCAGCACGCAGACGAGCGTGTCCGACTCTTTGATCAACTCGCACGCCTGCACTTGCAAGGTGTTCGCGACCAAATTGCGGTGCGTCAGCATGACGCCCTTCGGCAGCCCCGTCGTCCCGCTCGAATACGGCAGCACGACCACATCTTCGCCCGGATCAATTTCGACCCGCGGCCATTCTTCCCCGTCGTCCGTCCGCTCGCTCGTCAACCCGTCTGCCGATTCTTTTGCATAGAGCGCGGCGAACGGCGTCGCGCCCTCGCACTCGCCGAAGACGAAAACTTCTTCGACGCTCGCATGCGCGGCCGCCGCCTTCGCCTTGTCGAGCAGCGCGGGCGTGGTGAGCAAATATTTCGCGCGCGCGTCACCGAGTTGGTGCGCGGCCTCCTCTGCGGTGTAGACGGGGTTGAGCGTCGTCAGCGTGCCGCCGGCGAGCGAGACGGCGTGAAAGGCGATGGCATACTCAGGCGTGTTCGGGCTGTAGATGGCGAACACGTCGCCTTTGCGAAGCCCGCGCGCGACGAGTCCGGCGGCGACGCGTCGCACCGCCTCGTCGAGTTGCCGGTAGGTGATCACGCGCCCGCTCACGGCATCAATCAACGCGGGTTTGTCGCCGCGCTCGCGCGCACGCGCCAGCACGAATGGCGTCAACGGCGTCGGAGGAATCTCAATGTCGGGATAGTGACTGCGGAAGATCATCGAAGACCTCTATCGGGCGGTTATGAACGGTGGAAGGATAGTAATTGGTGAATGGTGAATAGTAAATGGTGAATGGATCAGGACAACTCCGATCCATTCACCATTTACTATTCACCATTTTCTGTCTAGCGGATGCGGTAGGCGCGGCCTTTCCAGACAACGGTGACTTCGCCGCCGAGCGTGCCGGCGACACGGCGCAGTTCCGGCTCGTCCGCGACGAGGGCGCGGAACTGTTCGGAGTTGCGCCTGACGACCGTGTAGGACTGTCCCGCGTTGTACGCCGTATCAACCCATGCACTGCCCTGACGGCGGAATTTTCTCCCGGCGACGGTGCGCGTCTCGGCGACCGACCCCGCGCGCATGGCCGCGCCCCTCTCGGAATCTTCCGCCGGAAGATTTTCATCCCTGTCGCGCTCCGCCTCGCGCTGGCGCGAGCGTTTCGCGGTTGCGGCTGCGGGCGGCGCGGGCGCGGCAGTCGCCGCCGCGACGTTTCCGTCTCTGTTGTCGGCGCGGTCGCGTGAATCGTCGCGCCCGGTGTTGCGCGCCCGTTCGTTGCGACGCGGGCCGCTGACCTGCTCGCGCGGGCGGTTTTCATACTGGCGGTTTTCAAAGTTGCCCGGTTTCTGTTCGAGCTTCTGCAACTCGGGGGCGGATTCGCCGCTTTTGACTTTCGCCTCCTGATTCGACGTAATCATCACCGGATCGGACGTGATCGTCACCTCATCGGCGACGGGCGCGGGCGTCGCCGCGAGCGTCGGCAACTCTGAGACGGCGCGCGCACCAACGCCGCTGCCGGTTGCCGGCGCGGGCGGGGGTGGCGCGGCTGCGTCGTTGAGAGGCGCGACCGTTGACGGCTGCGTGGATTCCCCCGGCGGGTTGTTCGCGGCGACCTCTTCTCTCCCCTGAGGCGCGTTCGTATCCGGTGAGACACTCCCGACGCCGGGCGCGTCGGCGGACACGGCGTTGCCGTTCTGCGGCGCGTGATGCGTTTCGGGTTGCTGCGCCGTCTGCGCCCTCTGCGTGTTCGCCGGGTTTCTCTGTGCGATAGAAGTTTCGCCGCCTTCTCTCTGTGCCCTGCGCGTCAACACGATGAGCGAGACCGCGCTGACGAGCAGCAACGCAAGCGCGGGCACGACGTAACGCCACGCGCGCGGCGCAAGCAATGCGCCGAATCGTTCGCGCCACGTTATGCCCGGCGAAACCATCTGCCCCGCCGCAGTCTCACGCGCCTCCAACTGCGCCGGCATGCCCGCGGCGAGCGCGAGTCGCGTCACGCCGCGGCGGCAGTCGTCGCAGTCCGTCAGATGCGCGGTGTAATAGGCGCGCGCCGGGGCGGGCAGAGCGTTCTCGGCATACGCGCTCTGTTCGTCCGCGTCGAGGTGCGCGCCCGCAGGCACGCCGCCGTCGGCGCGCGCGGCCGTTTCGCCGGATGCGGCACGCCCACGCAGCGCGCTCTCGCGCCGTAGCAGCGAATCTATCTCTTTGTCGAACTCTGCTTTCATTAAATTTCCGGTCGAACTCTATCCAACTTCAGGCCATTGACAGAACGCGCCGCGCGCCTCGATCTTGCGTCCGCTTCGGCATGCGTCGCTTGCGCGCGCTTCATTCGTAAAGCTCCTCTCGCCGTTCACTCGCCGCGGGAGTTTCCGCCCCGGCGAGCATGCGGCGCAGGTCTGTGTCGAGATGCGTGGCGGCGTCGGCGAGCGTGCGCGCCGCCTCGTGTTTCGTCCAGCCGTGCTCGGCGATGAGAAATGCCTCGACGCGCTTTCGCACCTCACCGTGCAGGCGCGTCAGGCGACGGCTGGCGGTCGCCTCGTGTACGCCGAGCACCGCGCCCGCTTCGCGCAGACGCAGGTCGTCGAAGTAGTAGAGTTTGATCAGGAGGCGATCTTCCGGGTCGAGTCCGGCGAGCGCATGCGCAAGCGCGCGTTCGAGCGCGGCGGCCGTCTCGCGACCGGCGAGCGCGTGTTCGGGGTCGAGCGCGGCGGCGACGGTGAAGTTGTCCGTCTCTTCGTGCGGCTCCTGCGCGAGGCGGTCGAAGTCCGCGGCCTCTTCCGTCTGCACGAGCCGCGCCGACTTGCGATGTCTGTCAACGGCGAGTTGGCCGACGACGGCGCGCAACCAACCGCCGAGCGACCCGCAACCGGAATAATAAGCCAGCTTGCCCGACGCGCTGCCGTCGGCGCGCGCGCGCAGGCCGTACAGGTCAGCCCACACGGACTGCGCCAACTCCTCTGCCGCCGTCTCGTTCGCCGACGCGCCGCGCGCCGCCGACAACACGGTCGCACGAAACTGCTCCATCAAATCAGACCACGCCGCATCGTCGCCGCGCTCGCACGCCACGACCAGGCAGAGATCGTCGGCGCGCAGGGCGTCGAGAAAACCTGCGATCTCGGTGGCCGAAGCCTCCGGCCTGTGGCGCAGCAAATACTTCTCCAACACCCCGCCCACGCGCGGCAGGAGCGCGGCCACGTCGAGCGCACGAACCTCCGCCGCGCGCGCCAACAGGCGCGCCGTGCCCTCGCGCAAAAGTCGTTCCGTGGTCGCCGTTACTGTCGCCTTCCGGCTCATCGCTTGGGTTTGATGCTCAGCCTACCGAGCGCGTATGCTAACACAATAAAAGAGCAGTCAGTTGTCCTTAGTCCGTGGTCAGTTGTTTGTGCCCGCCGCATAAGCTGCTGTAAATTGACTTGAACAACTGACCACGGACAAAGCACAACGGACAACCGACTAAGGACAACTGGCAGCTTTTCCATCTCCATGCTTCGCATCACGGAAATTTTTCGCTCCATTCAAGGCGAGTCAACGCACGCCGGGCGGCCATGTGCGTTCGTGCGCCTGACGGGCTGCCCGATGCGCTGCGTGTGGTGCGACAGCGAATACACGTTCACGGGCGGCGAGCGCATGTCGCTCGAAGACGTGCTGGCACAGGTGCGCGCGCTCGACTGCCGACTCGTCGAAGTGACGGGCGGCGAACCGCTCGCGCAGCGCGAAGCCTTCACGCTCGTCACGCGCCTCTGCGACGAGAATTTCGAGGTGCTCATCGAAACGGGCGGCTACGTCTCGACCGAACAGGTTGACCCGCGCGCCAAACTAATCCTCGACGTGAAATGCCCGGCGTCGGGCGAAGCCGAACGCAACCACTGGACGAACCTCGAACGCCTGCGACCCGACCGCGACGAGATCAAATTCGTCGTCGCAGATTCGGCCGACTGGGACTACGCGCGCGACGTGATCGCGCGCTACGATCTCGAACGCCGCGCGCACGCCATCCTCGTCTCGCCCGTCTGGGGTCAAACCGACCTGCAATCATTGGCCGATCTCGTCGCGTCGAGCGGCCTCGGCAAAGTGCGCATGCAAATGCAACTACACAAAATGATCTGGGGAGCGGACGTTCACGGAGTCTAGCGTAAGAATTGATTCATTGATCCATTGAATCAATGAATCAATGGATCAATGAATCAATTACATTATGGGCGGATACGACGAAAGAGCGTTGACGGAAGCGCCGGACGAGTCTGAGGAGGTTGAGGCGGGCGCGGACTTGGCCGTGTGCCTTGTGTCGGGCGGGATGGATTCCTGCGTGACGGCGGCCGTCGCAGCCACGGAGCATGAGGAGTTGGCTTTCCTGCACGTCTCATACGGGCAGCGGACAGAGGCGCGCGAGCAGCGCGCCTTTGAGGAACTGGCGGATCACTACGGCGTCACGCGCCGGCTCGTCGCCTCGATTGATTATCTGGCGCGGATCGGCGGCTCGTCTCTGACGGACGCGCGGATTCCGGTCTCGTCCGCCGACTTGGACGCGCGCGCGATACCGACGAGCTACGTGCCTTTTCGCAATGCGCACCTGCTCTCCATCGCGACGAGTTGGGCGGAAGTGACGGGCGCGCGCGCCATCTACATCGGCGCGGTCGAGGAAGATTCATCGGGCTACCCGGATTGCCGTCCTGAGTTTTACGCGGCCTTCCAACGCGCCATTGACAACGGGACGCGCCCCGAGACGCGCGTGGAGATCAGGACGCCCGTCATCCACCTGCGTAAGTCGGAGATCATCCGGCGGGGGATCGAACTCGGCGCGCCGCTCGCGCTCACATGGTCGTGCTATCAGGCGGAGGAGAGAGCCTGCGGGCGTTGTGATTCGTGCGCCCTGCGCCTGCGCGCCTTCCGCGAGGCGGGCGTGGCCGATCCGATTCTTTACGCTTGATTTATCCGTCCCCGATCTGGTATTAGCAGGATGGAAATGACAACCGGACGGCCGCCGCGCGCATCTTAAACGGCGGCTGAAGACTTGATTGAACCCCCGTTTAAAATTAAACTCCCCGCAAGAATCATTTACAGGAGAAGCCCAAAATGCGTATCCCGAAGTTCACACACTTTTTCGTCGCCGCGTTGCTCGTCGCAACCTTCGCCGTTAACGCCGCGGCGCAGTTCACCGCCACGGCCACGGGCAAAGTTACGCTCAAACAGGCCGATGGCACGGAAGTTCCGGTCGCCGATGCCGTGGTGGAGATTCACCGCACCGATATTAAACAAACCTTAAAAACAAAGACGAATAAGAGGGGCGAATACACCTACGCCGGAATCCCCCCGGCCGGGACTTATACGCTCCTCGTCAGCGCGCCGGGCGCGTCGCCTACCTACATCGCGAACATCAATTTGAACCGGCAGTCGGAAAACAATTTCACCCTCAACCCCGGCGACGGCAAGGCACTGACGCTCGCCGAGGTTAAAGCCATGAGCGCCGGCGGCGCGGGCGCGCCGAAGGGGAACGCGGCGGGGAGTACGGCGAAGGCCAGCGGCGAAGCTACGATGAGCGCCGAAGAGGCCAAGAAGAAGCAGGCCGAGTACGATAAGGAAGTCGCCGAGATCGCGGCCAGGAACGCGAAGACGCAGGAGCGCAACGCCAAGTTGCCCGTCGTCTTCAAGGCGGCCAACGAAGCGTTCAACGCCAAGAAGTACGACGAGGCGCTCACGCTCTACGATCAGGCCATCGGGATCGACCCGAACGAGGCCGTCGTCTATCTCAATAAATCCATCGCACTGCGCATGCGCGCCGTGGACAAGTACAACGCCGCCGCCAAGACCAAGGATCAGGCGGGCAAAGACGCCGCGCGCGCCGACTTAAAACTCGCCACCGAGACGGCGGAGAAAGCCATCGCCACCTTCCGCACCCCGCAGGGGGATCGCGTCTCCGCCGACGCGCCCGGCGCGGCGAAGAACGACGATTTAGACTACCTGTTCCAGCGCGCGGAGGCTTATCGCGTCGCGCTGCAAACCAACGCGCAGGTTGACACCCCGGCGGGCATCAAGGCGTTTCAGGAGTACATTGCCGCCGAAAGCGACACGGCGAAAAAGACCAAAGCGGAGTCGGCTCTGGGCGACGCTCTCTTTTTCGGCGGGCGCGTTGACGAGTCCATCGCCGCTTACAAGGCGATTCTGGCCGCCAACCCGAACAACCTCGACGCCATCTATGGTCTCGGTCTCGCACTGGCTTCCGACCCGACCGGCGCGAAGACCGCCGAGGGGCGCGACATGCTCCAGCAGTTCGCCAGCAAAGCGGCCGCGACCGACCCGCGCAAGCAGATGGCCGAAGAGGCCGTCGCCGGACTCAACGAAGCCCTCAAGCCCAAACCGGCCGACAAGGCGACCACGACGACCAGACGACGCAAGACCTAGTTTCATTTTAACTACCAGACGCGAAAAGGCGACGCTTAAACCGGCGTCGCCTTTTCGCGTTTAACACTTTCATCACCCCCCGCCCACACGCACGTATTCAGATTGACACTACCCGTCACCACCGGCACTTGACTGGAAATCGCTGTAAAGACAGGTCTTTTCCCTCTCGCGCGAGCCGCGCGCCCTGTCGCCGCATATTCATCTTGACAGCCACGCGGGATGTCCGGTAACATGATTTTGCCAACGATGTTTATCATCGTTGCCTTAAGACAAAACACACGCGCATCGCGTGCTTCTCCCTTGTCCGAATAACCTGTAAGTGCCTGCCCCAACGCAAGTTCTTCCCTAGCAGCGTTCGATTCCGGTGGAAACCGTCAAGAAATGTCAGCTAAATTAGGCGAAATACTCGTCCGCGAAAACATCCTGACGCCGC
>DATHAZ010000125.1:0-10070 GCA_035296445.1 Pyrinomonadaceae bacterium | reverse complement strand
GCGGTTGTTCGGGATGCGCGCCATGCCGGAGACGTTGCGCTGGCTGAAGGTCGGCGTCAGGTTCGACGCGCCGCCGATCACGTCGTTCGACTCGATCTCCATCTTCACCTGCACGTCCAGATTCGGGAAGACCTGCGGCGTAAACTTCAGTATCAAACCCGTGTCCTGATACTGGATGACCGGGTAGCCCGTGCCGCCGAAGAGACCCGGGCTAACGCCCGTCTGCTGCCCCGCGCCCGCTGTGCCGCCGAGGGTAGAGCCGAAGGGTGAGACCTGAGCCGTCTGCACCGGAACTTTCTGGCCGATGCGCGTGGTGGACTGTTCGCTGTCGAAGGCATGCACCTGCGTGGCGGCGAGCAGGCGCGTGTTGTCCTTCGCCTGAAATGCGGTGATGGTCGAGGCGGGAAACAGGAACGCGCCGCCGATGGCAGCCGCCGCCGTGTTGACGATGGTGCCGCCCTTGCCGGGGTCTTTGCCGGTCGTCCCGCCGGTCGTCGTGGTCGTAGTCGTCCCGAAACGCTCCTTGCCGCCGCCGAAGAGGAAAGAGGTCGGCAGCAATCCGCCGAGGTTGCCGAGCGCGGCGTCGGTGCCGAGCTGGTTGCCGAGTTGCAACAAATTCGAGCGCGAGACCTCGTAGATGTTCACGTCCATCACGACCTCGGCGCGATCCTTGTCAATGGCTTGCAGCAGTTCGGCGATGAGGCGGATGTTCTCCGGCGTGTCGCGCACGGTGATGGAGTTGGTGGCCTTGTTCGGCGTCACCTGCGGCTGCCGCCCGGCGGTCGGCGGCAGGCTGGCTTGAATCAGCGAGCGCGCGTCGTTCGGATCAATGTTCGACAGGTAGAACGTGCGCAGGACGAGTTGCTGGTACTGCCCGCGCTTCGACTGGTCGGCGACGATGATCGTGCGCCGGTCGAGTTTCTGGAAGAAGAGGTTTTGCGAGAGGAAGATGTGATCGAGCGCGCGCGCCGTGGTCACTTCCTTGAGGTTGACGTTGACGGTGCGGCCTTTCGGAAAGTCGCGGTCGAAGAGGACGTTGAGGTTGAGTTCGTCGCCGAGTTTGCGTATGAAGCCTTCGAGGTCGCCGTTGTAGTTGATAACGCGCAGTTGCTCGGAGCGCGTCGGCGGCAAAGCGAGCGACGGGTCTTGCGAAGGGCGTTGCTGCGGCAGTTGCGCGCCGTTGTAGGTCGCCGGGACTATGCCCGAGCCGGTCGAGGGCGTGCCGTTCAGCCGATCCGCGCCGTTGCCGTTCGTGCCCGCCGGGTCGCGCCCTTCCTTCTCGCGTTGGAGGCGCAGCATGCGCTCCATCTCGGAGACGGCGAGTTCGTTGATCGGATCGTAGCCGACGGCCTGACGGTAAGCGTTATACGCGCCCGTGAAGTCGCCCTGCTCGGCGAGCGTGCGCCCCTGCTCCATGAACCGCTGCGAGGCATTGAAGATGGCGCGGCGGTAATGAAGCTGGTACTCGATGTCGGAGGGGTTGGCGGCGACGGCGAGCGCAAACTCCTGCGCCGCGCGCTCCCACTGCATCGCCCGCTCCTGTTCCAGCCCGCGCTTGTAATTCTTCTCGCCTTTCTTCGCCAACACCGCCGCGGGGGCGGCCAGCAGACACAAAATCAGGACGAGCGAAGCGTAGGCACGCACACTAACTGTTAATTTCATTTCGATCCTCAAAAAATAATTCTGCGTTCGGTTATGAGTTTTGCGACAGCCCGCGTGACCGGGCGAGACTGACCACCTGCAAGCATTTACACGCCGGGCGCGAAAGACTGTTCCCAAAAGGCTCGGAAGTGAGCGACGGGGCGGTTTTAGACGCTTTCTTGCTGCTTGCTGCTTACCGCTGCCCCGGCCTCGTCTCCGCTCGCGCCGTTCCCGTTCAGCACGACCTCCTCGACGAAGGTGGCGCGGTTAATCTCATGCAGCGTGGAGACGCCGGATAAAACTTTCTTGAGCGCGGACTCGCGCAGAGAAGCAAGTCCCTCCTGCTCGGCGGCGCGGCGCACTTCCGAACCGGGGCGGCGTTCGATGATCATCTCGCGGATGTTGTCCGAGAGGTTGAGCAATTCGTGGATGGCGGTGCGTCCGCGGTAGCCCGTATGGTTGCAGGCGTCGCAGCCGACGCTCATGTAGAACTGGCGTCCGCGGTATTCGTCGGGCTTCAAACCTGACTCGATCAACTCGTCGTCCGTCGCGTGATACGGCCGCTTGCACACGTCGCAGAGCATGCGGATCAGGCGTTGGGCGAGCACGCAGTTGAGAGACGAGACGAAATTATACGGCTCGACGCCCATGTTCAGGAAACGCCCGATCACGTCAATGACGTTGTTGGCATGGACGGTGGTGAAAACGAGGTGGCCGGTCAGCGCGGACTGGATGGCGATCTGCGCCGTCTCGTTGTCGCGGATTTCGCCGACCATGATCTTGTCCGGGTCGTGGCGCAGGATGGAGCGCAGGCCGCGCGCAAACGTCAAACCCTTCTTCTCGTTGACGGGAATCTGCGTGATGCCGTGCAACTGGTATTCGACCGGGTCTTCAATCGTGATGATCTTGTCTTCTTCGTTCCTGATCTCGTTCAGCGCGGCGTAGAGCGTCGTCGTCTTGCCCGAACCCGTCGGGCCGGTGACGAGCACCATGCCGTAAGGCTCTGCGATGTAGCGGCGGAAGTTGCGCAGGTCGTTGGCATCGAAGCCGACCACGTCGAGGCGCAAATCCTTGAACTCCTCGTTGATCTGCTCCTTGTCGAGAATACGAATCACGGCGTCTTCGCCGTGGACGGTCGGCATGATCGAGACGCGGAAGTCAACGGTGCGCCCCTTGTAACGGACGCGGAAGCGGCCGTCCTGCGGCACGCGCCGCTCGGCGATGTCGAGTTCCGACATGACCTTGATGCGCGAGATCAGCGTCTGGTGATAGGCGAGGTCAATCGGGTCAACTTTCGCGTAGAGCGCGCCGTCAATTCGATACTTGACCTGCACCTCCGTGTCGCGCGTTTCGATGTGAATGTCGGAGGCGCGCGACTCCATCGCGTTGAAGACGATGGTGTCTACCAGCTTGATGATCGGCGACATGTCGCTGTCG
Organism: Pyrinomonadaceae bacterium; assembly: GCA_035296445.1. GTDB lineage: Bacteria > Acidobacteriota > Blastocatellia > Pyrinomonadales > Pyrinomonadaceae > JAIVJZ01. The sequence continues at coordinate 6,992 of DATHAZ010000125.1, read as the reverse complement.
GTCGCCAAACGGTCGAGGTCTAAAACTTCGTCGCCGTGCTCGGTTTCCTTGACGAGCGAGATGCGGAAATTAGAAGTGGCCTCTTGCAGCACGCGCTGCGTGGCGTCGCCCTTCTTTAACACCACGTCAATCGCCCCGGCGGTGGCGACGTGCGGCACGATGCGCGCGCGCAGCGCTTGCGCAAGTTCGTCGAGGCGTTCGAGGTCTGACGGGTCGGCCATCGCCACGTGAAAGCGACGCCCCTCGCGCCTGAGCGGGACGAACTGGTGGCGCAGCATGAGGTCTACGGGAATCTCGCCGAGCAGCGCGTAATCAATGGGCGAATCGCCTTCGGGCGGGAGCAGGTCTATGTAAGGCAGGCGGTAGCGGCGCGCGAGTTCCTGCGCGGCGCGCACTTCGGGCGGAAGCGACAGCGCGGCTGCGGCAGCCTGTGCGGCGTTTAACGCGTCGCCGCGCGCCTTCTGGTTCGCGCCCTCCTCGCCTTCGGCGTGGACGAGCGTGGTCTCGCCTTCTTCGCGCACGAGGGTTTGATCGAGAGTGGTGTCCATTGCGCTTGAAAATTCTTCCGCTGCCAAACTTCGTATCCTGTTTCTGATGCGAGAAAGGGGCCGGGGGATTGCCCGCGTCAACGGGCGTTTGGCCCTCCTGAGACGTTTGAGATGGATTGGATGATCGGGAGGTAAATCGCCAGCAAAATCGTGATGACGACCCCGCCCATCACGAGCAGAATCGCAGGTTCGAGCACGGTCGTCAACTGCTCAAGCCTGACCTCCGATTCGGCGTCGTAGAAGCTCGCCACCTCGTCCAGCATCTCGCGCAAACTGCCGGAACGCTCGCCCACGCCGATCATGTCCAGCCCCAATTCCGGTATCCAATTCGCGCTCTCCAAACTCTCCGTGAACGAACGCCCCTCACGGATCATGGGCAGGATGCGGGTCGAGCGCGCGCGCAGTTCCTTGTTCGTGATCGCCTCGGACGCGATCTCCCAGGAGTCTACGAGCGTGATGCCGCCCGCGAGCAGAGTCGAGAGCGAACGCGTCACCTGCGCGACCGAGAGTTGGATGACGAGATTGCCGGCAATCGGGAGTTTGAGTACGAAACGATCAATCGCCAGACGGCCGTGCGGCGTCTTCGACCAGAACCAGAACGCGACCGCGCTGATCAGGACGAGCGGGGCGAACCACCAGATGTTGGCCGCCATCCAGTTCGAGATGCTCACGACGACGAGCGTGATTGCGGGCAAGTTGCGCCCGAAGCCCTCGAACAGGCGTGCCATGCGCGGCACGACGTAGGTCGTCAAAAACGTGACCATGCCGAACGAGGCGATGAGCAGAAAGAGCGGGTAGGCGAGCGCGCCGCGAATCTTGCGCCTGATTTCCACGCCGCGCCGCATGTAGGCGTTGTAGCGGTTCAGAACTTCGTCGAGCGCGCCCGAACGCTCGCCCGCCAAAATGGACGCGGTGTAAATCCTGGGGAAGACCGACCCCTGTTCGGCGAAAGCCGAAGAGAGCGCCATGCCGCCGCGAATCTTTTCCTCCACGTCGCCGAGCATGCCGCGCAGGCGCGAACTCGACGCGCGACGGCGCAGCATGGCGATGGACTGCAAAATCGGAATGCCCGCGCGCAGGAGCGCGGCGAGTTGCTGGTTGAACAGGAGAAAGTCGCCCGCCTTGATGCGGGGCGTCGTGCCGCCCTTGCCGCCGCGCGTCAGAGCGGCGATGCCGCGCGCCTTCGGCGGCGTCACGCTAAAGACGCGGAAGCCCTCGCTCTCCAGACGCACGCGCGCCTCGGCCACGCCGACGGCGTCAATCGTGCGCGTCACCACCTCGCCCGCAGGCGTACCCAAACGACAAATAAATTCGGCCATCGGTTTATTATTGGTGCGTTGATTCCACGGCTGGCGAAATCAACAGCTAAACGGGGTGACGAGTATAACATGCCCCGCGCCCCGATCTCACACGTCCCGCAGGTGCGACCCGTGCGACCGTTTACACGCCCGTTTGCTAATAAAGTTGCAAGATCGCGTTCCCGGCCGCCCGATATGTTTCTTGACAGCCCGACGCGGCGGGCGTATAGATCATGCTTGTCCCGTGTCGCGCTCCCGTTGACGAATCGCTCACCGATTCGTTCAACCTCACGTCCCGAAACAATTGAAACACTGGTCTGGTCGGCCCTCGAAGCGGGAACCTTTAAACCTAAAGACTCATTTCAGGAGAAACAAAATGTCTTATAAGCGATCCTTTATAGCGTTCGCGGTATTGGCCGCGCTCGTCGCCACCGGCTACATGCTCGCAGTAAGACCCACCGTCGCTGAGCAGCAGAAGCTGACGAACCGCAAAGGGCCGCGCATCTTGCCGCCAACGGTAAAGAGCGAGGTGGAAGGGTTGGTGATCGCAAACGTCAGGTTCGAGGACGGCGATGAAGCGACCGCGTATGACATCTACAACAACACGGATAAAGCGGTGCTCTCAGTGGTCGTGCGCGCCGCCGGCACATCCCTCACGACTGATGCTGATCCAGGCACAATCTTGATTCCGGTAGGCGGACAGCATGTTGGCAGAATGCCTACAGACAACATCAAGGACGACACGCCGCTCATCCTGAGCGCGGCAACATTTGAAGGTGAAGAAGCTAAAGGTTCCCCAAAAGACGTGAGCCGAATGCAGGAATTTCGGCGCGAGAAACTCGAAAGGATGCGTCAGGGGAAAGAACCCGGCAAGGAGCAGTAACAGTACGTTCGCTCTATTAAGGAGGAGAAGAACATGAAGAAGAAACATCGCCTACTCACTTTCCTCTTGCTAATACTGGGCACGCCCTGTCTGACAATCGCTGTATTGGCGGCGTGCGCCGCTGGCAAAACTTACACCGAGCGTTACAGAAATTGTTTTGCTTCAGGAGACCAATACAATGATTACTTTAAAAAATTCGCTGACTTTATTCTTATAACCAATACGGGCCGACACTTCATTACTTCGGAGGGGTTAGGTGCGGGCTGTATCGATCAGCGGGATCATAGCTCCGAACTCTGTTATCCACTGTTCTACACAGAACAATGGTACGACGTGAATCAGAATGTAGCGCGCTTCCATCAAGAGACGCGTTCCGTATCGAGCTGTTCGAAGGGCCAGCCAAGCTATTTTTCTTTCAATCATATTTTCGAGGAAGATTATAGTTGCGAAATATCGACACCCACGCCGACACCGACCGCCACGCCGACGCCGACGCCCGTCTCCGGTGGCTGCACCACGCCGCAATGGGCCGACGGCAGTTGCCCCGACGGTTTCTACCCCAGAAACGGCATGTGCTGCTCCGGCAGCGGCGGCGATTGCGGCCGCACCGCCGCCCGCACCTCACTCGATCCTTCGGCCTCGCTCGTCCAGACGCCCCCTGACGACGGCGGCTGCGGCGGCACTTGCGTCTGGAATCCCGAGACCAACTCCTGCGCCTCGCCCATCCTTTTAGACATTTCCGGCAACGGCTTCCATCTCACCGACGCCTCGCACGGTGTCTCTTTCGACCTCAACTCGGACGGCAACGCAGAACAACTGGCGTGGACGAACGCAGGCACGGACGACGCCTGGCTCGCCCTCGACCGTAACGGCAACGGCGCGATAGAGAACGGGCGCGAGTTGTTCGGCAATTACACCCCGCAGCCAGCACCGACCGGAGGTGCGCAGAGGAACGGCTTCCTCGCCCTCGCCATCTATGATTGGGAGGACAACGGCGGCAACTCCGACGGTAGGATTGACGCCGGAGACGCGATCTACTCTCGCTTGCGGCTGTGGCGGGACACGAATCACAACGGCGCGTCAGAGGCGGGAGAGTTGCACACGCTCGCCTCGCAGGGCATCCTCTCCGTCTCGCTCGCTTACAAGGAGTCGAAACGGGTGGATGAGTATGGCAATGGGTTCCGTTATCGCGCCAAACTGAGCGACGCCAAAGGGGCGAAAGTCACACGCTGGGCGTGGGACGTGTTCCTCGCTAAAGCCCCTTGAACCCGAATCGGCGAGCGCGCGGAAGAATGACGCCCGTCGGGATGCTCCCTGCCGGGCGTTTTCTTTCGCGCGTGTTTGTCGTTCAACATCAAAATACTAACCTTTCGACATAAGGGAGTTCTTGCGCGCGCGCCGCGTCGTGTCCTACAATGCCGAGCGTACCCCTTTTTGAAGTCTCCCGCTTCACTGTTCGAGCCACGCGCAAAAGTTTTTTTACGGCTTCAGGCATCGCTTCCGTGCGATCTCGGAATCGTAGGGCATACAAGGTTTTGCTTCGCAGGAGTTGATCCCGTCTAACTCCGCCGACTGGAGGTCTCAAATGAGAGTACGGCGCCACTATCCCGGACTCAGTTCCGCGCTCGTCTCTTCGCACGTCATCGCCTGCCTGTTGCTCGTCGCGCCCTTCGCGAACTTCGCACAACAGAAGACCACGACTCAATCCGCAGCCGAACAACCCGCGGGCGGCACCAGCATCACCGCCCAGCCTGCCACATCGCCCGTCGTATCCCCCGCCGCATCGCCTGCCGGTGTACCCTCCGGATCGGTCGCTGCCACGGGCGCGGGCGGCGGAGCGGCGGCCACGTTCGGCGATGAACAACTCATCGTCAACTCCGATCTCATCACCTTGAACGTCACGCTGACGGACATGTACGGCCGCTTCGTCACTGGGCTGACCAAAGAGGCTTTCACCGTCCTCGACGACAAAGAGCCGCAGGAGATCACATTCTTCTCCGACGAAGACGCGCCCGTCAGCCTCGGCGTCATCTTCGACGTGTCGGGTTCGATGGGCAAGGATAAGATCGCCAAGGCGCGCGATGCGCTCAAACATTTCATCGAGACGAGCCACAACGGCGACGAGTATTTCCTGATCGGCTTCAACCAGCGCTCGCAGGTCCTGATGGAGAAAACGCGAGACGCCGATGCCCTGCTCACCAAGCTGACCTTCGTGCAAACCAAGGGGCAGACCGCGCTCTACGATGCCTGTTATCTCGGCGTCGAAAAGGTGACGCGCGGCGCACATCCCAAGCGCGCGCTCCTCATCATCAGCGACGGTCAGGACAACAGTTCGCGCTACACCTTCAGCGAACTGCGCCGCGTCCTGAAAGAGACCGACGTGCTCATCTACGCCATCGGCATCACCGACCGCGGCGACCAGACCTCATTCAGCGTGGCCGGTCAGGCCATCCTCGACGAGTTGGCCGGCGTCTCCGGCGGGCGCGCCTTCTTCCCCGATACCGCCGCCGAGATGAACGAGATTTTCGAGCGCATCGCCATCGAACTGCGCCACCAGTATTCCATCGGCTACAAGCCGAAGAACTTCGTCAATAACGGCAAGTGGCACAAGATCAAGGTGAAAGTCACGCCGCCGCGCGGGCTGCCCCGCATCTTCGTGCGCACCAAAGACGGCTACTTCGCCACCACCCAACCGCGCTGAAGACCCGCGCGCCCGGCCGGCCTTTCACCGGCCGACTGGCAACGCGCGCGCCGCCGGACACTTCTAAAGGTGTGGGCGCGCCCGAACAGCGCCCGTCCGGTTCTTTTTAAGCCCCAGCCGCGCGAAGCCAATTTTTGGCTGACAAACAGAAGCGCCCGCGTGCCGCGCCCGCCGAAAGCCAGCCGAAGTGGCCGACGGGCGCGTTCGACGGGCGCTTCGGCTTGTTGTCGCCGTGTGCGGGGGCTGTAAGGCCAGTTTTAGTCGCAGGAGATGAGGGGATGACACACCGCAAAGTTGAACTGAGAAGAAGTCGCCGCAGCAACGGAAGCGTGAGCCTGTTGTTCACGCTCGCCATCATCGCCGCGCTCGCCGTCTTCAGTTTCGCGGATTCGACGACGCACGCCCAGAGGACGACGGCGGCCGACGACTCGCGCCCGCGCCGCGTGGGCGGCACGCAGCAGCAGCAGACGCAGCAACCCAGACCGACGCCCGCCCCGACCCCCGTCCCGCAATTGCAGACGCCGCAGCAGCCGCGCCAGACGCCGACGCCCGCCGCGAATCCCTCGCCCACCCCGGCGACAGAAGCGGGCGAGGAAGTTGACCCCGAAGAGATCGTGAAGGTTGACACGAGCCTCGTGAACCTGAACGTGCGCGTCATAGACCGCGCCAATCGCCCGGTCAACGATGTCAGGCAGGAGGAGTTCAAGGTGTTCGAGGACGGCGTGCCGCAGCAGATATTCTCGTTCACGCGCGCCGAAGTGCCGATCAGCTACGGCCTCGTCGTGGACAATTCCGGCTCGATGAAGACGCAGTTGGAGAAAGTGATAGACGCGACGCGCACCATCATCGAGCAGAACAAAACGGGCGATGAGACGTTTCTTCAACGCTTCGTCGGCAGCGACGAAATCTCCATCCTACAGGACTTCACCGCGAACAAAGACGACCTGTTTGACGCGATGGACAAGATGCACACGGAGGGCGGGCAGACCGCCGTGCTCGACGCCGTGTACCTCGCCGCCGAACACGTCGGGAAACACAAAAAGGGCGATCCCTTAAGCGACAAGCGTCGCCGCGCGCTCATCCTCGTCACCGACGGCGAAGACCGCAGCAGTTACTACAAGCAGGCGGAACTCTTCGAGTTTCTGCGCGAGAACGACGTGCAGATTTATGTCATCGGCTTCGTCAACGAACTCGACACCGAGAGCGGCTTTATACGCAAAAGCTCGAAGGATAAGGCCGTCAGCCTGCTCAACAAACTCGCCACCGAGACGGGCGGACGCGCCTTCTATCCCACGTCGCTCACGGAACTTCCCGGCATCGCCGACGAGATCACGCGCGATTTGCGCACGCAGTACGTCGTCAGCTACAGCCCGACCAACAAGCGGCGCGACGGCACGTTCCGCAAGGTAAACGTCCGCATCGAAGACGCGGGCAAACGCGACAAGCGCATCGCCATCACGCGCCCCGGCTACACCGCGCCGCGAGGCGGAGGCGACGCGCCCGCAGCGACCCCGGCCAACACTACTTCCACCTCCAGCAAGCGGCCGTAAAACATAAGAACG
>DATHAZ010000124.1:0-4062 GCA_035296445.1 Pyrinomonadaceae bacterium | reverse complement strand
CCTCAACCGCATCAGCCGCGACCTCACGAGCATTCTCTACAACCAACCCTTCCAGATGCCGAAGCAGTCTATCGCCGAAGTGTTGATGAAGACCATCGCGGAGCGCGGCGACGTGGCGGCGGCCGTCAAGCAATACCGCGAACTCAAGGCGACGCAGGCGGCAACTTATGATTTCGGCGAGGCCGAGTTGAACACGCTCGGCTATCAACTGCTCGGCGCGAAGAAGACGAAAGATGCGATTGAGATTTTCAAACTGAACGTGGAAGCACACCCGCAGGCGGCCAACCCTTACGACAGTCTCGGCGAAGCGTATCTGTTGGCGGGCGAGCGCGAACTCGCTTTGCAAAATTACCGGAAGGCCGTGGAACTCAACCCGCAGAACACGGCCGCCGTGGCGATCATCAAGAACCTTGAGGCCCCGGCGACGAAAGTTGACCCCGCCACGCTGGACGCTTACACGGGGCAGTACGACCTGCCGGGACTCGGCCTGCTCGACATTGCGAAGGAGGGCGAGAAACTGATGGGCGCGCCGCCGGGACAGCCGAAAGTCGAGTTGACGCCGCAGGCCGACAACCACTTCTTCGCCGTCGCTCCCAACATTCACTTCACCTTCGTCAAGGACGACAAGGGACAGGTGACGCATGTGACGGCGCGCATGCGCAACGGGCGCGAGGTTCAGGGGAAGAAAGTTAAATAGCCCGGTCGCATTTCGTCTTGGCCGCTAACGAAAAGATTAAGCGCAGAGACGCACGCAGAGAGAAGTCGCGGAGAGAGCGCAGAGGTTGAATGATGTTCAACTCTCCGTGCCTGCTCCGCGACTTCTCTGCGTCTCCGGGGTCAGCTTGAAAAGGTTATTTCGTTTCCGTCGTTACTTCCGGCGGTTGTTGCAAGGCCGCCGCGGCGACGTAGACGCGGCGCGTGCGCACTTGCAGGCCGCCCCGGCGCGGGAGCACCGTGACGCGTCGTGTCTCCGTCGCGGGGCTTGAGGCGAGCGGGCGCGTCGGCGTGTAAGTGACGACGTACTGCGTGCCGATCTCGCGCGCCACTTCGCTGCCTTGCAGCGCGAGGTCTTCCGTCGAGAGCGGTATCCAGAGACGGCCGCCCGTGTCGGCGGCGAGCGTCTTCATGGTCTCTTCGCCGCGCTTCATGGCGCGCTCGTAAGCCTTGCGCATGCGCCGCATCGCCGGGTCGAAGTTGATGACCGCGCCGGTCGAAGGGCCGACCGCGCCGCCTCGATTCATAGTGGAAGGCATGGTCGGGTCAATGCCCGCGGTCGCGACGCCGGAGGCTTTGACGCTGCCGGGCGGCGCGCCCGCCGGGGCGTTTTTCTGCTTCTCTTTCGACTCCTTGAATCCGAACGTCGAATAGCTGATGACGTGGACGGAGACCTGCGCGGCCATCAGGCGCTTGACCGCTTCGGCGTATGCCGCGCGACCGCCAATCGAGGCATTGCCCTCCAGGACACGCGTCACCTGCGCCGGACTCGCGCCCTCGCCCGGCGTCTCCACACCGTCCGTGACGAGGACGAGGTGACGGTTGCCGACGGGTTGCCCCTCGAAGAGCACGGCCGCCTGTTGCAAGGCTTCGGCGGGGCGCGCGCCGCTGCCGCTCCAGAGTTTCGTGCGCAACGTGTGAGAGGCCGCGTCGCGGTCGGTCGTCCACGGCTGGATCAGTTGTATCCGGCGGTCGAACTGCATGACGGCGACCGAGTCGCCCGCGCGCAACTGTGAGACGAGGCTGAGGGCGGCCTCGCGCGTCGTGCGCGTGCGTTGCGCCGGGTTCAATTCGCCGCCCGTGGCGAGCACGAGCACGACGCTCGCCGGAATCCGTCGGATGCTGCGCACCTGTTGCTTGACGTTGTCTTCGAGCACCACGATGTCGTCCAACTCAAGCGTCGGGTCGAAACGCCCGAACTCGTCTCGCGCGTAGACGGGCAGGCGTACCTCTTCCGTGTAGACGCGGATTTGATCGTCGGCGGGTGTCGGCTTCGGGACGATGCGCCCCGACTGCGCGTGCGTGTATGTCGTCAGGGAAAGCAGGAAAAGGACGGAAAGCGGCCAAAAATAGCTGCGGCCTGTGTGCATAAGTTGAACTCCAACTGCCGGGATCGGGCGAGTGCTCTGGTTCGATGCGTGTCGGGAGGGGCGCGCGTTGCCCGCCGCCGAAAGAGTGGGGCGCGAATACAGGCGCGTGATGTCAGCGCGCGAGGCCGGCGGCGACGACGCAGGCGTGGTGTGCGGCCACTTCCGCGTCGAAATTGCGGGCAGCGCGGGCGAAAAGTTTTCGACGATCTTTCATGCCTGTCCTTTCCTGCTTTGCGCCTGCACGGCCGTGATGGCTACGGCGTCGGCGATGTCTTCGGCCTTACAGCCGCGCGAGAGATCGTTGCAGGGCTTGTCGAGTCCTTGCAGGATGGGGCCGATGGCGGTCGCGCCCGCGAGCCGCTCCGTCAGTTTGTAAGCGATGTTGCCCGCCTGTAGATCGGGGAAGATGAGGACGTTGGCGCGCCCCGCGACCTGAGACCCCGGCGCTTTCGACTCCCCGACCGAAGGGACGAGCGCGGCGTCGGCCTGCAACTCGCCGTCTATTTCGAGTTCGGGCGCGCGCGCGCGCACCGTGCGCATGGCCTCCACCACCTTGTCAATCAACTTGTGCTTCGCGCTCCCCTTCGTCGAAAACGAGAGCATCGCCACGCGCGGCTCGACTTCGAGCAGCGCGCGGCACGAGTCGGCGGAGGCGATGGCGATCTCGGCGAGTTCCGCCGCCGAAGGTTCGATGACGACGCCGCAGTCGGCGTAGATCATCGCGCCGTCCGCGCCGAATCGCGAATCGGGGTGCGCCATCACGAAGAAACTCGAAACGAGTTTGAACCCGGCGCGCACGCCGACGCAGTGGAGCGCGGCGCGCACGGTATGCGCCGTCGTGTTGGTCGCGCCCGCGACCGAGCCGTCCGCCGCGCCCATCCGCACCAACAGGTTGCCGTAGTAGAGCGGGTCTCGCACGCTGATGCGCGCCTCGTCGGGCATCATGCCCTTGGCTTTGCGTAGTTCGTGATAGAAGGCGGCCATCTTGTTGAAGTCGGCGGCGCGCGTGTGGTCTATCACCTCGACCATGCCGCCGAGGTCAACCCCGGCCTCGCGCTGCGCGGCGCGAACACGCTCCTCGTTGCCGAGCACGGTGATGTGCGCGAGGCGTTCGCGCGCGCAGATGGCCGCGGCGACGATGGTGCGCGGGTCTTCGCCCTCCGGCAAAACGATGCGTTGCGGGTCGGCGGCGGCGCGCGCGCGGATGCGTTGGAGAATGGACATAGTAAATGGCTGTTAGCTGTTAGCGATTAGCTGTTAGCTTTAAGTTGTCGGCAATCAGCATTGGTTGAGCGTGCGCTAGTATAGTGCATCTTCGTTTCCGCCGATACCGCTTCACGTCCGGCCATTAATAGCTAATCGCCTGCGGCTGACAGCCAACAGCCAACAGCTAACAGCTAACAGCTACTCTTTATTGACGACAATGTTACTTCTCGGAAACAACTCCCTCTTGTGATGAAGTTGCCGGTCGGCTAGACTCCGCTCAACCCCCGAAGAAGTATGCGCGTGATTTGCGCTTCCCCTGTAAGTGAAGCGAGCCTCGCTTCATCTTTTGACCGTCAGACGCAAAGGGAGAACCCTATGGAAAGCAAGTTCAAAATTCTGGGGCACGGGGCGCACCCGATCCTCATCGTCTTCCCGCTCGGCCTCCTGGCGACCGCCGCCATCTTCGACATCATCTATCTCCTGACGAACAACGGGCAGATCGCCAACGCCGCTTACTGGATGATCGCGGCGGGCGTCATCGGCGGTATCGTCGCGGCCGTTCCGGGTTTTGTTGATTGGTTCGCGATCCCGAAGGGCACGCGCGCCAAACGCGTCGGGCTGGTTCACGGCGTCGGCAACGACGTGGTGCTCATCCTCTTCGGCCTGAGTTGGTGGCTCAGGCGCGACACGGCCAACCACGCGCCGGAGACAGTCGCCCTCGTCCTCTCGATGCTCGGCGTGGGGCTGTCTCTGTTCACCGGCTGGCTCGGCG
>DATHAZ010000123.1:0-3511 GCA_035296445.1 Pyrinomonadaceae bacterium | reverse complement strand
ATGAGGTCGTTGAGACGCTCGAAGTCAATCGGCTTGGTGAGATAACCCTCCATCCCTGCGTCGTAGGCGGCGCGCTGGAAGCCTTCCGTGGTGAAGGCGGTGACGGCGATCACGGGCACGGGGCGCAGGGTCGGGTGCTCGCGAATCTTGCGTGTCGCGCCGAGGCCGTCGAGGCCGGGCATGCTGATGTCCATCAGGATCAGGTCGGGGTGCGTGAGCGCGGCGACCTTGATCGCCTCTTCGCCGTCCGTCGCAGTGACGACGCGGTAGCCTGACTGTTGCAGGTGCAAACTGATGATGACGAGATTATCAACCGTGTCGTCAACGACGAGCACGAGGAAATCCTGCGGGGTAAATTCCTGCGTGTCGGACTTCGATTGGAGTTGACTGGTCGGCGGGGCTTCGTTCGGGTGCAGCGCATCCACGGACGCTGCTTGCGCCGGATACAGCGCGACGGTTTCGCTGCCGGTGGTCTGGATCAGTTGCCAGCCGCACTTGACGCAGAACCGCACGCCGTCTGGATTTTCGTGGGCGCAAACTGGACAGGACATCATCTCTTGTTTCGATCTCTCTCCGCGGTTTCCGTGTCTCTCTAGAGTATCGCAGAAGCGGGCATGTTTCCGCCAACGGCGAGATGCCTCGCGCCCTCCGGCCTTCCGACGCCCGCGCGCAGCGGCGCGTCAACTTGAAGGCGGACGTTTCTTGTTCGGGGGGAGAGCGCGAGGGATGTCGCGTTCGTTGAACGTGGGGGGAGCATCGTCGGCGTCGTCGGTCGGTTTCTTGCCGCGCAGGGCGGGCGGCAGTTTCGGGCGGGGGATGTTGACGGTGGCGACGGAATCCGTGCGCCGCAGGATCGCGCCGCCGCGCCCGGCGATCCAGGCAGCCGAGCCGCCCCGGTAGGAGACGGCGAACAGCGGCACGCTCGTCGCGCTCGCCAGCGCATCCCATGTCTCGCCGCCGTCTTTGGTCTGCATCACACGCCCCTGTTCGCCGACGATGAGCGCATCGAGCGGCGTGGCGACCGAGACGGCGAACAGGTTGAGCTTGACCTTGCTCTCCTGCTGCTTCCAACGCACGCCTGCGTCGTCCGTGCGCAGGATCATCCCGCGCTCGCCGACGATGAAACCGCGCGACTTGTCCGCGAACGCGACGCTATAGAGCCACTCCTTCGTGTTCGTCTCGATGTAACGCCACGACTCGCCGCCGTCCTCGGTGCGCAGGATCAGCCCCTGCGCGCCGACCACGACCGCCGTCCCTCTAACGTCGCCCGCGTAAGAGACATCTTCGAGCCACGTGATCGTGTCCGAACGCTTTTGCCGCCACGTCTCGCCGCCGTCTTCAGTCGCCAGAATAGTGCCGCGCGCGCCGACGGCGAGGCCGCGCTTCGCGTCCGCGAAGTGAACGCCGGAGAGTTCCTGCGCGACGGGCGCGTCAACTTTAGCCCATGTCAATCCGCCGTTCGCCGTGCGCAGGATCGTGCCCGCCTCGCCCACCGTCCAGCCGTGCGCCTCGTCCACGAAGAAGACGTGCGTGAGGCGAGCGACGACCCCCGATTGCCTAACTGTCCAACGCTTGCCTCCCGAACTCGTGTAGAGAATCCGGCCGCGCGAGCCGACCGCCCAGCCGCGCGAGCCGTCGAGAAAAAAGATGTCCGCGATGTCTTCGCGCCCGCCCTCGCTGAGCCTGCGCCATTCGAGGCCGCCGTCGTCCGTGCGCAGGATGAGGCCGTCGCCTCCGGCCGTCCAGCCGGTCGTCGCATCGGCGAAATGGATGGTCGTCAGGCGCGGCTGCGTCTTCACGCTTACGGGCAGCCATGTCCCGCCGCCGTCGGCCGTGGCGAGCACCACGCCGTCGTTGCCCGCCGCCCAACCGTTCCGCCCATCGGCGAAATAGACCGACAGGAGATCGGCCTGTTGATAAACTTCGACGCGCGCCCACGTCTCGCCGCCGTCGTCCGTCCTGAGGACGAGGCCGCCATAGCCGACCGCCACCGCGCGCTTCGATTCGCCCGCGAAGGCCACGCCCGTCAACGGAAACTCTTTCGCCTGCGGCTGGCTGCGCCATGTCGCGCCGCCGTCCGAGGTGACGAGCATTGTGCCGTTCGCCCCGACGGCGACACCCGTCCGCTCGTCGCCGAAGGAGATGGAGAAGAGGTGCGCGGTCACGCCGGAAGTTTGCGCGCGCCACGTGCGCCCGCCGTCCGTGGTGGCGATGATGCTCCCGTAAGTGCCGCACGCCCACCCGTGCCGGGAATCTTTACCGGCGAAGGCGACGTTGTAGAGGTGATCTTTGATGCCCGTCGGCCTCGCCGTCCAACGCTCGCCGCCGTTCTCCGTCGTCAGCACGACGCCGCGCGCGCCGACGGCGACGGCCGTGTTCTTGTCACGAACGAAGAGCCCGTAGAGCGTCGTCGCCGTGGGCGCGCTCTGCGCCTCCCACTCGTAGCCGCCGTCGTCCGTGCGCAGGATCGCGCCATTCGCGCCCGTCGCCCAGCCGCTCAACTTGTCGGCCGCGAACCTGAGCGCGTGAATCGCGTTGCCCTGCGGCAGAGGGTTCTGCCACAGCCACCCGCGCGTCTGCGCCGCCGCCACGGTGCTCGCCCCGAGCACGCCGAAAAGCGCGAGCATCAGCGAGACGCGCGCGCGCGGGCTGGTGTAGATGTGGCGGAGAAGCGACATGAATCATCGGCGGGGGAGGGAACAGATACCGGACGACCAAACTGTGCGTGTATTTCTTCTTAAACTTACCACTACCGGCCGGCCGTTGCCAGCTAAGAGGCGGCGGGAGAACTCAGAGTTTCGGCCGCCTCGCGCAGCACGCTTTCGTCAACGCGGCCGAGTGCGGCGATGCGGCGCGCGGCTTTGTCCACCGCCTCCTGCGCGTTGTGCCCCGCGTGGCCTTTGATCCACTCCCATTCGATGCTGTGCGCCGCGAGGGCTTTGTCCAGACGCGCCCACCATTCGTGGTTGGACTTACGCCGGAAGCGTCCCGCCATCGTCTCGACCACGTAACGCGAATCGGTCAACACGCGCACGCGGCACGGCTCGCGCAGTTGTTCGAGACCGACGGCCGCCGCCGCGATCTCGGCCTGCTGGTTCGTCGCCGTGCCGAGATAACAGCCGAACGCGCGCCACTGATCGCGGAAGTTGAGAAGCGCGACGGCCGCCGCGCGCGGCTCGGCCTGACCATTGCCGAGGCTCGACCCGTCGCAGTAGATCGTCACCGATTTTAAGGGATGAGGGATGAGGGATGAGGGATGAATTAAATCCTCCGTCTCACCCGGCGTCTCGGCCTTCGCCTTGCCTTTCAGCGAGTCCTCGCCCTTTGTCTTTTTTTCATCCCTCATCCCTCCGCCCTCATCCCTTCCGCGTCGCCCGTGAGGACGAGGACGTGATCGGCCGCCTCCTCGAACGTGTCGTCGTGCGAGATGACGAAGAGTTGGTTGAAGTGGCGCACCTGCCCGATCTGGCGCGCGAGGTTTTCGCGCCGCTCGGCGTCCATGTTCACCGTC
>DATHAZ010000122.1:0-14166 GCA_035296445.1 Pyrinomonadaceae bacterium | reverse complement strand
GAGCGAGGCGAACCTGCACGCGCGCAAACTCGACAACTATCGCGTCCTGCATTTCGCCACGCACGGGCTGCTCGACGCGGAACGCCCGCAGTTCACCGGACTCGCGCTCTCGCTCGTCGGCCAGTCGAACGCGGACGGCTTTCTGCGCGTTGACGAAGTTTTCAATTTGCGGCTCGGCTCGCCGCTCGTCATGCTGTCGGCCTGCGAGACGGGGCTGGGCAAAGAGCGCAGGGGCGAGGGCGTCATCGGTTTGACGCGCGCCTTCATGTACGCGGGCGCGCCAACAGTCGGCGTCAGCTTGTGGTCTGTCGGCGACAAGTCAACGGCCGAGTTGATGCCGGAGTTTTACCGGCGTCTGCTCGCGGGACGCGAGGGCGCGCCCGCCGCGATGCGCGCGGCGCAACTGGCGATGATCGAGGGCAAGCGTTACAGCGCGCCGTTCTACTGGTCGCCCTTCGTCATCGTCGGCGACTGGCGATAGAAGTGAAGCGGCGCGGGCGAAAGGCTTGGCCGTTCTGACAAGTCGTCTTTTGAGCAAACTAAAATCTGTCGTCAAAGCATCTCACGCGGTGCGGAGTCATCTTTCGTTGATGAAAGAAGGAGAAGAAATGGCGAAAATGTTTATGTACGCGACCCGCGCGCTGGTCGTCGCGCTGTGCCTCTTCGCGTCGGGCGCGGGTGTCTGGGCGAGCGCGCAGCAGCAGCCGTCGGGTCAGAACAATCCCCCGAAGAAGAAAAAGTTGCCGCCGGGAGCGAAAGGTTTCGCGCCGTTCGCCGGGCGCGACGCTTCCGACAAGTTGGTGACGGGCGGGGCGACGCGCGGCGAGTGTACGAGCTACGAGCAGTTGATCGAGTGCGCGATGGGGCAGGCCGGGCAGAACAACCTCAAAGAGGCCGTCGCGTTTTACACGCGGGCCGGCGCGCTCAGGCCCGATATGTTCCGCCCGCAATACAATCTCGGCCAGATTTACGAGTCGCAGGGCAACTACAAGGAAGCCGCCGCCGCCTACAAGCGCGCCGTCACCCTCAAAATTGACGAGAGCATGGGCGAGACGCCGCTCGACGTGTTGAGCGCCTACTTCAATCTCGGCAACGTCTACGCGATGATGAACGACCACGCGCAGGCGGTCGCTTCCCTGCGTGAGGTCGTCAGCCGTCTGGCCGAGCCTTATCACACGCCGCACTACAATCTGGGATTGTCGCTGGCCGCGCTCGGCAAACAGCAGGAAGCCATCAACTCTTTCAAAGAGGCGATCCGGATCAAGCCCGATTACTGGGAAGCCCACTACAATCTGGGCGTCGCCTACAGCAAGCTCGAAGACTACGCGCAGGCCATCGCGGCCTTCAAGAAGACAATCGAATTCAAACCCGACGACGCGCAGGCGCACTACAATCTCGGCCTCGCCTATTACTTCATGGACGACGCCAGGTCGCTCGCAGCCCAGGTGCAAGCCCTGCAAAAGACCCGGCCGGAACTGGCGAAGGAACTCGCCAAGCTCACCGGCAAATAATTTAGTCAACCACTCTTGAACTAAAGGCGCGACGCGCCTGCGGTCGCCGGTCGAATCGCCCGCGCTTCGCGAAACAGTTTCAGTTTTTCGCAAAGCGCGGGCGGTTCAGTTGGCAGGCGTGGGCGAGTGGCGAGTTTTCGGGCTAAACGAGGTGGCATTCGGCCGGCGCGTTAGAGTATATTGAGCGGCCATAGCAAACTCCCCCGTCGGTTGAAGCGTTGCAATAAAATTTCGGAAGAGGATCGCAAATGATAAACAGAGCATTCCAAGCCCTGCGTAGATTCGCCGTCTGCGCGTGCCTGATGTGGTGCGCCGCCCCGGCCTTCGCCGCCGCTGTAGCCCGCGACGCGAAGGCAGCGAACGCGGCGACGTTCGCCGCGCCGCCGCAGGAGCAATCGAAAGATAAGAAGAAAGAGAAGAAGGAGAAACCGCCGACCGTGCCCGAGCCGGAATTGAAGGCGGCGAAGGCCATCGAAGCGGCCGCCGACATTCCGTCGCTGCTCGCGGCGGCGAACGAGTTCTTGCAGAAGTACCCGAAAAGTCCTCTGCGCCCGCAAGTCGCCCCGCTCGTCGCCGACCGCATCAGTAAGATCAAAGACCCCGCCGAGCGCATCGCGCACAGCGAGAGTTATCTCAAACTGTTTACCGCGCCGGGCGACGCCGAACTCGTCAACCCACAACTGCTCTACGCCTACATAGACGCCAACCGCCTCGACGACGCGTTCGCGCTTGCTCCCAAAGCGGTTGATAAAAACCCCGACCCGGTGGCCGCCATGATCAACCTCGCGCGCGGCGGCGTCAGCGAGGCCAGAAATCAGAATCTGAAATACGCGGCGCAGAGCCGCCAAATGGCGCTCAAGGCCATCGCGCTCATCGAAAGCGACAAGAAGCCCGAAACTGTGTCCGATGCGACGTGGAACGATTACAAGACGAACTGGCACGGGCAGTTGTACCAGTGGCTCGCCATGCTCTCGCTGGCCGGCGGCGACCGCGCCGATGCCAAGGCCAACCTCGCGAACTCGATCAAGCTGAATCCGCGCGACCCCGTCAGTTACGTGCTGCTCAGCACGATGGCGAACGACGAGTATCAGCGGCTCGCGCAGGCGCACAAGGCCGCAGCGGCGGGCGCGGAGAAAGACGCCCTGCTCAAGCAGGCCGAGGCGCAATTGGACGAAGTGATTGACGCCTACGCGCACGCCGTCGCTCTCACCGAAGGCAACGCGCAGTACGACACGATGCGCGCGGGGCTGAGAGGCGACCTTGAGTCGTACTACAAATACCGCCACGGTAATTCGGCTGCCGGCCTACAGGCGTTGATTGACAAGTACAAAAAACCATAAGCCCTAAAGTTTCCGGCGCCCGTAAAAGCGACGCGCAAATGAAAGCGGCTTCGTGAAAGATTCACGAAGCCGCTTTCATTTGTTGCGTGCCGACGCCGGAAGAGAATTGTGTCCGCCGGTGAATTGTGAACGGTTATTACCCGTTTCCCTTCGGAGCCGCCCTAACGGCCGCCCTGTCCGCCGCCGCTCTCGCCGCCCTGCCCTTCGCTTCCACCCGTGCCGACCGGGGTGATGCCTGCCTCTTCTTCAAGCGGTGGGAGAGCCGCCGCCACCGCGCCGCTCACCAGCCCGGCCGCCGCGCCCGCCAGCACACGACGCACTATCCCTTTCGCCGCGCCGCGTTTCTTAGAGGATTTCGACCCGCCCTTGTTGCCGCCGGCCTTCTTACTCGCGCCCTTCTTACTCGCGCCCTTCTTGCTGCCTCCGCCCGAAGCGGCCGACTTCTTGGTTGACTTCGACGCGCCGCCTTTCTTGCCAACAGACTGCGATGCGCCCGCGCCCTTCTTGGAGGCGGATTTACTCGCGCCCTTGCTCGCGCCTGTGCTCGCGCCCTTGCTGCCGCCTGTGCTGCCGCCTGTGCTCGCGCCGCCCCCGGAGGCCGCCTTTTTCTTGCTCGCTTTTTTCGCTGGCATTGGTTGAGTTCTCCTTAAATTGGTTGCTGTGTATTTCGGTTGGTCACATCCTAATAAACTAATCCGCCACTGTGCGCAAGAAAAAAGTTGAACCCTCCCCGTTCACGAGGCCGGCATTAAAAACTTGACAGGCTTCGGCGGCGACTGATATAAGCCTTCTCAACTTGGTTAACCGTTTACGTAACCGCTTAAGCCGCCGTTACCGAGAGTTCTATCCGTAAGGCTTGAGCGTCCGACCAAGTTCAGGCTGACTCTCAATTTACAATGCGAATCCCAATTAACAGGCGGGTCTGGGGCGGGGCTCTCTCTCCGCGCGTTGGCATGTCCGTGCGAGTCGCTGCTCGCACGAGGGCTTTGCCGCGCCTGTCGGTGCGTGCGCATAAGAATTGAAGGTTGTCGGCCTCTCAGGCTTGCGTTTAAAAATTGTCCCTTCGTTCGTCCGAAAATTCTTGTGCCAAGCGGGCACCCCAGTTGCGTAGGGTTTAAGGAGAAGTCATGAAGTTGAATAAGCTGATCTCGTTTCTGCTGTTAACGCTGTTACTGGCCTGCGCCGCCCCCGTCCTGGCGCAGAGCGACCGCGGCTCGATCACCGGCTCGGTGACAGACCCGAACGGCGGCCTCGTGGTCGGGGCGAAAGTCACCGCGACGAATATCAATACGGGCGAGGTGCGCGAGGCGACGACCTCCGACGAAGGCACATACACGATCCCGGAACTCGCGCCCGCGCCTTACCGCCTCTCGGTCGAGGCTTCGGGCTTCAAGACCTCGACGGTGGAAAACCTCCAAGTGGGTGTGCAGGTCTCGCGCCGCGCCGACTTCACGCTCGAACTTGGCGCGATCAGCGATGTGGTGACGGTGACGGAAGAGAGCGCGCCCAGCATCCAGACCGATTCGCCCGTGCGGCAAAGCAACGTCAACGAGCGACAGGTGAGAGAACTACCGCTCCTGGTGAACTCCGAAGCGGGCGGGCGCACGCCGCTCGCGTTCATCTTCCTCGACAGCAACGTGAGCGCGGGAGCGGGGGCCAACACCGGCGGCGGCAGCAACGCCACCAACTTCCGCGTCAGCGGCGGGCAGGGTCTCGGCACGGAAATTCTTATTGACGGCGCGAGCACGCGCCGCACGCAGAACGGCACGTTCTTCTCCGAAGTCGCCCCCGGCCCGAATGCCTTTCAGGAGTTCACGCTCTCGACCAGCACCTACTCGGCCGAGTATGGCAACTCCTCCGGCGGCGTCATCAACTTCTCTTTGAAGAGCGGCGGCAACGAGTTTCACGGCGAAGCCTACGACTTCATCCGCAACGAAAATTTCAACGCGAACTCCTTCATCAACAACTCGCAGGGGCGTAACCCGGTGACGGGGCGCGAACGCCTCGAACGGCGACGCGATAACCAAAACGACTTCGGCTTCAACCTGAGCGGCCCGATCACCCTCCCGCACTTCGGCGAGGGCGGCCCGATGGTTCATCGTTTCGAGAATCGCGCCTTCTTCTTCTTCAATTACGAAGGCTATCGCCGCACCACCGGCTCGAACGCCATCGTCACCGTGCCGACGGCGCGCATGCGCACCGGCGACTTCGGCGAACTGCTGACCGACCCGTACATCCTCAGCCAGTTTCCGGCCGACCCGGCCAACGGCCGCCCCGTCGCGGGCGTGCAGATTTATAACCCGTTGCAGAATCCAACGACGCGGCAGGCCATTCCCGGCAACCTGCTCAATCTGGTTCCGGGCTTAATTGACCCGGCGGGCATCGCTGCCTTGCAGTTCTTCCCGCTGCCCAACACGACCGGCCCGCTCGGTTCGGGCGTCTTCCGCAACTACCTTTCGCAGAGCATCATCCCGCTGACCTCGAACCAGTTCACCTTCAAGCCCGACTTCATCGTTTCGGATAAACAGAAGATCACCCTCAGCTATTCTTACCGCCGCAACCAGCGCATCGCGCAGGACGGGGGCGCGCCGCCGCCGCGCTTCCCGCTGCCCTTCACTTCGCAGGGCATCTTCGAGCAGGACTTCCGCTCGCATCTCGTGCGCTTGCAGCACGACTACTCTTTCTCGCCCACTTTACTCAACCACTTGAATCTGGGCTTCACGCGCTTCGACGTGGCGAACGCCAACACGACCGCCGGTTTCAACACCTCGTCTCTGGGGATACCCGTGAACGCGACGCAAAACGCCGCCTTCCCGCGCCTCGACTTCCCCGGCTACGGCGACCCGGCCACCTCGTCCGACCCGCGCGCCTACCAGAACATCGGCTCGACGTTCTTCACCGACCGCATCCGCGACAACACCGTGCAGGTCTCCGACTTCGTCTCGTTCACACGCGGCCGTCACTCGCTCAAGATCGGCGGCGACGTGCGCATCGGCCAGTTCAACGTGACGCAGAGGATTGACCCGGGCGGCACGTTCAATTTCAGACACGACCAGACTTCCGAACTCGTCCTCGCGCCGACGGCGGGTGATCCGCAGCGGCGCGTGCAGCAGGGCGGATGGCCGATTGCCAGTCTCATCACGGGCGCGACCGAATTCTCCTTCAACAGCACCAACTCGATTGACCCGGCCTTCCGCCAACTGACGCAAGGCTACTTCATCAACGACGACATCCGGGTGACGCCGCGCCTGACGTTGAACCTCGGCCTGCGCTACGATCTGCCGGGCTTGCGTTCCGAGGCGCGCAACCGCTTCCGCACGTTCGACCCGAACGCCGTCAACCCCGATCCGCGCCTGGGCGGCCGGCGCGGCGCGATTGCCGGGGCAGCAGGGCAGGGCGGAGTTCAAGCCCAATACGACACGCTCCTTCGCCCCGACCGTTCGAACATCGGGCCGCGCGTGGGCTTTGCCTATTCGCTGAACGACCGGACGGTCGTGCGCGGCGGCGGCGGTCTCTACTACGCGCCGGTCTTGTACGGCACGGGCGGCGGCGGCGACATCAACACCGGCACCATCGGCTATAACACGGGCAGCGGCGCACGCACGCCCGACGGCATTCAGTCGCGCTTCTTCCTGCGCAACTACCCGTCCATTCCGCCGGTCGATCCGGGCGGCCAGTTCGTCTTCCCGGACGGCGGGCAGGACGTGCAGTTCTTCGACCCGACTTACCGCACCGGGCGCACGATCCAGTACAGCCTCGACCTGCAACGCCAGTTGCCTTACAACTTCGCCGCCTCCATCGGCTACGTCGGCCACAAGGCGACGCGCCTGCGCTCCGACTTCGGGCGTTTGAACGCGCTTCCGCTCAACGCGCTCCGGCTCGGCTTCCCGATCTTGAATAAGGGCGTCAACGACTTGAACGACGCGGATCGCACCTATGCGGCCAGCATCGGCGTCGCGCTGCCGGCCAACGGCAACGCCGTGTTCCAGGGCTTCAACGGCACGGTGGCGCAAGCCCTCAAGCCGTTCCCGCAATACCGCAACATCAACAACATTCTCGAAAGTCAGGGCACGAGCGACTATAACGCGCTCCAACTCAAACTCGACCGCCGCTTCTCGCAGGGCATCCAGTTCGGCGCGTCCTACACCTTCTCGAAACTGCTGACGGACGCCTCCGAGGACGTGCTCGGCGGAGGCCGCACCGGGACGGGCAACGTGCTTCAGTTCGCCAATGACCGCGGAGGACAACGCACGGTCTCGCCCAACAACCCGACGCATGTCTTCGTCGTCAACTATCTCATCGAGTTGCCTTTCGGCAAGGGACGCCGCTTCCTGAATCGCGGCGGCATCGTGGACAGGATCGTCGGCGGCTTCCAACTGAGCGGCATCCAACGCTACCAGTCGGGCTTACCCCTGACCTTCTTCACCGACAACGGCGACAGCCGCAACTTCCTCGATCTGATCGGCGTCGGCGGCAACATCCGGCTCAACCTGACCGGGCAGCCGGTCACGTCGAACAACCGCGACACGATCATCATCCGCGGGCAGACGCCCGGCGTGCAGGTGCTGAACTCGGCCGGGTTCGCCGCGCCGGCGCCTTTTAACAGACCCGGCCTTGTCGTCGGCACGGCTGAATACGCTAACTATTACGCTAACCCGTTGCGCTTCTTCGGCACGGCCCCGGCGACCTTCGCCAACGTCAGGTCTGACAAGTTCTCCAGCGAGAACATCAGCCTCCTGAAGAAGACGCGCATCACGGAGACCACCACGTTCGAGGTCGGCGCGGAAGCCTTCAACATTTTCAACCGCACGCGCTTCTTCGCGCCGACGACGAACTTGAATGACAGCAACAACTTTGGTTTCCAGAGTTTCATCGGCGACGAAAACGTCTACTCGCCGCGCGTGGTTCAACTGCGCTTGCGCTTGATCTTCTAGTTTCGACATTTGAGGTGAACGGGCGGCGCGTGGAAGTGCGACAGTAACTCTTCCCGCGCCGCTCATTTTCCCCCGTCGCGGCCAACGCGTGCCGCACACCCGCACACACTTCTCGAAGCCCATGCCGCGCTTGCCGCCAAGTCCGTTTTGTTTGGCCGCGCTTCTCGTCAGCCTTTCGGCTGCTGTCGCGGCGCACGGCGTCGCGCCCACGGTTACGTTTATCGTCACGCCCGGACGCCCTTCTTTTCATACCGCGCAAAAGGCGGCGGCCGTGCCCTCGACGCGTCACGCCGAAAACGCTTCGACTCTGGTCGCGCAAGGGATCGCCGCTTTAGAGCAGGGCGACGCCCAGGCGGCCAAAACTCTCTTCGAGCGCGCCCTCAAACGCGATCCGAAGAACGTCGTGGCACACACCTATCTCGGTGCGCTCGCCGACCGCGCGGGCGACCTGCAAGAGGCCGAGACGCATTTCGCCGCCGCCGCCGGAAACGCCCCGCGCTCCGCCGAGGCGCGCAACAACTACGGCGCGATTCTCTTCCGGCGCGGGCGTGCTGCCCATGCCGCCGCCGAGTTCGAGGCGTCGCTCAAACTTGACGCACGCCAGCCGAGCGCGCTCGTCAATCTCGCGCAAATTCGCTTCGCCTCATCGGCGCACGAAGACCTGCGCGCCGCCCGCGCTCTCTTCGAGCGCGCCCAGACAATCGCGCCCGACGCGGAGATCGCACGCGCCCTCACGGTCATCTCGCTGCGCCTCGGCGACGCACCGGCCGCCGCCGCACACTACCGCGACTATGCCGCGCGCCTGACCGGCGCTGCTGCCGCCTCGCCCGCCGGGGAAGTTTCCTCCGCGCGGTCGCGCGCGGAACTCGGCGCGGCTCTGCTCGAAGCCAACTTGCTGGACGAGGCGGCGGCGGAGTTGAACGCCGTCGTCTCGGCCGACCCGGCAAACGTCGAGGCCGTCGTCGGCCTGGCGCGAATTTATCGCGCGCGTAAAGACGTGGCCGCCGCCGGTCGCCTGTTGGAGTCGGCGGTCGCACGCGGGCTGGACGCCGCTCCCATCTACGCCGCGCTCGCCGATCTCTACGAAGCAATCGGGCGCGTCGAGAATGCGATCCCGGCGATGCGCCTCGCCGTCGAGCGCGCGCCGGCGAGCGAGGATTATCGCTTTCGCTACGCGCTGCTCCTCGTCAACTCGCAAGCTCCGAAAGCCGCCGTCATCCGTTTGCAGGAGGCTCTGGAGACGTTCCCGCGTTCGGCGAAACTCTGGTTCGCGCTCGGCCTCGCCTACATGACCGAGCACCAGAGCGTGGAGGCCGCCCCCGCGCTCGCGCGCGCCGTCGAATTCGACCCGCAAGCCGCCCCCGCGCTCGCCTACCTCGGACTCGCACACGCCGAGCAGGGGCGTTACGACGAAGCCATCAAGTTTTACGAACGCGCCGTCGCGGTCAACCCGCAACTCGCCACCGTGCATTACCTTTTGGCCGACATCCTGCTCAAGCAAAATCCTTCGGACACCGTGCGTCCTGAGAAGGCTCTGCTGCGCGCCGTCGAACTCGACCCGACGCTCGCCTCCGCGCGTCTCGCGCTGGGGAAACTTTACCTGCGCACGGAGCGTCTGGATTCGGCCGCCGAACAACTCGCGCGCGCCGTCGCCCTCGATCCGAAGTCGGCCGAAACGCACTACCAACTCGGCCGCGTCTACACGCGCCAGAAGCGTCCGGCCGAAGCGCAGGCCGCGCTCGCCACCTTCAAGCGTCTGAACGAGGGGCAGAAGGAACAGGCGCAGAACGAGCGCAAAGAGATCGTCCGGCGGCTCGCCAACGTGCATTTTTAAACGCGCATTTATTCGATTGATCATTAGATTGATCAGGGGAGGCAGTGATGAAAAGTTTTTCGCGCATTTCGCGCATCGTGAGTCTGGTCGCGGCGGTGTCCTGTTGCGCGGCGCTCGCGCTCGCGCAGGAAGGCGCACCCGCGACGCAGCAGCAGCAGCAGCAACGGCAGCCGCAGGTCGAAGAGTGGAGCGACAACTTCGACGGCCAGCAACTCGACGCCGACAAGTGGGAGCGGTTCAGCTTCGAGGGCACGAGCGGCGGCAAACTCAAAGTTGAGGAAGGCCAGTTGCGCATGCGCGGCATGAACGGCTCGCGTTCCGGCGTCCGCAGCAAGCAGAGTTTTACGAGCGACCGCTTCATCTTCGAGGGTACGATTATGAAGGTTGATGCGCTGCTGCCCGCGCCGGGGCTGAAAGATACGCTCGGCACGGCCGTGCTCGCCATCATGTTCGACGGCTCCGGGCGCAATCGCATCGAGTGGATGTTGACGAGCGAAAAGACTCTGGAAGCGTGGGCGGTGGTGGACGGCGCGGGCGAACGGCTCGACAACCGCAAGCTCGGCACGAAACTCAAGAACCCCACGCTCGGCATCGTGCGGCGCGGCGACGAGTTTCTCTTCATGCTCAACGGGCAGGAGGGCTTGAGCAAGACCATCAAGAACATGCCGCGCTCCTTCCGCGTCATGCTCTACGGCTGGAGCAGCGCGGAGAACGATTGGGACTCCGTGCGCGTGGTGACGGCGAAGTAGACCGAGGCGCAAGATGAAGCACACTTCGAGAGCGAAATTGGAAGGCCTGGGCGAGACTGTCAGAACAGGGCGGCTCGTCCCTTCCCGTGTCTTTCGCAAGTCGGGCGGGCAGGCAGGAGGGGCATTGCCCCGTCAGTTATTTCGGCGCGCGCCGGCGCTCACGCTTGCCTTGATATTCGTGATGCTCTCTTCTCCGCTCCCGGTTTCGATCAACGCGCAGAAGAGGCGCGACCGGAATCGTCCGGCGCGCGCGGCGCAAAGTGTCGCGGCGCGGACTTATACAAACCCGATCTTCGACGAAGACTTTCCCGACCCGACCATTATTCGCGCCTCCGACAATTTCTTCTACGCCTACGCCACGCAGGCGACGGTCGCGGGCAAGACCCTCAACATACAGGTCGCACGCTCGCGCGACCTCACGCGTTGGGAACGACTCGGCGATGCGCTCCCCGTCAAACCCGTCTGGGCAAACCAGACGCAGAAGTTCTGGGCGCCGCACGTCAGCCAGCACGGCGAGACGTTTTATCTCTACTACTCGGCCGACCCGAACACGCTCACGGGCTTGTGCCTCGCCGTCGCCACGTCGAAGCACCCGCAGGGGCCGTTCACGGACATCGGCAAACCTTTGAAGTGCGGCAAGTCGTTCGTCAACATTGACCCGATGGCCTACGACGACCCGCTGACGGGCAAGCGCCTGCTCTACTGGGGTTCGGGATTCGAGCCGTTGCGCGTGCAGGAGTTGGCCGCCGACCGCGTGAGTTTCAAGCGGGGAAGCGTGGCGCGCGAAGTCGTGTTTCCCATTAAGACCGAAGACCCGGCGAACTATCAACGCCTCGTCGAAGGCGCGTGGGTGACGGAGCGCGACGGCTTTTATTATCTCTTCTTCTCCGGCGACAACTGCTGCGGCGACAAGGCGCACTATGCTGTGATGGTCGCGCGCTCGCGCTCGGCCGAAGGGCCTTTCGAGACGCTGGCCTCTGCGACGGGCGAACCGCAAAGCGTCATTCTCGAACTCAACCAGCGCTTCATTGCGCCCGGCCACAATTCCGTCATCCGCGACGCTGCCGGAGACGACTGGCTCATCTATCACGCGATTGACGCGACGAAGCGCACGACCGACGCCGCCATCGCGGGCGACCGCGACGTGCGCCGCATCATGCTCATGGACAGAATCGTCTATCGCAAAGGTTGGCCGCGCGTCGAGTGGGGCAGCCCTTCGACGCTCGCGAAGCCCGCGCCCGTCGTCGCCGCGTCGGCGCGCTAAATCGCCGCGCGCCGGTCGAAATCGGGAATGAAATAGTTTATCCGGTCGGTTGGATTCCGTGCTTTAATTCGTGCTTCACCAACGCGGGCTTAAGATCAGGAACAACATGCAACGCAGGCAGACCACTCTGGAAGACGGGCGCTACCTCATCTTCTACACCTTCGAAGAGGAGACGGCCGCCCCTTCAAATTCGGACGAGGAGGCGAGCGCGCCGGCGGATTCCAGGCGACGCGCGGAGCCGGACGCAGAACCACAGGCGACGGAGGAGAGGCGTGTCTGAACTTCGCTGGAATCCCCTGATGGGCGAATGGGTGGCGACGGCCACGCACCGGCAGACCCGCACCTTCCTGCCGCCCGCAGACTTCTGCCCGCTCTGCCCCACGAAGCCCGGCGGCTTCCCCACGGAAATCCCCGAACCCTCTTACGACATCGTCGCCTTCGAGAACCGCTTTCCGAGTTTGCAACCTGAGCCGCCCGCCCCGGCCGTCGAGTCGTCGGAACTCTACCCGGTGCGCCCCGGCGTCGGCGTCTGCGAGGTGCTCGTCTACACGCCGCACCACGATTCGACGCTCGCGCGCGAACCCGTCGAGCAGATTCACAAACTCGTCCGGGTCTGGACGGATCGCTTCCGCGAACTCTCGGCGCACGAGTTCGTCGAATACGTCTTCATCTTCGAGAACAAGGGCGAGGCCATCGGCGTCACGCTCCACCACCCGCACGGGCAGATTTACGCCTACCCCTTCATCCCGCCGCGCGTCGAACGCGAACTCGAACAGTCGCGCGCGCACAAGGCCGAGACGGGGCGCTGCCTGCTCTGCGACATCGTCGCCCATGAGACGGCGGACGGGCGGCGCGTCGTCGCCGGGAACGATTCCTTCGCGGCCTACATCCCTTTCTTCGCGCGCTACCCCTACGAAGTTCACATCGCGAGCACGCGTCACCTGCAAGCCCTGACCGACATGAGCGGCGCGGAGCAGCGCGACCTGGCCGCCATACTCAAATCCGTCATCGCCGCTTACGATAAGCTGTTCGACCTCTCTTTCCCCTACATGATGGTCTTGCACCAGCGACCCACGGGCGGCGGCGACTACGACTACTATCACTTTCACATAGAGTTCTACCCGCCGCTGCGCACGGCCACGAAGTTGAAATACCTCGCGGGCAGCGAGTCGGGCGCGGGGATGTTCATCAACGACACGCTCGCCGAAGAGAAGGCCGCCGAACTGCGCGCGCACGTCCGGCCGGTCGTCTGGCAAACGAATCGCGCGGGCGAGGCGACTACCGGAGAGGCGGGGGGAGAGGAGGCGCGCGGTGATTGATGCGGCTGCGCTCCGGCGCGCTTTTCTGGATGTGTACGGGGCGGGGGATAATGTCCCGCGCCTGTTTCGCGCGCCCGGCCGCGTCAATTTGATCGGCGAGCACACGGATTACAACGACGGCTACGTGCTCCCGATGGCGATTGACCGCGAGACGTGCGTCGCCGCCGCACCCGTCCCCGGCAGGCGCGTCCGCATCTTCTCTCTGAACTTGAACGAGCACGCCGAGTTCGACCTCGACAGACCGGGCGAGCGCGAGCGTGGCATCTGGCTCGATTACGTAGAGGGTGTCGCGCACGCTCTGGAACGACGTGGCGTGCGGCTCGGCGGGGCTGATCTCGTCATCACTTCGGACGTGCCGGTCGGCGCGGGGCTGTCGTCGTCCGCCGCGCTCGAAGTCTCCACCGGACTCGCGCTCGCGTCGGTGGCGGGGGTTGAAGTTGACCGCGTCGCGCTCGCGCTCGCGGGGCAGGAGGCGGAGCACACGTATGTCGGCGCGAAGGTCGGTATCATGGATCAATTCATCGCCGCGCTCGGCCGCGCCGGTCACGCGCTCCTGATTGATTGCCGCACGCTTGAGACGCAGGCTATCCCCGTTGACACGACCGAGACGCTCGTCGCCATCTGCGATACGCGCGTCAAGCACGAGTTGTCGGCGTCGGAATACAACACGCGGCGCGCGGAGTGTGAAGAGGGCGTGGAGTTGCTCGGGCGCGCGGGGCTGGAAGGCATACGCGCGTTGCGCGACGTGAGCGAGGCGGATTTAGAGCATTACGGTCGCGCGCTGCCCGAAGTGGTCGGGCGACGCTGCCGCCACGTCGTGACGGAGAACGCGCGCACGCTCGACGCCGCCGCCGCGCTCAGGGACGGGCGGCTGGAAGAGATGGGGCGATTGATGCTCGCGAGCCACGAATCGCTCAGCCTCGATTACGAAGTGAGTTGCCGCGAACTCGACGTGCTGGTCGAAATTGCCACGTCGCTCGCGGGCGCAACGCTCGGCGCGCGCATGACGGGCGGCGGCTTCGGCGGTTGCACCGTCAACCTCGTCCGCCGCGACGCGCTGGAAAATTTTCGCGAGACCATCACGCGCGAATATAATCGCGCGACCGGTCTGACGCCCAATATCTACGTGTCCGAGGCGGGCGAAGGAGCGAAGGAGATAAGGGATGAGGGATGAGGGATGAGGGATGAAAGAAGGCATTCAAGAAATTGAATGCT
>DATHAZ010000121.1:0-17603 GCA_035296445.1 Pyrinomonadaceae bacterium | reverse complement strand
TACGGATATTTTTAGTTGATCTAACTCAGGTCAACTCTCTCGATTGTCTAGTATTTAGATACGATCAAGGGCGCGCGCGGTTGCGTTAAGAATGTAAAATTACTGTTGCGGCGGCCAGTATTCTTCGCTCTCGGCGGGCGTCGCGGGGGGACGAACTACCGCGGCTGTATCGCTCGCGGCGGCTTCCGCGTCCTGCTGCCGGGTCTGTGTGTAATTGACTACGACTTCCGTGATCAATTTCGTGTTGGGGATGACGATGAGCCGCCCGTCGGGCGCGCGCACCAGCGTGTCGCGCATACGGATGGTTTCGATCATCCCCTCATACTCGCCCATCCTGATCCGGTCGCCGATGTTGAACGGACGGTAGAGGAGCAGCATGATGCCCGAGAGCAGGTTCGAGAGCACGTCTTTGAGGGCGAAGCCGAGCGCGAAACCCGTCAGGCCAAGCCCTGTCACGAGCGCGCTCACGTTCATGCCCGCCGCCCCGAGCGCGGTGATCATGCCGAAGATGAGTATGCCGTAGTAATAAATTCTCGACAGCAGCAGGACGACGCCCGTGTCCGCGCGCACGCGCGGCGCGGTCAGCGCGATGATGCGCCGCCCCGCCCCGGCCACGATCCAGAAGACGAGGAAGACGAGCACGCCCCGGAACATGCCGGGCAAGGCGCGCAGCAGGCTGTGGTGCAACTCCGTGAAGACTTCCGTGAGCGTGGCCGGAGTCTGTGGCGTAGGAGCGGGCGTGGGCTGTTGGAGAAACATGATTTAGATTGCGGATTTCGGAGTGCGGAATGCGGATTGAAATGCAGATGCCCGGTTGGTCGCAACTTGTTTTCTAATCCGCATTCCGCATTCCCACATCCGCAATTGAATTATTCATCGCTCTGGTAGCGGAAGCGTTCGCCGTCGCGCCCCTGCCAGGGGACGCCGCGCATGTGATAGCCGCCTTCCTCCCAGAAGCCCGCGCGATCTTCGGCGAGGAAGCGTAAGCCCTTGATCCACTTCGCGGACTTCCACGCGTAGAGTTGCGGGATGATGAGGCGCGCCGGGCCGCCGTGTTCGGGCGGGATCGGCCGCCCGTCGTGCGACCACGCGACGAGCGCATCTTCGGCGAGGAAATATTCGATGGGCACGTTCGTCGTCCACCCGTAATCGTAAGCGAGCGCGAGCACGTATTTCGCTTCCGGTTTGATACCGACAAGTTTCGCCAGTTCGCGCGTCGCCACGCCGCTCCACACGTTGTCGAGGCGCGACCAGCGCGTCACGCAATGGAAGTCCGCGTACACGCGCGTCGCGGGCAAGGCCAGGAATTCGTCGAGCGACCACGCCAGCGGACGCTCCACCAATCCTTCGATCTCAAACTTCCACGTCGCCGGATCAATGTCGGGCGTGCCGTGCGCGTCGAGGACAGGCCACTTGCGCGTGCGCGTCTGGCCGGGCGGCAGGCGACGCTCGCGCCGCGTGTCGGGGCTGATGACGATCTCGCCATTCTCCAAAGCCTCGGCCGGGCGCGGGTCTTCGCGCTGGTAATCCTCGTCTCTCATCAAGCCGCTCAGGAAACTCATAACACCTCGAAATCAGTGACGAGTGACAAGTGACGAGTGACAAGTTAAAACCAAAAGCTTGTCTTAAGCTTGTCTTGTTCTGACTCGTCACTCGTCACTTGTCACTTGTCACTTCTTCGTCGCCCGCTCCGCCAGGTTCATCAACTCTTCGGGCATCCATTTATTGACGCCCTTGGCGAGCGGCTCGCGGATGCCGACGCTGCGGTCGTGCCATTCGTCGGCCGCTCCCGAATGTCCGCGCTCCTGCTCGTAGCGGTCGGTCTGGTCGAGGCTGAGGGCGATGCCGTCGGCCACGTCCTTCCAATCCTCGCGCTGGATGCCGCGCAGGACGAGCGAGAGACCGGCCGACCAGTCTTCTTCGGGCGCGCGCGCGTCCTGTTCGGGAATCGTCAGGTTATAGACGGGCGGAAACGCTTTGCCCTTGTATTCGCGCACGAGTTGCGCCTTCAAATCCTTGAGCGCCATGTCGGGACGCTCGCGCCGGATCGCCTGCGCGCGGCGGAAGATGTCCGCGACGCTCGTCTGCTTCTCTTGTTCTGCCATGATGTTTTGTAGCCTCTCGGTTTTGACCTTAACTTACACGCCCGCCGCGAGAATCACAACCCTCGAACCCGCGCGTCGGCGAGACACGCGACCGCCACAATTTCGCCATTCAAAGTTGAGCCTTCAACGTTCCGTCTCGCCGTGCGCCCTGTGTTATCGTTCGTCGTTCGTGAAGTTGGAAGAGAGCGAGGTTCAGTTTAAGGTGTCAGAGTTGATTCCGTTTGATGGGGCGGTCGCGCCGCACGACAGGGCGATGGGTTTTCCGACCTGCCCGGTCTGCGGGCGCGAGTCGAAAGACGAACTGACGCCGTTCGACGCGCTCGACGAGTGGTTGCGCGCTCTGGTGTCGGCGAACGCCCCCGCAGGGCAGTTCGTCGGCGTGGTGTGCAAACGCTGCGTGGAGATGTTCGAGCGAGCGCGCACGCAACTACACACGGACGCCGTGATCTTCGAGCAGGGCGGACTCGTCTTGCCGACGCCGCTCAGGCTCGACGCCGACGACCGCTTTACGGGTCGCGGCGTGACCATCGCCTTCCTCGACTCGGGCTTTTACAAGCACCCCGATCTGACGACGCCCGACAACCGCATCCTCGCCTATCACAGCGTCGTGCCCGACCACAAAACTTCGCTGGAGACGAGCGATCCGGCAAGCTGGCACGGCATGATGACCTCTGTGGTGGCGGCCGGGAACGGCTCGCTCTCGAAAGGCTTCTATCGCAGCATCGCGCCCGAAGCCAACGTCGTGCTCGTCAAACTCGCCCTCACGGGTCGCATCTCGGAACGCAACATTCAGGACGGCCTCGAATGGGTGCTCGCGCATCGCGAGGAGTACAACATTCGCATCGTCAACATCTCGGCGGGCGGCGACGACGAGGAATCCTACCTGCACAACGAGTTGGCGCAGACCGTCGAGCGCGCGGTCAAAGAGGGCTTGATCGTCGTCTGCGCGGCGGGGAACGCGGGGCAGATGCCGGGGCATCCGGTGCTGCCCCCGGCGAGCGCGCCCGCCTCGATCACCGTCGGCGGACTCGACGACCAGAACTCGCTCGACCGCGCCCGACGCGGCATGTATCGCTCGTCCTACGGCCCGACGATTGACGGCCTGCAAAAACCCGAGATCATCGCGCCCGGCATCTGGGTTCCCGCGCCCATCCTGCCGCACACGCCGACCGCTGACGAGGCCGAACTCTACGCCACGCTCGACAAAGCCACGGACGAAGAACTGCACTCGATCATCGAAGCGCACGCCGAGGTGGATACAGACCTCTACAACGCACGCGACCTGCGCGCCTCGCTCCTGCGCCACCTCATCACGATCAAACTCCACGAGGCCGACGTGATCAGCGAGCACTACAAGTATGTTGACGGCACATCGTTCGCCGCGCCCATCGTCTCTTCGATCATCGCGTGCATGCTCGAAGCCAACCCGCGACTCAAACCGCAACAGGTCAAGCGCATCTTGATCGAGACGGCCGAGCGGCTTCCCGGCATCGAGATTGACCGGCAGGGCTGGGGCGGCGTCGCCCCGCGCCGCGCCGTCGAACTCGCGCTCAGGTTGAAATCAATTTAACCGGCTCGTGCCTTCCGACGCGCGCCTTCCGTCGTCGCGCCCCGATCATTGTTCACTTGAAACGTCGAACGCCCGCGCGGGACTTCCGAGTCTCGCGCGGGCGTTCGACGTTGTGGCGGGCGCGCTTATTTGAAAAGCGGGCGGGCGAATCCGGCGAATAAATTTCCGCGCCGCCCCTGTTCACACGCGCTAAAATGGCCGCGCTGTTTTTGGCAGCGATGCGACGGATGCGAGTTCGGTAAGGAAAAACTTTTTGCGCGATTGTCGTTTACAAGACGGTTCGACGGTCGTCGTTATCGGCGGCGGGCCGGGCGGGGCGGCGTGCGCCATCAAGTTGTTGCAGGGCGCGCGCCTGCGCCGACTCGCTTTGCGGGTGCTCATCTTCGAGGGCAAGGACTTCAACGTCCACGCCAATCAATGCGTCGGCGTGCTCTCGCCGCCCATCGAAGAGGTGCTCGCGCGCGATCTGGACGTACACCTCCCGCGCGCGCTCATCAAGCGACAGATTTTCGGCTATCGCCTGCACGGGGCGCGCGAGAACGTGCTGCTCATGGGGCACGGCGCGCAGGCGAGCGCGGCCGGGCACGGGCAGGCGACCTACGCCGTCGAGCGCGCGGAGTTTGATCGCTTCCTGCTGGAGCGCGCGCGAGAACTCGGCGCGGAAGTGGTCGAGTCGCGCGTGACGGGCGTCGAGTTCGTGCGCGAGGGCGCGCTCGACGAGGTGCGCGTCTACAGCGAATCGCGCTACGAACGCGCCGAGGCCGTCGTCGGCGCGTTCGGTTTGGACGAGGCGATGCTTTCGGTCTTTGAAGAGGTGACTGGCAGAGGCGGCAACGAAGGTTTCGTGCGCCCGTCGAAATGGTTGAAGAGTTATTTGACGACCATCGAAGCGGGACACGGCTTTCAGGGCGAGCGACTCGGCCACATCGTCCACGCATTTTTGCTTCCGCCCAATTGCCCGCGCATCGAGTTCGGCGCGGTCACGCCGAAAGGCGATCACATTCTGATCAACATCGCGGGCGAGCGCGTCTCCTCGTCCGATCTGGATCAGTTTCTCCAACTGCCGGAAGTGCGCGCGCTGCTCCCGCCCTTCGACGAGCGCGCGATCAACTATTACGAAGGCCGCTTCCCTTCTGCCCCCGCGCGCGGCGCGTTCGGCCATCGCTACGCGCTCGTCGGCGACGCGACCGGCTGGCTGCGCCCCTTCAAAGGCAAGGGCATCTCGACGGCGATCATCACGGGCCTGCGCGCGGCCGAGACGATGCTCGCGCACGGCGTCTCGCGCGCGGCCTTCGCGCATTACCGGCGCGCGTGCCGCGACATGTTCGCCGACTACGTTTACGGCGTCGCCGTCCGCCGCGCGATGCTCGCGGGCGCGCGCCTCTTTCTCGACCCGATGATTGATGTCGGAAAAGTTGACCCCGTGATGTACGATGCGCTCTTCGACGCCGTCTCCGGCCACGAGACGTATCGCAATATCATCCGCCGCTCGCTTAAACCGCGCCTCGTGCGCAAGGTCGCCACGCGCGTCTTCGGCGGCGTCCGGCGGCACAGGGCGTTCAAGGCCAGACGTATGAAAGACATCAGCGTGCGCCGCATGACCGTGCGCGACATAGACGAACTGCTGCGCATCAACGAAAAGATCACGGGCAAGCCCCACGCGGCTTTCTACGAGACGAAGGCCGCCGATTACATCGGGCGTTCCCCGGGGACATGCCTCGTCGCCGAGCACGCGGGCCGAGTCGTCGGCTTCGTCGTGGGCGACGTGCGCGGCTGGGAGTTCGGCGCGCGGCTCGCGGGCTGGCTCGAAGTCATCGGCGTTGACCCGGACTACCAGCAGCGCGGCGTGAGCGGCGCGCTGCTCGACGCCCTGTTCGACAGTTTCCGCCGCGCGGGCGTCTCGGTCGTCAACACCATCGTCAACTGGAACGACGGCGATCTCATAGACTACTTTCGCGCCAACGGCTTCGACCGCGGCGACTACGTCAACCTCGTGCGTAATCTCGACGAGTAAAGTCGTCCGTGGTCGGCAGTCAGTTGTCCGTCGTCTCGCGGCAATCAAGCGAAGTTGCTAAAGATTGAATTGAACAACTGACCACGGACAACTGACCACGGACAACTGACCACGGACGGCCTTCCTTACGTTCAATGCGTCGCGCCGCCGTGCCGTTCCCCCGGTCGCGACGGCGCGCGAACTTCCTAGTGACGGTGGACACGCCCGCACGCTTTGTGCCACAATTCCCGCTCAACAAACACGCGAATTAAAATCAAATTTTGAGGGGAACACTATGGCAGAAAATGAGGATGCATTAGGCACGTCGGATGCGACACCGGGGGCACAAGCCGGCGGTGATGCCAGCGCAATGCCGGACGATGCCGTCGCCGCACCGGCGAGCACGGAAGAGATCACTTATCACGCCGTCGAAAAAGACGGGCAGGTGACTGCTCTTTGGGAGATGCAGGGGCGCAAGCACCTTCGCACCATTGACCCGCGCTCACGCCAGGGACAGGAAATCCTCCGCCTCTACACCGCCGAACACCACGAAGAACAATAGCGATAGTGACAAGTGACGAGTGACGAGTGACGAGTGACGAGTTAAAGACAATGCTTTTGCTTTAACTTGTCACTCGTCATTTTTTAGCGATAAGTTACGGAAGAAGTTTTTTGCTTCAACTCGTCACTCGTCACTTGTCACTGTCTTATAAACGCCTCGATGTTGTCTATGAGTTGATTGGCGAGCGTCTGCATGGCCTGTAGGCTCGCCCACGCGATGTGGGGCGTGACGATCAGATTCGGCAAGTCGAGATCGAGCAGCGCGTGGCCTTCGCGCGGCGGCTCGCGGCCGAGGACATCCACGCCCGCGCCCGCGATCACGCCCGCGCCGAGCGCTTCGATCAGGGCGTCTTCATCCACCACCCCGCCGCGCGCGCAGTTAATCAACACGGCTGTCGGTCGCATCATTGCGAGTTCCGCCGCGCCGATGAGGCTCCGCGTCTCCGCGTTCAGCGGTGTGTGCAGCGTGACGATGTCGCTCTCGCGCAAGACTTCCGCGAAAGGCGTGCGCCCCTCGCGCGTGGCATGAGCGCCCTTGCGTTCGGCGACAATCGTGCGCAGGCCGACGGCGCGTGTGAGACGCTCGACCGCCTGGCCGAGCGCGCCGTAACCGATGATGCCGAGCGTCGAGCCGTGCAGGTCGCGGATCGGATGCGTGAGCAGGCAGAACTGCCCGGCGCGCTGCCACGCGCCCGCGCGCAAGTCGCGCTCGTAACTCAAGAGGTTGCGGCGCAGCGCGAGTATCAACATGAGCACGTGTTCGGGCAGCGTGTGCGTCGCATAGCCGCGCACGTTCGAGACAGTGATGCCGCGCTCGCGGCAACTGCTGAGGTCTATGTTGTCCGTGCCTGTCGCCGCGACCGCGATCAATTTGAGCGCGGGCAACTGCGCGAGTTCGGCCTCGCCGATCCTGACCTTGTTGACGACGGCGATAGTCGCCCCCGTGAGACGTTCGACCACTTCGGCGGGGCGCGTCTCCCCATACTCGCGCCACTCGTGCGCGAAGGCGGGCGGCCTGACATCGGCTCTGAGCGTGTCGCGATCCAGAAAGACGATTCGTTCCATAGTTCACTCCGACGTATCAGTTCCAGCAGGCTGCTTCAATCTCTTCCTTTGCGCCTTCGGTTTTTCTTCTTT
Source organism: Pyrinomonadaceae bacterium (assembly GCA_035296445.1). GTDB lineage: Bacteria > Acidobacteriota > Blastocatellia > Pyrinomonadales > Pyrinomonadaceae > JAIVJZ01. The sequence continues at coordinate 10,237 of DATHAZ010000121.1, read as the reverse complement.
GCGCCTTTGCGTGAAATCGTTCTCGCAAAGGCGCAAAGTTAAAACCGAAGGCGCGAAGAGTAGAACGCCGACTTGCGGCCGATAGTTTTTTTCAAGTTATCAACGCAGGAAGGGGACGAGCAGGCGCACGACGGCGACGATGACGACGACGCCGACCACGTCGAGCAGCAGCCCGTAGCGAATCATGCGCGTGAGGGGGATATAGCCCGAACCGTAGACGATGGCGTTGCAGGGCGTCGAGACGGGCAGCATGAAGCCGAGGCTCGCGCCCATCGTCGCGCCGAGCGCGGGTTCGAGCGGGTCTGCGCCCGCCGCGCGTGAGATGGCGATGACGACGGGGACGACCATGTTGGCCGAGGCCGTGTTCGAGGTCGCTTCCGAAGTGAGCGTGGCGACGAGCGTCGAGGCGAAGAGGAGCGAGAGGCCGCCCGTGATAGGCAGATGTTTCGTCAAGCCGTAGCCGATGGCCTCGGCCAGTCCCGTCTGAAAGGAGAGCACGCCGAGCGCGAAGCCGCCGCCGTACAAAAGCACCACGCCCCAGTCAATCTTCACCGCCTCGTCCCAGGTGATCGCGCGCTCGCCCCGCCGGTCTCCCGGCAGAAGAAACAACAGTATCGCCCCGACGACGGCCGCCACCGCCTCCGGCACGCGGCGATTCACCGATTGATAAATCTCGCTCCGGTCGCCCGCGAAGAGCGCGATGAAGCCGGGCACGATCCAGAGCGCGACCGTGGCGAGAAAGGCGGCGAGAGTTGATTTCTGCCCGCGCGTCCACGCGCCGAGCCGCGCGCGTTCGCGCGTGAGCATCTCGCGGCTGCCCTCGATCTCTTTGACCCCGGCGCGGCACAAAGCGTTCAGGTAAAAGCTGAGATAGAGAAAGAGGATGACGACGACGGGCGTGCCGATCACGGCCCACTTGAAGAAGGGAAACTCGACGCCGACGAGTTGGCGTATGAAGCCGAGGCCGATGACGTTCGGCGGCGTGCCGATGGGCGTGGCGAGTCCGCCGATGGAGGCGGCGAACGCGGTCATCAACATCAGGCCGGTCGCATAGCGTCGGTTGATCTTGCTCCCGCCCGCCTGCTCGTTGTCGAAGAGGAAGGCGAGGATCGCCATGCCGATGGCGAACATCATGGCGGTCGTCGCCGTGTTGGAAATCCAAGCGGAGAGGAAGGCCGTCACCGCGCCGAAGGCGACGAGTATCCTTCCCGGTCGTGCGCCCACCCACTTGATCGAGAGCACGCCGAAGGCCAGACGCCTATCGAGCCGGTGCAGAAAGATCGCGCGCGCGATGATGAACGAGCCGATGAAGAGAAACATCAGCGGGTCGGCGAACGGCGCGAACACGTCGCGCGCCGGGGCGACGCGCATCAACACGCACGCCGCCGCCCCGGCAAGCGCGGTCGCGGGCAAAGGCAGAGCCTCCGTCACCCACAGGATGACGACCGCCGCCATCACGGCCGCCAGACGGTGCGCCTCCGGTTTCAGGGCGGGCATCGGCAGGACGAGCAGCAGGATGAAGACTGTGGGCGCGAGCACGAGTCCGGCGACGCGGCGCACGCGCTCGAAACGCGCCTCGCCTTCCGTGATCTGTTCGACGGCGTTGAGAGTTCTGGTCATCGTGTAATTGATATGTCCGGTTTGATGTGTCCGGCGGGCGGGAGACTTCGCCGCGCGCGAGCCACATACTGTTTCAGGCCGCCGGTGTCGTCCGTTCCAAAGCGGCGCGATCCCATTTGGCGAGGTTCGCTGCGGCCTCGTATGTGCTTTGCAGAAACTCCGAGAGCATGCGCTCCGGCTCATCCGCTTTCCGCACATCGTCGTATGGCAGGATAAACCCGCCGGTCTCCGGGTTGTAGAAGGCGGCGGCCGGGCTTACCGGCGTCTGCGCGAAGCCCGCAGGCTCGGGCGCGGCGTAGGAATAGAAAGCGGGCATTTGGACGTTGCCGCTGCCGGGCCAGAAGCCATGGCTGATAACTTCGTGCGAGTAGGCTTCGCGTGTGATGGCGTCCGCGCCCTCGCGCGCGGGGGCGGGGCGTCCCGAAAAGCGTGTCACGGCGAGGTCGAAACTGCCCCAGAAGAAATGAACCGGGCTGACCTTGCCCGTGAAGCGCGCACGAAACTCCTTGAACACCCTGTCCGTGTGCGCGAGGATGCGCCAGAGACGGTTGGCGTATTCGGGGTCGTAAGAGGCGTGTTCGTAATCGTCGGCGAAGGGGATGGGGTTTGGCAGTTCGTCGGGCACGGCGCGGATTTTAACCCCGAGGCGGAGCGAGTCGAGCGTCTGCATCAACTCGCCGTAAAAATCGGCGACGGGGCGGGGCGCGAGTTCGAGTCGTCTTGTTTCGCCGTCGTTGGTTCTGATGACGAGTTGATGAGCGATGAAGTCGAACTCGATCTCGAAGTTTCGCGCCCCGTGCGGAATGATCGTCGTCGTCAGGCCACGCGCCGAGACGTAGAGGGGAACTTGCCAGAAGTGGTTGAAGGGCGGGCTTTGCACCAGCCGAATTTTGCCCACGATCTGCGTCCACATGTGGAGCGTCGCGTAAGTGTCCGTCCATTCTTCGAGCGGCAGGCTCGGCCAGACTTCGGCGCGCGCATCTACCTTGTCGGAATCAGTCATGCATCAGCCTCCTTTGCATGCTCTCGAAACGCGCCTCGCCCTCCGGCGATCTGTTCGGCGGCGTCGAGAGTTGCAGCCATACTTAATTTGTGAGCCCGCGCCCAAGCGCGGAGAGGGTTTTACCATCCGCGAGCGCGGTCGAACACGCGCGCCGCGCCGCCGGTTTGTCGCAAGGTTAATAATTCTCGATCCACTCTACGGCGTGCTACCCTATCACGTGCCCAGGCCATTGATAAGCGACATTTCATCTGCGTCGCGGGCGACGACTCGCAGCACCTCTATCCAACAAGGCAGGACTGTTTGTGAACAAACGTGAGACGGCCGGCGACGCGGGGGGGAAGATTGCCGCCACGCCGCGGAGATTGGCAACCGGCGACGCCGGCTTCGACAGCATTCTGGAGGGGGGCTTTCCGGCCAACCGTCTGTATCTGGTGGAGGGCGACCCCGGCACGGGCAAGACCACGCTCGCGATAAAGTTCCTGCTCGAAGGCGCGGCGCGCGGCGAGCCGGTGCTCTACGTCACGCTCTCTGAAACCAGAGAGGAGATCACGGACGTGGCCGCCTCGCACGGCTGGTCGCTCGACGGCGTCACGCTCTACGAACTCGTTCCTTCCGAAGAGAGCCTCAAGGCCGAGACGCAATACACCATCTTCCATCCTTCGGAAGTCGAGTTCGGCGAGACGACGACCGCCGTGCTCGACGAGGTGGAACGCATCCAGCCGCGCCGCGTCGTCTTCGACTCGCTCTCGGAGATGCGGCTGCTCGCGCGCGACCCGTTGCGCTACCGGCGGCAGATTCTCGCGCTCAAACAGTATTTCGCGGGGCGACAGTGTACGGTGCTGCTGCTCGACGACCGCACCTCCACGGCCAGCGACTTGCAGGTGCGCTCAATCGCGCACGGCGTCGTCGAACTCGAACAACTCGCCCTGGATTACGGCGCGGAGCGGCGGCGGCTGCGCGTCGTCAAACTGCGCGGCAGCCGTTATCGCGGCGGCTTCCACGATTTCAAGATCGAGACGGGCGGGGTCGTCGTCTATCCACGGCTCGTCGCGGCCGAGCACCGTGTGGCGTTCGCGCCCGAGATGATCACGAGCGGCGTGGCGGAGTTGGACGCGCTGCTCGGCGGCGGACTCGACCGCGGCACGAGCACGCTCATCCTCGGCCCGGCCGGTTCGGGCAAATCTTCCATCGCGGCGCAGTTCGCGGCGGCCGCCGCCGAAAGGGGCGAGCGCGCCGCCTCCTTCCTCTTCGATGAGGGTGTGAATACTTACCTGTCGCGCGCATCCGGACTCGGCCGTGAGATGGAGGAACAGGTGGAGGCCGGGCACATGTCGCTCCAACAGATCGATCCGGCGGAACTGTCGCCCGGCGAGTTCGCGCATTTCGTCCGCCGCGCCGTGGACGAGGAAGGCGCGCGCGTCGTGGTCATTGACAGCCTCAACGGTTACTTGCAGGCGATGCCCGACGAGCGTTTTCTCACCGTGCAGATGCACGAGTTGCTTACCTACCTCAACCAACAGGGCGTGGTGACGCTGCTCGTGCTGGCGCAGCACGGCTTCATGGGATCGAACATGGGGACGCCCGTTGATGTGAGCTATCTGGCCGACACGGTCTTGATGCTGCGCTTCTTCGAGGCGAGGGGCGAGGTGCGCCGCGCGGTCTCGGTCGTCAAGAAACGCACCGGCTATCACGAGAATACGATCCGCGAGATGCGTATGTCGGGCGGCGGGATTGCCGTCGGCGAGCCGCTCAGGGATTTTCAGGGCGTGCTGACCGGCGTGCCGTCCTACAGCAATGAGCCGTCGGCGTTGGGAAAAGAGAGTGGTGGTGGCAATGCCGACGCCTGATTCCGGCGGCACGGACGAACGTGTGCTGCTGCTCGCGCCGACGGGCAGGGACGCACTCATGATCGCGAAAGTGCTCGGCGAGGCGGGCGTCGCGGCCGAGGCGTGCAGCGACATCAACGATTTTTGCCAAAAGTTTTTAGAAGGCGCGGGGGTGGCCTTCATCACGGAAGAGGCTTTGGACACGGCGGCCTTGAAGTGTCTGGTCGAGGCGCTCGGCGGGCAGCCGCCGTGGTCTGACTTCCCGCTCGTCGTGTTGACCAGCGGCGGGGGCGACGCCCAGCCGAACCTGACCGCGGTAAAGACGCTCGCCGCCGCCGGAAACGTCACGCTCATCGAACGCCCGACGCGCGTTATCACGCTTGTCAGCGCGCTTCACGCAGCCCTGCGCGCGCGCCGCCGCCAGTATGAAGTGCGCGAGCACCTGCTTGCGCAGAAGCGCACAGAGGAAGAACGCGCGCTGCTGCTGGCCGAGGCCGAGGCCGCCAACCGCACCAAGGACGAGTTTCTCGCCACCATGTCGCACGAACTGCGCACGCCCATGACGGCCATCCTCGGCTGGGCGCAACTGCTGCGCAGCAATATACTCGGCGAAGCCGACTTCGAGCACGGGCTGGAGATCGTCGAGCGCAACGCGCAGGCGCAAAATAAACTCATTGACGACCTGCTCGACATCTCGCGCATCATCACGGGGAAGCTGCGGCTGGACGTGCGCGCCGTTGATCTGGTGAGCATCGTGGCGGCGGTGGTTGACTCGCTGCGCCCGTCGGCCGAGGCGAAGGCCGTCCGCTTGCAGACGCTGCTCGACCCGCAGGCCGGCCCCATCTCCGGCGACGCCGACCGCCTCCAGCAGATCGTCTGGAACTTGCTCTCGAACGCGATCAAGTTCACGCCGAAGGGCGGGCGCGTGCAGGTCAGGTTGGAGCGCGCCGATTCGCACGTCGAGATCATCGTGAGCGACAGCGGCAAAGGCATCGGCGCGGAATTTCTGCCGCACGTCTTCGACCGCTTCCGGCAGGCCGACAGCACGAGCACGAGAAAGCAGGGCGGGATGGGATTGGGGCTGTCAATCGTCCGCCAACTCGTCGAACTGCACGGCGGCACGGTCAGCGTCGAGAGCGGCGGCGACGGGCAAGGGGCGACCTTCATCGTGCAGTTGCCGCAGATGGCCTCGCGCAGGCAAAGGGACGCCGCCGCGCCCCCCCGACGACATCCGACCGTCGGCGGCAGCGGCCTCTCGTTCGACTGCCCGCCGTCGCTGAAAGGCTTGCGCGTGCTGGTCGTGGATGACGAGATGGACACGCGCCGCCTGTTGCGCACCATGCTCGAACAGTGCGGCTCGGAAGTGATGACGGCCGGGTCGGCGGCGGAGGCGATTGCCGCCTTCACGGAGTCGAAGCCGGACGTTCTCATCAGCGACATCGGCATGCCCGAAGAAGATGGCTACGAACTCATCGGCAAACTGCGCGCGTCGGAGGCAAAGGCCGGAGGAAGAATCCCGGCCATCGCGCTGACCGCTTACGCGCGCATGGAAGACCGCGTCCGCGCGCTCAACGCGGGCTTTCAGGTTCACGTCCCGAAGCCGATTGAACCCATCGAACTGCTCGCCGTCGTCGCCAGTCTCACCGGGCGGACGGGAAACGCCTGAGCCTCGCGCGTCGTACACGGCTGTTCGTTTATTTTTACCTGACTATCGGAAGGGCGACCGCTGTGGCGGCCGTCGGTTTGAGCGTTAAGAGCGACGGGGGCGGCGGCTCTTCGCGGCCTTCGATTTTGCGGCTGCGCCCCGTTCCCCGTCCTTTCGCTTGTCCCTCTCCCTACCCTTTTCCCTGCTCTCTTCCTTCCGCGCCGGAGAAGGCCGCCTGGCTGCCGCCCCTCGATCCAGTGTTTGCCTGATGAGGGCTTCGGCGGGGCGTTGCCCTTCGGCGAAGGCGAAGACGTGATAGTGGTCTCGGTTCTCCCTGAGCGCTTCGATCCGGCCGTCGTCACGCAGGCGCGCCAACTCGGACATGATGAAAGTCTGCTCGGCGGCATTCATGTAGCGATAGAAGATGTCGAAGGCCAGCCCCGTGGTGTGCGGCGGCACTTCGATGAGCGTGGCGTTGGCGTTCGTCTCGCGCAGTTGCCGCTGGTATTCGTCGGGACGCACCAAAGAAGTCACGGCCAGAGGCCGCCCGAACTTGTCCCGGTATGTTTGGGCAATCTCCTCCAACACTTTCAAGGAGGCGGGGCGGAGATGACTGAGGAGCCGCACCTTTAAGGCTTTGCGCTCGGCGGCGTCTTGCAGGTCGTAGGCGCGCCCGCCAAAGTCGCGCGCGAGCGTGCTGATAATTTCATATTCGGCGGCGAGCAGGCGGCGCGTGTCGTCGTTTTGGTAAAAGGCGTCGAGCAACTTTTTCCGCTCACCGAGAGCTTTCATAGCCCGCTCGTTTTCCGCCACTTCGGACAGGAGGCCGGTGCGCAGCGCGCGGTCGAGCTTTGGCGCAACCCGCAGTTCGTTGCGCAGGCCGTTGATGGTTTCTTCGAGCAACTTGAGCGAGTCGGCGATCTGGGCGCGCTCCTGCTCAAGTTCGGCATCGCCGGCATAGAGCGTCACGCTCTTGCCCGCAGCCTTGTCATAATGGGTGAATGGTTCGTCGGAGGCGCTATAGCCGACGCCGTACAGGATGTAATTCTGGCCGAGCGCGGGCAGTTCGACCAACTCACCTTTCCCGATGAGCGAGATCAGGTCGGCAAAATCGTGCGGCGTTTCGAGTTGCTGCTTGCGCCACTCGGCGACCTGAATGCCGAGGAAGCGTCGCGGGTCGCCGTAGTGCTTCAGTTGGGCGGGAACTTCGACCTTCGCCTGCCTTCCCATAGGCTCGCCGCGATCCTCCTCGACCTTGAGCGCCGCTTCCTGCCAGGGGTCAATCATGGCGGGCGGAACCGTCACGGGCGTGGGCATCATGCTTTCGTGCCTTTCCCGGCGGCAACCTGACGCCACGGCGAGCGCGAGCAGCAGCAACAGGATGCGCGTAAACTTCCGCACGGCGACGACGAAAATGATACCTCTCGAAATCATAATTTTCAGATGCGCGACATTACGAATCGGCGCGCCGCCCTGAAAAGCGTGCGGCGAAGTAATTCAACCACAGCCCGCGCCGCCCGGAAGGCTTGGCTTTCAGGCGGCCCGGGCTGTGGTGGTTTCGGGAGTCGCCGGCGGTTAAGAGCGCAGTTGGATGTTATAGGTTTTGATCTTGGAATTGAGCGTCGTGGCGTTCATCCCTAGCAGGCGCGCGGCGCGGGATTGGTGGCCGCCCGTTTGTTCGAGCGCGCGACGGATGAGGTCAACTTCAAAGCGGCGCACTTCGTCGTAGAAGTCTATGCCGCGCCCGATATGCACGCCCGCCGCGCTCGCGCTCGTGCTCGCGCCGAGCGACTTTTCCGGCTCGCAAATTTCCGTGGGCAGGCATTGAGATGTCACCTCGTCTGTGGGCGCGATGACGACCGCGCGCTCCATCACGTTCTCCAACTCGCGGACGTTGCCCGGCCACGTGTAGGCTTCCATCAGGGCGAGCACGTCGGGCGCGAGTTGGTCGGAGATGTGGCGCGCGTTCTCCTCGTTGTACTTGCGTATGAAATGCTGCGCGAGCGGGAGGATGTCTTCGCGGCGTTCGCGCAAGGGGGGCAGTTCGATGGGCACGACGGCGAGACGGTAATATAAATCTTCGCGGAAAGTGCCCTGCCTGACGGCCTCTTTGAGATCAATGTTGGTGGCGGCGATGATGCGCACGTCAACGCGCCGCGCCGTCGTGTCGCCGAGCGGCGTGAACTCGCGCTCCTGTATGACGCGCAAAAGTTTGGCTTGAGTTTCGGGCGGGATGTTGCCGATCTCGTCGAGGAACACCGAGCCGCCGTCGGCGACTTCAAACAGCCCCTTCTTGGCGGCGACCGCGCCCGTGAACGCGCCGCGCGTGTGGCCGAAGAGTTCGGATTCGAGGAGTTCCGAGGGGATGTTCGAGGAGTTGACCGGCATGAACGATTTCGCGGCGCGCGGGCTTTGGTCGTGGATGGCGCGCGCGAGGATTTCCTTGCCCGTCCCCGATTCGCCCGTGACGAGCACGGTCGAGCGCGCGGGCGCGACTTGATCCACGAGTTGAAAGATGGCCTGCATCTTCTCGGAGCGGCCGATGATGCCGCGATTGACGCTGCGCCCCATCACGCGCCTGAGCGTCTGCCGCTCCTCTTCCTTGCGCCGACGCTTGACGCCCGCCGCAATCGTCGCCGTCACCTGCTCGTTCTTGAAGGGTTTGCGGATACAGCCGAACGCGCCGCGCTCCCACGCGGCGACGGCCGTGTCGAAGGTGGCGTAAGCCGTGATCATCACGACGACGGCCTCCGCGTCCGCCTTCTGAATCTCTTCGAGCGCGCGCAGGCCACCCATGCCCGGCATCGAAACGTCTAAGAGCACCACGTCGTAAGCGCGCCGCCCATAACTCTCCAAGCCCTCTTCGCCCGTCCTCGCCAGATCAACCCGGTAGCCCTCGGCCGACAGCAGCGTCTCCAACACGTCGCGCATGATCTCCTCGTCGTCCACGACGAGCACTGAACCCTTCTTAGCCATAAGACAATTAAAACAGTGACGAGTGACAAGTGACAAGTTGGAAGAACTTAAATCGTGAATCGTGATTAGATTCAAAAGCCGTAAATCATAAATCGTGAATAGGAAGAAAAACGCTCTTCCCCATTCACGATTTATGATGCACGATTTACGTCTTACGACCTTACTTTCTTCTCCGGCCTTTGAAGGTCATCAGGACGCGGCGGCCTGTGGGGCGGGGGGCGGGGGTGCGGCGTTCGGCGGTGACGAGGAGGCGGAACTTGTTTGAGTTGACGCCCTCGGTGCGGGCGTAGGTCGGGCGGCGATTGAGGTCGCGCGCGGGCAGCGTGCCCATGTAAGTTGTGCCGAGGTCTTCCGGGTTCAAAGCCCACATCGCGTAGCGTCTGCCCCGGCCGAAGCGCGAAGGCGGCGGCACGCGTCGAAAGTTGACGCGGACGTAAGCCGTGCCGTCCTCGCGCGTGGCGACGCGCGCCGTGCCGCGCGCCCGACGCGCCCCCCGGTCGCCGACGAGCACGAGCGTGCGCGCCGACGCGTCGCTGCGAATCGCCTCGTCAACGTTCGTGAAAAATTCGCCCGCCGCGCCGCCCGCGTGCGCACGCCCTCTGGTTCTCAAAGCGGTCGTCGTTGCGGCAGCGGTCGCTGCGTGCGCCGGAGGCGTATTTGTGCCACTGGCCGCTGCCGTCGCGCCCGGCGTGCTGCTTGATGTGGAGGCGGGCGCGTCGCGTCGCGTTGTCGTCGTCGTGCGTCTGTCGCGGCGTGCTGTTGCGACGCGCGTGTTGTCAGGCCGGGCGTCTGGAAAGAGTGCCGCCACTTCGTTGGCGCGCGTCGAGAAGACAGGCGCGCCCGTCGGGCGTTCGGCGCGCGCATCGGTTTCAGCCGTCACGATCAAGCTGTAGCGCGCAAATTCCGCCGGGTGCGAGAAGATGAGCGAACCTTCACCGCGCGACCCGCGCCTGAGCTCGCCGAGACGCAGTATGCGCCCACCGCTCGCCCACGCGACGAACGTGCGCGCGTTCGGCGCGAGGCTTCGCGCTGGCGGCAGGTTCACCGCCGTCAGGCGCACGCGCCCGCCGCCCGTCGTCGGTTCGACTTCCAGCCGCCCGCTCGCGCGCGGCGCAAACGAACGCAAGCGCACGATGAGATTTTTACCGTCAAGCGCCGCGGCGAAAC
>DATHAZ010000120.1:0-22708 GCA_035296445.1 Pyrinomonadaceae bacterium | reverse complement strand
TGGCTCGGCCACGCGACCGTGCTCATCAATTTTTACGGGACGTGGCTCGTGACCGACCCGGCGCTGAGAGCGCGCGTCGGCGTGCGCGTTCCCGGCGTGCTGACCGTCGGGCCGCGCCGTCTCGTGCAAGCCGCGCTGGCGTCGCACGAGTTGCCTGCGCTCGACGCGGTGCTCGTCTCGCACGCACACATGGATCATTGCGACACGGGTACGCTTGCGCGCCTGCCGCGCACGTCGCGCGCAGTCGTGCAGCGCGGCAACGGCGATCTCGTGCGTCGCTTCCGGCGCGTGGACGAGTTGGGTTGGGGACAGTCGGTGGAAGTGGGCGGCGCGCGTATCGAATCAATCGAGGTCAATCACTGGGGGGCGCGCAAACTGACGGACAGCCAGCGCGGCTACGGCGGTTTTCTGATCGAGAAGCAGGAGCGCGCGATAGTCTTCGGCGGCGACACGGCGGACACGCGCGTGTTCGGGCGTCTCAAGGGGCGTGCTCGCGTCATGCTCGCGATGATGCCGATTGGCGCATACGACCCATACATTCATGCGCACGCCAACCCCGAACAGTCCTGGCGGATGGCGCGCGAGATGGGCGCGACCTACATCCTGCCCATCCACCATTCGACTTTCCGCTTGAGCCGCGAGCCGGTCGGCGAACCCGTCGAACGTCTGCTCGCCATCGCCGGACGCGAACGCTGGCGCGTGGCGCTGACCGAGATCGGCCAGACGTGGAGCTTGCCGGAAGATTAGCGCGGCGGGCGAGGCGCGCGACACGGACGCCGGACTTCATGCGGCCGGGAGGCGCGCGCGTGTCAGCGTTCGCTGTGCCTGAAAGTTTTGGGTAACGTGGGAGATGAGCGTTGGTGATCGCTCAACATGCGCGCGTAGCATTTGAGACACATGCCGCGAGAGTTTTTGGTGCTGAGCCTGCGGACGACCACGCCGCACCAGGTACAAATTTCCTGATAAACCGTCCCCGCCAGTAGCTTGTTCTGCTCCATCACACACCTACCTGCCTGAACTTAATCTTAGATGTCGCTCACAGGGGATGCGGAGATTTTAAACGGTGCGGCGTCGCGCGTCTGTACGCGTCCGTACCGCTTCCGTGGCCGGGTTCGCGCCCGCTCCGCGCCTTCTGTGCGTCAGCGGACAGACCCCGACTCTCTCTCGCCGCTAGACTCCGCCGCATACGCCTTAAAGAATTAGAGAGCCTACGCGTGCGCCGTTGAGCGAGAGGCGCGCAAGTGTCGGCACGCTCGCGACGAGGCATCTGTTTTTGTCCCGGCTCGCAGACTGATTCGACGGGACGGAAAAATATAGACGGAGCGCAAAAAGGAGAGGGAAGCAATGGCAGAAGAAGAGCAGGAGGACGGACAGCAGACCATGCCGTCGCAGCAGCAAGACCAGCGGCCGGGCATCGAGGCGGAGATGACGCCGCGCCCCGTCGCCGACGACGCGACGCATCTCGGCAGTCGCAAACTCGAAGGCAAAGTCGCCGTCATCACGGGCGGCGACAGCGGCATCGGCCGCGCGGTCGCCATCGCCTATGCGCGCGAGGGCGCGGACGTGTGCGTCATGTATCTGAACGAGCACGAAGACGCGCGCGAGACGGCGCGGCTCGTCGAAGGGGAAGGCCGCCGCTGTTTGTTGATTGACGGCGACGTGGGCGACGAGAACTTTTGCCGCGAGGCCGTCGAGCGGGCGGTTGCGGAGTTGGGGCGTCTGGACGTGCTCGTCAACAACGCGGCCGAGCAGCACCCGCAGGAGAGTATCGAAGGGATCAGCGCGGAACAGTTGGAGCGCACTTTCCGCACGAACATCTACGCGATGTTCTATCTCGTCAAGGCCGCGCTCAAGCACATGAAGGCGGGCGCGTCAATCATCAACACGACCTCGGTGACGGCTTACAAGGGCAGCCCCGAACTGCTCGACTATTCCTCGACCAAAGGCGCGATTGTCGCCTTCACGCGCTCGCTCTCGCAGTCGCTCGTGGAGCGCGGCATCCGCGTCAACGGCGTCGCGCCGGGGCCGATCTGGACGCCGCTCATCCCTTCGACCTTCCCGCCGGAGAAGGTCGAGACGTTCGGCGCGGACGTGCCGATGAAGCGGCCGGGGCAGCCCGAAGAGGTTGCGCCCGCTTACGTCTTCCTCGCCTCCGACGACGCCTCGTACATGGCGGGACAGATTCTGCACCCGAACGGCGGCGAAGTGGTGAACGGGTAGATGAAGATTGATTCATTGGTTCATTGATCCAATAAAGAAATAAAATATTGAATCAATGAACCGATGAATCAATGAATCAATTCTTCAGAGCGCGCGGCGGAAGAGCGCGATCATGTCGGCGAAGGCGGCGTCGGTCGCTTCGGGGTCGTAGCGCGCGCCCTCGTCGCGCATGAAGGCGTGCTCGGCCGGGTAGAGTTTGAAAGAGTAATTTACACGCGCCTCCTTGAGCGCGCTTTCGATCTTCGCGCGGCCGTCCTCCGGCACGTGTGGGTCGAGCGTGCCGAAGACCATCAGCAACTCGCCGCGAATTTCCGCCGCGCGTTCGAGCGAGCGGGCGTCGGCGTCCCTGCCCAGCTTGCCGTTGTGAATTCCCGTCCCGTAGAAGCAGGCGGCGGCGCGCACGCGCGCATCGAGCGCGGCGCGGAAGGCGAGATGGCCGCCGAGGCAGAACCCGCCCGCGCCGAGTTTGCCCGGCGCGACGCGCGTGTGCGCGGCCAAGTAGGCGAGCGCGGCGCGGCAGTCTGCGTCGAAGTCCGCGACGGCAGTCTGAGCCGCGCCTTCGAGTCCGCGCGTGCGCCCGGCGTCGTCGAAGGGGATGACCGTGCCCGCGGGTTCGTGGCGGTGATAGATTTCGGGCGCGGCGACGACGAAGCCGTAACCGGCGAGCCGTTGGGATGCGCGCAGCATCGGCCCCGTCAGTTGGAAAATGTCCGAGTAGAAAACCACGCCCGGATACACGCCTTCCGGCTTCGGCGCGGCGACGAGCATACGCATAGGGCTGCCGCCGACATCAATCTCGACATACTCGGTCGTGATGATCATAAGCTCTCCACAGACTCTCTGTAAGTTTCACATCTCTCTTTGCGCCTTTGCGCCTTTGCGTGAGTTAACTTCTCTGGGAAAGATAAATCTCACGCAAAGGCGCAAAGGCGCGAAGGTAAGATGGGTTGTAGTGTTCGGCGCGCTTCTCAGTCGCGCAACTCGGCGGTGTCTCTGAACTGCGGCGGCCGGCGATGCCTGGTGGCCTGCTCGAAGGCATAGGCCAGCCGGATGAGCACGGGTTCGCTGTAGGCGCGCCCGAAGAAGGAGATGCCGACGGGCAGGCCGTAGACATAGCCGGCCGGGACGCTGATGTTCGGGTATCCGGCGACGGCGGCGGGCGTCGAACTGCCGCCCGAAAAGTGGTCGCCGTTGACGAGGTCGGTCGTCCACGGCGGCCCGCCGGTGGGCGCGATGATCGCGTCGAGACGATGTTTGTTCATCACGGCGTCAATGCCTTCGGCGCGCGAGAGGCGGTGATTTTTGGCGAGCGCGGCGAGATAGGCTTTGCTCGTGAGCGCCCCCTTAGCCTGCGCCTTGAGGAAAATCTCCTGGCCGAAGTAGGGCATCTCGCGCTCGCGGTTGCGCTCGTTGAATTCGATGAGTTCCTTGAGCGAGCGCGGCACGCCCCCGCCGCGCTCGGCCAGATACCGGTTGAGGTCGGCCTTGAACTCGTAGAGCAACACCTCGAACTCCGAGTCGTCGTATTTGCCGTGCGAGGGCAGGTCGGCCGGGTCAACCAGAATAGCGCCCGCGCGCTTGAGCGCGTCAATCGCGTCGCTCATCAGCTTGTCAACGCGGTCGCTGAAGCCGAAGAACTTGCGCGCCACGCCGATGCGCGCGCCGCTGAGGCCGGCCGCGTCGAGGAAGCGCGTGTAGTCGGCGTGCGATTTGCCGCCCGAGCTTTGCGTCGCGCGGTCGCGCGGGTCAATGCCGGCGAGCGCGCCGAGCAGGACGCAGGCGTCCGCGACCGTTCGCGCCATCGGCCCGGCCGTGTCCTGACTGTGCGCGATGGGGATGATGCCGGAGCGGCTGACGAGGCCGAGCGTGGGCTTGATGCCGACGATGCCGCTCGCCGACGAGGGACAGACGATTGAGCCGTCCGTCTCCGTGCCGACGGCCGCCGCCGCGAAGTTGGCGGCGACGGCGACGCCCGAACCGGAACTCGAACCGCACGGATTACGATCAATGGCGTAGGGGTTGCGCGTCTGCCCGCCGCGCCCGCTCCAACCGCTCGACGAATGGGTCGAGCGAAAGTTCGCCCACTCGCTCAGGTTCGTCTTGCCGAGGAGCACCGCGCCCGCCTCGCGCAGGCGCGTGGCGACGTGGGCGTCGCGCGGCGCGGGCGTTCCGACGAGCGCGAGCGAACCGGCCGTGGTCTGCATGCGGTCGGCCGTGTCTATGTTGTCTTTGAGTAGAATGGGGACGCCGTGCAGGGGCGAGCGCACGCGCCCGGCTTTGCGTTCGCGGTCGAGCGCGGCGGCGAGAGAGAGCGCGTCGGGGTTGAGTTCGATGACGGATTTGAGCGCGGGGCCTTTGCGGTCGAAACGCTCGATGCGCTCGATGTACTTCTCCGCGAGTTCGCGCGCCGACCATTTCCCGCCGCGCATCCCTTCCTGCAATTCGGCGATGGTCGCCTCTTCGAGTTCGTCGGTCTTCGACGCGGGCGCGCCGGACGCGAACGCCGGTAAACCTTCCGCCGCTCCCGCCAGCGCGGCGGCGACGCCGCCGATTGCGAGACCCGCGCCGATAAACTTCCTGCGGTTGATGTTCGAGTTGCGATCTTCTTCTTTACCGTGGCTCAAAACTCACTCCTTACCGGCGACGCCGGATGCCTGGTATCTGGTAAATATGAATTGGCCGGTGCAGCCGGAAGGCGGCCGTCCGCCGAAGACGATGAATGGTACGGACGAGAATATATCCGCAGACCCGCACGCGCCGCAACCGGCCTCTCGCACACGCCGCGTCTCGGTCGCGCCCGGCGAGTTGTTGAATTTGTACGCATGGTTCGGTGTGCTAGGCTAAAATCCGGAGCGTTAGAAAGAGAGTTGCGGCGCACCCGGCGGGCGGGCGCGAAAATCTATCAGGGAGTTGTGATGATGAAAACAGCGCAGGTGATCTCTTTGCTATTACTGTGTGCCGTGTCGGTTCAGACGGCGGGCGCGCAGACGACGGCGGAGAAACAACCGCCCGACACCGTCTCGACGCGCGAGATGGATCGCATCAACTGGATGGAGTTTCGCGAGGTCGTGCCCTCGCGCGTCAGGACGGTGCTTTTGCCGACGGGCACGCTCGAACCGCACGGCGTCGCCAACAACGGCGCGGACAATACTGCTCCGCTCGCCATCGCGCGCAGCATCGCGCGCCGCACCAACGCCATGATCGCGCCCGTCCTGCCCTACGGGATGACGGGCAGCATGGAAGCCTATCCCGGCGCGTTTCAGATCACGGAAGCGGCCTATCGCCCCTTCGTCAAACAAATTCTGGAGGGCTTGGCGAAGAACGGTTTCCGCAACATCGTCATCATCAACGGCCACGGCGGCGGGCAGACGGCCGTGCTCAACTCAGTCGCGGCCGAAGTCGCGGCCGAGCGCAAAGTGCGCACACTCGTCGTCAACTGGTGGTCTTACGCCTCGGACGTGACGAAGCAGGTCTTCGGCGAAGACGGCGGCCACGCCGGTTGGAACGAGACGGCCTTCGTGCAGGCGATTGACCCGACACTCGTTCACCCCGAACGCTACAAGGACGACCTCGCCACCGCGTACCCTGCGGCGGGCACGTGGTCGGCTACGCCCTTTCCTTCTTCCATCGGCCTCTATCAACCGGGGCAGGGCTATCCGAAATTCGACCAGAAGAAGGCCGACGAATATTTTGTGAAAGTGACGGACAAGATCGCCGCCCTCGTCAACGACGTGGTGCGCAAGTGGGACATGGCGGGATTGTAAAAATGTCCGTGGTCAGTTGTCAGTTGTCAGTTGTTCTTTGTTTGTAGTTGATCTATTTAATCTTTAGCGATCCGGCCTGCGCAGCACAAACAACTGACAACTGTCCACGGACAACTGACAGCTTTTCTATGAGGCTCATCATCACCGAGAAACCTTCGATGGGGCGCGACGTGGCGGCGGCGCTCGGCGCGACGCGGCGCGGCGAAGGCTATCTCGAAGGCAAGACGGACATCATCACTTGGTGCATCGGCCATCTCGTCGAACTCGACGACCCCGAAGAGTATGATCCGAAGTTCAAATCCTGGCGGATGGAGACGCTGCCGATCATCCCCGAAGAGTTCAAGTATCACGCGTCGGAGCGGACGCTGGATCAATTCAAGGTCATCAAGGCGTTGCTCGGCCGCGACGATGTGACGACGGTGGTCAACGCGGCCGACGCAGGGCGCGAGGGCGAACTAATATTCGATCTCGTCTACACGCTCGCGCGCTCGCGCAAACCTGTCGAACGCCTCTGGATTTCGTCTCTCACGCGCGACGAGATCATCGCGGGTTTCAACCGCCTGAAGCCCGCCGCGGAATACACCGGCCTGCGCGATTCGGCGCGCTCGCGCCAGCAGGCCGACTGGCTCGTCGGTTTGAACGCCACGCGTGCGCAGACCATCAAGGCGCGCGGCGCGGGGCACGACGGCGTCTATTCGCTGGGGCGCGTGCAGACGCCGACGCTCGCGCTCATCGTCGGCCGCGACGAGGAGATCGCGAATTTCGTGCCGACGAATTACTACGAGGTGGTGGCCGATTTCGAGTCGGCGGCGGGCGCGTATCGCGGCACGTGGTTCAACAAAGGGGGGAGTCGTTTCGATCACAAAGACGCGGCCGAGGCCGTCGTCTTCAAAGTTCGTGGGAAGCCGGGCGCGGTCGAAAAAGTCGAGAAGAAGGCGACGAAGGAACGCGCGCCGCTCCTCTACGATCTCACAGCCTTGCAGCGCGCCGCGAACGCCCGCTACAGTTTCTCGGCCGCGCGCACGCTCGAACTCGCGCAGACGCTCTACGAGAAAAAGTTCATCACCTACCCGCGCACCTCCTCGCGGCATCTCTCGGCGGCCGTCAATCAGGAATTGAAAGGCCACGTCGAGGCGGCGGGCGTCGGCCCTTACGTGAAGTTCATCGAGACGATTCTCAAGAAGGGCACGCCGAAACTGACGAGCCGCCACGTTGACGACAAGAAGGTGACGGATCACCACGCCGTCATCCCGACGAAGCAGCGCGTCGAGCCGAACGCGCTCGCGCCCGATGAAAAGCGCATCTACGACCTCGTCGTGCGCCGCTTCCTCGCCGCCTTCTACCCGGACGCCGAGTTGGAACGCACGACGATCACGACGGCGGTCGAGGGCGAGCGATTCATCACGCGCGGAACGGTTGTGCTCAAGGCGGGCTGGCGCGAAGTTGACCCGCCGGGAAGAGAAGACCGGAAGCGTGCGGAAGGCGACGACGAGGCGGAAGACGCGGAGTTGCCGCCCGTTAAAGCGCTTGAGGCGGTGGAGACGAAGAACGTCGAAGCGGTGGCGAAGCAGACGAAAGCTCCGCCGCGCTATTCGGAGTCGAGTTTGCTCGGCGCGATGGAGACGGCGGGGAAGAAGGTTGAGGACGAGGAGTTGCGCCTCGCGATGAAAGACTCGGGACTGGGGACGCCCGCCACGCGCGCCGCCGTCATCGAGACGCTCTTGAAACGCGAGTACATCGTGCGCGACAAGAAATCTCTGACGGCGACGCCGAAGGGCATCGCGGTCATCAAGCTTCTGCCCTCGCAGCTTCTCAAGTCGGCGGAACTGACGGGCAGTTGGGAGCAGAAGCTGGCGCGGATGGCGCGCGGCGAGTACGCGCGCGATGCCTTCATGGGCGAAGTGAAAGTGATGGTCACGGAACTCGTCGGGCAGATCGCGGCGGCCGAGATGGAGCGCGCCGTGGCGGGAGAGGGGGGCGCGCGGCGTTCGGCGGCGACGACACCGCGACCGGAAGACGCGTCGGATTGTCCGAAGTGCAAGTTGGAAGAGCGCGCGGGCTTTCTGGTCGAACGCGTGAGCGCGAGCGGAAAGTTTCTCGTCTGCTCCGAGGGGCGCGACGTGTGCGGCTTCATCAGCGACGCGCCGAAGAACGCGAAGCAGCGCAAGTTGATGCTGGCGACGAAGTGCGACGCGTGCGGCTCGGCGATGCGCCTGCGCGCCCCGCGCGAGAAGGGCAAGCGCGCGTCTCTGTCCTGCGCGCGTTACCCGGAGTGTCGCGGCGTGCGCTGGTTCGATGAAAAGGGCGCGCTCGAAGAGGCGAAGGCCGCGCCCGAGACGGGCGAGCCGTGCAAGGAGTGCGGCGCGCCGACCATCAAGCGCGGCCCTTTCAAAAACGAGAGCTACTTCTGGGGCTGCACGCGTTGGAAGAGCGACAAGAGCGGCTGCAACGCCGCGCCTGTTTGGATCAACGAGACGCGCGCTACAGCGGCGGGCGAGGGCGCGGCGTCGGGGGCGTCGGGGATCAAGGTCGAGACCGGCCCGCCGTGCCCGGAATGTGAGACGCCGACCGTGAAGCGCGGCCCGTCGAGCGCGGGCAGTTATTTCTGGTCGTGCCCGAAGTGGCGCAGCAGCGGCGCGGGCTGCAACTCGAAACCGATCTGGATCAACGAGGCGCGGGCTTGAAGAGGCAGAAGTCAGAATTCAGAAGTCAGAATCCAGAAGTCGGAAGTCGGAAGAGATTCATGTCTTCACGTTTATTCTGACTCCTGTATTCTGTTTTCTGTTTTCGCCGACTTTAATATGATTGACACGTTGAAATTTCTGAAACTGCACCCGGCGGCGAAGTTACCGGCGAGGGGCAGCGCGGATGCGGCCGGACTCGATCTCTTCGCCGTCGAAGATGTGACGCTCGAAGCGCGGGGCGGGCGGGCGTTGGTGGGGACGGGTTTGTCGGTCGCCATCCCGCGCGGCTTTTACGGGCGCGTCGCGCCGCGTTCCGGTCTCGCCGTCAGGCACGGCCTCGACGTTCTGGCCGGCGTGATAGACAGCGACTACCGGGGCGAGATCATGTGCGCGCTCGTCAATCACGGGCGCGAGGCGTTGACGCTCGTGGCGGGGCAGCGCGTCGCGCAGTTGATCGTCGAAGCGATCATCACGCCCGAACCCGTGTGGGGCGACGCGCTCGACGAGACGGCGCGGGGCGAGGGCGGTTTCGGCAGCACGGGCGTCGGCTAGCTTGAAACGACGAGGGTATTAAGTCTTTAGAAAGCAAGTATCAAGCGGAAGGACGAAAGGTGTGGGATGAAGCGAGGGCTTCGGCGGGTAGAATGGTTTCCTCATTCATCCCTCATCCCTCCGCCCTCATCCCTCAATAAATTATGCCCCCACAGTTGAATGAAAACATGAAGGCGCTCGTCATTGACGACGAGAACGTGATCCGCGACAACGTGGCCGAGGTTTTACGCGAGGACGGTTGGAAGGTGAGCGAGGCCGAATCGGCTGAACACGCTTTCGAGTTGCTCAGCCGCGAGACGTGGGCGCTCGTCTTCTGCGACGTGAAACTCGGCGGCGACGGCGGCCACGACGGGTTCGCCGTGCTGCGCCGCTTCACGGAGGAACAGCCGCAGGCGCAGATCGTGTTGATGACCGGGCACGGCTCGGCCGTCGGCGCGCTCGACGCCGTCGCCTCCGGCGCATACGACTACCTGATGAAGCCGTTCGACAACGACGAGGTGCTCGCCATCTCGCAGGCGGTCAGGAACGGCATCGAGAAGCGCGCGCGCCAGCAGACGACCGGCGATCTCGTGCCGCCCGTCTACACGTCGGACATTGATCTGGTCGGGCAGAGCGCGGCCTTCGTCGAGATGATGAAACTCGTGGGGCGCGTGGCGGGAACGAATTTGCCGGTGCTCGTCACGGGCGAGTCGGGCACGGGCAAGGAAGTCATCGCGCGCGCGATTCACCGGCGCAGCCAGCGCGCCGAGAACGCTTTCGTCGCCGTCAACTGCGGCGCGATCCCGGCCGAGTTGATCGAGTCGGAACTGTTCGGCCACGTGCGCGGCAGTTTCACGGGCGCGACGATGGACAGGCGCGGCCTGTGGCAGGAAGCGCACCTCGGCACGATCTTCCTCGACGAGATCACGGAGACGACGCCGGCCTTCCAGGTCAAACTGCTGCGCGCTTTGCAGGAGGGCGAGATTCGCCGCGTCGGCTCAAACCACACGCTGCAAGTTGACGTGCGCATCATCGCCGCCACCAACCGAGATGTCGAGCGCGAGATGCGCGAGGGAAGTTTCCGTCAGGACTTGCTCTATCGCCTGAACGCCGTGACGCTGCATCTGCCCCCCTTGCGCGAGCGCAGCGAAGACATCATGCCGCTCGCGCGCCGCTTCGCCGAGCGTTCGAAGCGCGCGGGACAGCGCGCCGTCAGTTTCTCGCGCGAGGCCATAGAGATGCTGGAAAGTTATAACTGGCCGGGGAACATACGCGAACTGGAGAACGCCATCGTGCGCGCGACCGCGCTCTGCGACGAGTTCGTCCGCCCCGAAGATTTGCCCGAACGCATCAGCACTTCGGTGACGAGCGCGCTGGCCGAGCAGGCGGGAAAAGCCGCGACGGCGACGCACGATGAGCCGGGCGCGGGCGAAGGCGAGAGCGAGTTGCTATCGCTCTCGGAACTCGAATGCCGCCACATTCACCGCGTGCTCGAACGCACGCACGGCAACAAGCAGGCCGCCGCGCGCATCCTCGGCATTGACCGCAGCACGCTCCAGCGCATGATCAAACGGCACAACCTGGACGAAGTTAAAGCGAGCGCCGACTGCGAATAAGCCGGCACTGACGGCTCTGAGCCGTGAGAGGGGCGGAGATCGTTGCAGAAACCGCGTTCCGTAGCCCCGTCAGGGGCGCAAGAATTATAGCCCATGGCGTCAGCCGTGGGATTAAGCAGTAGATAACGTGGGAAGCCCCGGCAGGGGCGAAAGAGATTCAACCGCGAATTTCTTTCGCCCCTGCCGGGGCTTCGCTCGCTCTGGTATGGTAGCGATCCCACGGCTTGCGCCGTGGGCTACAAATCTATCGCCCCTGACGGGGCTTGCGGCCGTAGCTCCATCCTCTCTAATATCGAACTCTCGCTGCTTACATGCGGCGCGCCGCTAGCGCAGCGTGCGCACGTAGCTGACCATACGCACCCATTCGTCGTCGGCCATCTTGACGATGCGGACGCCGATGATGTAGCCGCGCTCGGGGTCTCCGGGCGGGAGTTGTTCGTAGCGGACGGGCGTGGCGAGAATCTCCACCTGACCGGACGGGAGATAGAGCGTGATGCGCAGTTGTCTGCCGAGGACGCGCGCGAAACGGTCGCCGATGCGCAGCGTGGGGACGACGAAGGCGAGTCCCGCTTCGCTGATGTTGCGCGTGTGGCCGACGAGTTTCAGCGTTTGAGGAGCAGTGCCGGCGGGGTCGTCGCCGTTTTCCCCTCCGGGGGCAGGCTCGACCGATAGCTGGAAGAGCAGGCGCGCGTCGAGTTGCGCGGCGTAACGGGTAGCGCCGCGTCGTTCGCTGCCGCCCGACTGATGATCATCAGGCGGCGACGGTGGTTGCGACGCGTTCAAAGCCCCCCTCCTGCTTTCGGGAAACTTCCCTCGCGATGGCCGTGATCTGCTCTACCGTGAAAGGCTTCGCCACCACCCAGTCCACGCCCGCCTCCTTCTGCTTATCCGAGCCGACGGCCTCGCCCCATCCCGTGACGATGGCGAGCGGCGTGCGCTCGTCGCGTTCGCGGATGGCGCGCACGAGTTCCCAACCGCTCATGCCCGGCAGCCCCACGTCCATCAGGACGGCGGCGAAACGCGTCTCGTCGTAGAGGGCGAGCGCCTCGCGGCCGCTCGCGGCGGTCGTCACCTCGTGGCCTTCTTTCTCCAGAATGTCGCGCAGCAGATCGCGCACATACTCTTCGTCGTCCACCACCAGAAATTTCGTGCCGGACGAGACGGCGGGGAGCGCGGCCGCTATGGCGGGCTGGCTCGCGCTCGGCTGCGGCTTCGCGGCGTTCTTGCCCGAAGGCAGCGTGATGCGGAAACTCGTGCCGCGCCCCGTCTCCGATTCGACTTCGACCGTGCCCTCGTGGCGGCGGATGATGCCGTAGGAGACCGCCAGCCCCAGCCCCATACCGGCCTTGCCCTTCGTCGTGAAGAACGGGTCGAAGATGCGCGAGCGCACTTCGTCGCTCATCCCCATGCCCGTGTCCGTGACCGAAATCTCGACCGCGCCGCCCACCTCGCGCGTGGCGAGCGTGAGCGTGCCGCCCGCGGGCATCGCATCCACGGCGTTGAAGACCATGTTGACCAGCACCTCGCGCAACTCCGACTCGTCGCCCAGCACCAAAACGTTTGAACTGATCCTGAGTTCGAGGCTGATGTGGATGTTGGCGGCTTCGGCGTTATTTTTCCAGCGCGGGCGCGTGATCTCGCTCACGTCGAGGAGCAGTTGATCAACGGCGACGGGCGAAAAGGCGTGGTCGCGCCGCTGGCGCGCGAAGTCCTGTATGCGCTTGATGGTTTTCGCGCCGTCTTTCGCCGTCTTGATGATGATGTTCAGGCCGTTCTCGATCTTCACCGGGTCGCTCGTGTTCAGGAGCAACTGCGCGCGGCCGAGTATTCCGGCGAGCGTGTTGTTGAAGTCGTGCGCGACGCCCGAGGCGAGTTCGCCGAGCGCGGACAGTTTCTCGATCTGCGAATACTGCTCGCGGATGCGCTCCTGTTCGGCGATGTAATGCGAGAGTTCTTCGACGTGGCGTTCGGCCTGCTCGGCCTGCGCCTTGGCCGCCTCGGCGCGCGTCGCCGCCTCGGCCTCAGCCTTGGCCGCCGCCGCCATCATCTGGATGTTCTTGAGGTAGGTGCGGTAGGTCAGGTAGATGCTGCCGACGATGGGCGTGGTGGCGATGATGGCGTAGGGGCCGAACATGCCGATCAGCTTCGCCGTGATGACGGCGACGCTCGCGCCCGCGAAGTAGGTGGTCGAAGGCCACAGGAGGTCGCGACGCCAGACCTGCCAGAAGGACTGATCCCGCTTCAGCGCCTGCGCGGCGGCGGCGAGCACGGAGTTGCAGATGTGCTGCACGAAGCCCATGATGCAGACGGCGATGATGAAGTTCAGGCTGAAATTGCCGTGCGCGAGGTTGACCACGTCGCCGAAGAATGAACGCAGCACGAGGACTGTGACGACGGTCGAGAGCGAGACCTGCGCGGCGTTGAAGGCGAGCGTCATGGGCTTGCGGCTGATGAGCCGCGACGAGCAGAAGCCGTCTACCGCCGCCAGGAGGATGGCCGCCTCGCCGCCATAGAGCAGCATCGCGAGGAAGATGTAGGTCTCGGAGACGGTCACGCGGCCGTTGACGCCGGGCACGGGCACGCTGATGTGCGAGGTGATGACGGTCACGACGACGAGCCCCAGAAACAGCATGTCGAAGCGGGCGACCGGCAGGTTGTAGGCGGCGTAGAGGCACGCCGCAGCCCCGGCGACGATGGTCAGAGACATGAAAGGGATGGCGAAACGCTGTCTGTTCATCGGGCTGCCCTCTCTACAGGAAGGTACTAGTTAATCGTGGTCGCCTTGGGTCGGAGGAAGATCGTGTCGTAGCAGGCGCGCAGCTTGTAGCCCGCCTTGAAGAAGAAGACCTGCGCGTCCTTGTTCTGCTCGTTGACGAGCAGGCAGAGCGTCTCGGCGCGCGGCAGCAGGATGCGCCCGAGTTGCGACATGGCGCGCCGCCCGTAGCCCTTGCGGCGTTCTTCCGGGTGGACGTAGACGGCCTCCAGGTAAATGCAGCCGGGCACGTCCGCGATGACATCAACCTTGAAGAGCAGCCGCCCGCCCTCCGTCCAGACCCAGACGCGCCCCATCTCGATGCGCCGCAGGAGGCGCGCGCGGAAGCCTTCCGGGTCAACGTCCAGCGGGTTGATGCCGCTCTCCTCCAGCCCCATGCGCGCGTTGACCGACACGAGCGCGTCGAGGTCGTCGGCCGTCGCCGGCCGCAGCGCCGCGCCCTCCGTCAAGGTTTCGAGAGGCCAGCGCATCTCCATCAGGAGTTCGCGGCAGATGCGGCGGGGTTCCTGACCGCCGCGCTCGTAGTGCTTCCAGAAGTTCTCGATCTTTTCCTGATCGCCGAGAATGACGTGGGCGCGGGTGTCGTGGGCGAGGCGGGCGAATGCCGCATACGCGCCTTCGGTGTGCGCCTCGATGACCATGGCGTGGCCGATGAGCGCGACGCCTTCGAGCCGCCCTTCGGCGTCGCGGCAGCCGTAGAGCGTCCCGCGGTTGAGGTCGCTCTCCATGCCGTTGTCGAGGATCAGGCCGCGCATGAAAATGGTGTCAACGGAGCGCGGCGAGATGAAGGCGAGGACTTCCTGCCGGTGTGCTTCCGTGAGAGGCCGAACGTCGAGGGCGGGCGCGTAGGCGGACGGGGCGGGGGACGACCCGGCGGCGGCGGCGTTTTTCAATCTCACTGAGTGGGGCATAACGATCTCCTTTGAGTCTTTTATCCTTTTACGGCTCAAACGAAGTGCGGGGCGCTCTGAATAACTCGCCTTAGTAATTGACACAGTCAACGCCCGTGTCTGCTTCCAAGTCCATGGCGGAGGTCAGGTCGCCATTGGTTCTGGCCGACTGCGCCTGCGTCACGGCGTCCGCGCGCATCGCGCCGCTCCCGTACAGGGTGCTGTCGCCGTAGATGAGGCCGTCGCCGTAGATGAGGCCGTCGCCATAGATGAGCCCCGAATCATAGAGCGTCCTGACGCTCATGAAGGCCGTGCCGCTGCCGAGGAGGCCGCCGTCGCTGGTCAGCACGCTGTCGCCGTAGATGAGGCCGTCGCCATAAATGAGGCCGTCGCCGTAAATGAGGCCGTCGCCGTAGATGAGGCCATCGCCGTAGATAAGGCCGGAGCCGTAAATCTTCTGGTACCTGGTGAAGAGGTTAGAGCCGGTCGCGTAGGTGCGTCCGACGATCAACCCCTGCGACCAGGTGAAGGTATGTCCGGCAACGGTCGTCTGCGGGACGGGCGGCAAGAGCGTGGTCAGGAGCGGCGCGCCGACCGGCGTCAGCGCGTTGAGGTCTTTGCGCACCACTCTCGCCATCCTGATTGCGCCCTCGATGTTGAGTTGCCCCGCGCCCTGCTCGAACATGTTGAAGCCCGCGAGCGGCTGCGACGTGTACATCAAAAGCGCTTTGACCATGTTCGGCGTGAGCGTCGGGTTGGCTTGCAGGAGCAGCGCGGCCGCCCCGGCGACAACCGGGGTCGCCATCGAGGAGCCGTTCATGAACATCATCCGGCGTCCGTCAACCGGGCTGACGCCCGCGTCGAGGTGCGGATTCTGGGTGACGAGATAGTTGTCAACCGCTTCGGCGTAGACCAGCTTGTTGCCGGGCGCGACCATCTCGGGCTTGATCAAGTTGTCGTAATGTTTCGCGCCGAGCGCGTCCGTCCAGTAGCTGCGCGTCGGGCCGCGCGAACTGAAGCTGGCGACCGAGTCGTCGGCGCGCGTGTCCGTGCCGTAGGTGTTCGATGCGCCGACGGTGAGCGCCGAAGGCTCATTGCCCGGCGAATGCACCGCGCCGTAAAGTTTCTGGCCGGAACCGTTCTTCCCGTTGTTGCCCGCCGCCGCCACGACGACGATCCCGAGATCGACCAGGCGTCGGACAGCGCGGCACATCGGATCGTTTTTGTAAGATTCCATGGCGGGCGCGCCCAGACTCATGTTGACGACGCGGATGTTATAGAGCGCGCGGTTGGCAACCACCCAGTCGAGCGCCGCGAGCACACGCGAGGCCGTGCCCTGCCCCTGCGAGTTGAGCACGCGCAGGTTGATGAGGTTCGCGTTCGGCGCGATGCCGAGATACTCGGCGTTGGAGATGCGGCCGTTGCCCGCCGCGATGGAGGCGACGTGCGTGCCGTGCCCGTAAGGATCATCCGTGCGGCCTTCGCCCGTGAAGTCATGGCTGGCAACGATGCGCAGCTTGGTTCCGCGATCCAGAAACGATTTGTGCCCGGCGTCAATCCCCGAGTCGAGGACGGCGATGCCGATGCCCGTGCCGTCCAGCCCGGAGACCTGCGTGCCGGTCGTGGTGCGCGCGGCGTCCGCGCCGCTCGTCGCCGAGACGTGGCCGGTGGGGATGCTCTCGCGATCCGGCGAGATGAAATTCAGTTCGCCGTGCGCGGCGAGGGCTTCGACCGCTCGCGTGGGCACTTCGACGGCGCGCATGTTGAGCTTGTTGAAGCGGCGCGTCGTGCGCCCGCCGTAGCGTTGCAGCAGCAGATCAACGGCGATGTCCGCTTTCCCGTTCAGTTGCAGGATCACTTTGACGCGCGACTCTTTGCTGCGCGCTTTGCGCGAGGCGCTGAGCAGATCGGGGGATACTTTATCTTCCGCCGCGCGCCCGGCGCGCCCCTCGTTGCCCGCCGCCACCGGAGCGGCGTTCTTCTGTGCGCGCGCGACGGAGGGCGTCGGCAGTTGACCGACGATTAAAGCGAGCAGCATCAGCAGGGGGGTAATGAGCCGCTTGGCGGCAAGGTAATGGTGCGAGTATCTCACCTGACTCCTCCTTATCGGGCGGGCATGGGCAGCGTCGAACTTACAGGGAGACGCCGTCTCACGCCGCGCGCAATTCGGTAATGTTCTGAAACGTTCCGGCATTGAGAAAATACGCATTCGCGCGCAACTCCCATAAAGGGAAGGGGCTTTCCGGTAAATAGCGAGGTGGTGCTGACGGGTTTGGGAGAGAAGGGCGGCACGAAGTATTTCAAGTTATCGCCCCGCCGTCAACTTTGAAGTTGACTTTTATCTCATCCGTGAAGTCTCGTCGCCTTGCGTCATCACTGACTGCGCTTGCAGACGAGAGTCGCCGACGATAATTCCGTCGCCGATGACGATGCCGTCGCCGACGATAATTCCGTCGCCGATGATGATGCCGTCGCCGATGATAATGCCGTCGCCGAGCAGCATGGACGTACTCAAAAAGAGCGAGCCGTCGCCGAGCGGCGCGCCGCCGCTCGTCATGATGTGAGCGCCCAGCGTGACGCCGTCGGTGATCTTCGACTCGTCAATGAACTGCTCGCCCGAACCTTCGAGCACGCCGTCGCCGAGAAGCGCGCCGGCGGCGTAAACTTTCTGATACTTAGTGATGAGATTAAGACCTGTCGCGTAAGTATGGTTGAGCGTGATGCCCTGCGACCAGCCGAACGATTGACCGGCGATCTCGCTCTGAGGCGCGGGCGCGGCGCTCGTCGTCAGCAGAGGATAACCGAACGGCGTGGACGCGGACAAATCGCGGCGGACGAGTTTGGCGAGCCTGATCGCGCCCTCGACGTTAAGCCCGCCCGCGCCCTGCTCGAACATGTTGAAGCCCGCGAGGGGCTGCGACGTGTAAGTCAGGATCATTTTAACGAGGTTCGGCGTGAGCGTCGGGTTGGCTTGCAGGAGCAGGGCAGCCGCTCCGGCGGCGATGGGCGTCGCCATCGAAGAGCCGCTCATGTACATCATCTTGCGCGTGGCGTGGTTGCTCACCCCGGCGTCGAGTTCGGGATGCGCCGTCACGATGCGATTGTCCGGGGCTTCGGCGTAGACCAGCTTGTTGCCGGGCGCGACGATGTCCGGCTTGACGAGGTTGTCATAGTGCTTCGTGCCGGCAGCGTCCGTCCAATAGCTGCGCGTGGGGCCGCGCGAACTGTAGGTCGTTACCGAGTCGTCGGCGCGCGTGTCCGTGCCGTAGCTGTTCGATGCGCCGACGGTGAGCGCCGAAGGCTCGTTGCCCGGCGAGTGGATGCGTCCGTAGATTTTGTTGCCGGCGTCGTCGCGCCCGTCGTTGCCGGCGGCGGCCACGACCACGACGCCCGCATTCACCAGACGCCTGACGGCCTGACACACAGGGTCGTTCGAGTAGGAATCCACCGCCGTGCCGCCGAGGCTCATGTTCACGACGCGGATGTTGTAGTTCGTGCGATAGGTCAAAGCCCAATCGAGCGCGGCGAGCAACCCGGAAGTCGTGCCCGTTCCCTCCGAGCCGAGCACGCGCAGGTTAATGATGTCTGCGTTCGGCGCGATGCCCGTGTACGCGCCCTCGCCGACCTGGCCGTTGCCGGCGGCGGCGGAAGCGACGTGCGTGCCGTGGCCGTAAACGTCGTCGGTGCGGCCTTCGCCCGTAAAGTCGCGGCTCGCGACGACGCGGCTGAAGCCGAAGCCGTCTCTGAAGGAGACGTGGTTCGAGGCGATGCCGGAATCGAGTACGGCGATGCCGATGTTCGAGCCGTCGAGCGTGGTGGTCGTCGTGACGAGGCCGAGCAGGCTGGTCGAGGTTTGCACGCGCACGGCCTCAGTCCCGGTCGTCGTCGTGACGTGGCCGGCGGCGGCGACCGGCCTGTCGAGCGAGACGTAGCGCACTTCCTCGCGCGCGGCCAGAGTTTCCGCTGCATGCAGGGGCAGGCTGAGCGCGCGTGCGTTCAGCTTCTGAAATTGTTTGATCGCAACGCCGCCGAGTTGCGACAGCAGCGAATCGGTCAGGCGACCGGACGTGTCCTTGAATTGGACGATGACTCTGGCGCGCGTCTGGTCTTGCGATGCGCGGAGCATCTCGCGCAGGTCGGGCGAAATTTTCTCGCACTGCGGAGAAAAAGCGCGTGTGCCGGCCGCCCTCGCCGTCGGAAGGCCGGCGCACGGCGAAATCAGGAGCGCGAGAAGTGTGAGCCACGACGAAACCGCGCGTAAATGCTTAACGATTGTCACTAGCTCCTCCTCTGACGGGCGCGTCCTGCTCAGTTGTCGGTGTAATTACTCTCCGGCGAGTAGTTCCTTTTGAACTTCTTGCTTTTCGTATGGCAAGACCCGTACCTCAATCGTGGCCGTCCCGACACGCCCGGCGCGAGCCAACCCTTTCCATTTGAAATAACTTAAAGCGATTCCTGAAGTGACGAGCGGTGCGTCCGCTCGCGCCGCTCGTATGTCACTGATGTGGAAGAGGAAGGGCGGCGCGACGTGTGACCCGGCCACCGCGCGTCCCGCCGGAAGGTCGTCGTCCGTCGTTCCCTCACGCCGAAAAGCCTGACCCGATTTGCTACAGGCGGGGCGAAGCCTTTGAGCAAAGTCAGACGCAAAACGCAACGTCGGTTCAAATCGTGCCGCAGTGATTTGCAACTTGGGTCACGGTTGATTCCTGCCGCAGACGATCAGGCTGATTGACGGCCACTGGCGGGAGTTGCGATCCGTTGCGGGAAGGCGAAATCTTAATAAAGAATTTTGGGTGCAATGCTTGCGACCTCCGAGTTGCGTCGCAGCATTAACTTTAGGCGGCTGCCACGCTTTCTCACGCCTCCGGGCAGTCGCGGCGCGCCCTGGCCGGTTGCGCGTCGGCGGACACTTGGCACGGCTATTGCGAATGACAGGTTGCGTGCCCTCCCCGTTTGAATAGATTTAGTTCAACCCGATCACTTTTCGCACAGACGGATATTTTTGGTCGGAAGCGCATCGCCGCTCGTCAGCGTCGTTGCTTCCGGGGGCGGTAGTTTCTCTTGAAGGGTGGCCCGACATGTCCAAACAACCAAACACCAGAGGGCGTCTGCTCATCGCCGACGACGAACCGGAGATCAGGAACATCCTGCAAGAATTTTTGTGCGCAGACTACGAATGCCGCGCGGTCGGTTCGGCCGAGGAAGCGCTCGCGCTGCTCGGCGCGTCGAAGTACGACATCGTCATCAGCGACATCAACATGGAGGGCATGAGCGGCCTTGAGATGATTCCGCACGTGCGCCGGATCGCGCCCGAGACCGTGATCATTATGATCAGCGGCGCGCAGACCATCGAGTATGCCATCGAGGCCCTGCGCGCCGGGGCGTTCGACTACGTAACGAAACCTTTCGATCTGCGCCACGTCGAAGTGGCCGTCGAACGCGCGCGCCAGCATCACGAACTGCTGCGCAGCAAACGCCGTTACGAAACCTTCCTCGAAGAGTCCATCAAACTGCGGACGAAGGAACTGGCGCACGCTCTCGCCTCGCTCGAAGACGCCTATCGCACGACTTTGAAAGCCCTCGCCGCTGCCCTTGAGACCCGCGACACGGACACACACGGCCACTCGGAACGAGTCGTCAGTTTCAGCCTGCGGCTGGGGCGCGAGTTGAATCTGGACGAAGACCAGTTGCGCTCGCTGGAATTCGGCGCGCTGCTGCACGACATCGGCAAGATCGGCATCCCCGACATGATCCTGCGTAAGCCCGCCGCGCTCACCGACGATGAGTGGTTGACGATGCGGCGGCATCCCGTGCTCGGCCAGCAGATTTTGCGCGGCATCGAATTCCTGGAGGGCGCGGCGCGCGTCGTCGGGCAGCACCACGAGAAATGGGACGGGACGGGCTACCCGTTGGGGCTGCGCGCCGAAGAGATTGATCTCAACGCGCGCATCTTCGCCGTCGCCGACGCCTTCGACGCGATGGTCAGCACGCGCGTCTACCGCGCCGGGAAACCCTACGACGCCGCCGCCGCGGAATTGGAGCGACACGCGGGACGGCAGTTTGACCCGACGGTCGTTGCGGCCTTCATGCGTATCCCGGCGTCTGATTGGGAAGAACTGCGCGCGCGTTCGCTGCGGCGGCACAGGCCGGAGCGCGTTGCGGCCGTCGCACCGGCGGAAAAATTCGTATCCGTCGCGGCTTCTTCATCCGTCGGCAAATTCAGCCCGCAGCCGTCTCCCGTCGCAGTCCGCCGCATCCGTCGCCGCAACGAAGCGCGGGCATTGCGACGCAGCCACAGACACGCTTAGGCGTATCACCCGACAACTAAATTCTACCTGCCTTCACCGGCGTGGCTGCCGGAGACCTGCCGCTCCGCCCGTAGCTGTCTATGCGACCACCCGCCCGCCCCTAATATGCTGTTGACAAGAAAAAATGTTGACAGGAAACCGCGCCGGGGTTATATATTACCGCCGCGCCGCTAACGCGCGACGCGGTTGATGCGCGTGCAGCGAGAGACGATTAGAGGATGATAAGGATTCGGAAACAGGAAGAAACATTGGGCGGCTGTGAAACGGCGTCCGCCGCTCCATACGGTGCGCGCGAGTCAGCGCCACACACGGCCGCCGTCGTCGCGTTCGCGTGCGCTGCGTTTAATTTGCGCGCAGGGTCGTTCTCCCTGTCCGGCACGGCCGGCGTCGGTGGGCGTATGATCGCGCGCGGGGTCTCAAAGGCTTCGGCGGAATCCGATCATCGAGCGCCGATGTGATGTTGCGGGAGCGGCCTCCCGCTCTCGAAATCTCTGACTGAAATTTTTCAGCGAATTGAAGGAGCGGGACGGTTGCCTTGAAAGCAGCCGGACACCCGCTCTTTTTGTTTATTAAAGGCGAGATTTGTATCCGGCCAGGCAAAACGGCGGGAAGCGCGCATGGGATTGACTTGTTTGACAACAGCGCTTTGTGGCGGGTATTGAAGGAAGAGGCAAGGCGCGCGTCGCGGCCGAATGAGCGCGCGGCGCGGTCTCGCGGTCAGACCTTACCTGCCGGAATAATCGTCGGGTGCATTCATTCAATAAATTGTTCGAGGCGGCTTTATGGATTACAAGTTTAAAATCAACCTCGGCGGGATCATTGATCTGCTGTCGAACCACATCTACAGCAGCCCGCAAATCTACGTGCGCGAGTTGCTGCAAAACGGCGTGGACGCCATCCTCGCGCGCCGCCGCGTCGAGCCGGAGCACGAGGGCGCGCTTCGCATCGAAGTGATCGGCGAGGGCGGGAACGGGCAGCCCGCGCTCATCTTCGAGGACGACGGCATCGGTCTGGACGAGGAGGAGATTCATCGCTTTCTCGCCACTATCGGCCAGACCTCGAAGCGCGGCCACATCCCCGCCGAGCGAACCGACTACATAGGGCAGTTCGGCATCGGCCTCTTGTCCTGCTTCGTCGTGAGCGACGAGATCGTCGTCGTCACGCGTTCGGCGAAGGGTGAGTCGCCGACGATTGAGTGGCGCGGTCGTGCCGACGGAACTTATTCCATCAAAACGCTCGACGAGCAGATCGAGCCGGGGACGCGGGTGCATCTGCGCTGCAAGGCCGGGAGCGAACAGTATTTCACACCTCAGTCGGTGCGCCGCATGGCGCATCATTACGGGAGCCTGTTGCCCTACCCCGTCACGCTCGCGGCGGGCGACGGCGCGCCCGCCGTGCGTATCAACGCGGAGCCGCCGCCGTGGAAACAAACTTTCACCGACGCGCTGGACGAGCGTCAGGCATATCTCGCCTACGGGCGCGAGACTTTCGAGATGGAATTCTTCGACTACATCCCGCTCTGCTCGCGTGTGGGCGACGTGCAGGGCGCGGCCTACGTCCTGCCGTTCTCGCCGAGCCTCGCGATGAAGAAGACGCACAAGGTTTATCTCAAGAACATGCTCGTCTCCGAAACGGCCGAGGGCTTGCTGCCCGATTGGGCTTTCTTCGTCAAGTGCGTCGTCAACGCTAACGAACTCAGGCCCACCGCCTCGCGCGAGAGTTTCTACGAAGACGAGGCGTTGACTTTAACGCGCGCCGCGCTCGGCCACGCGCTGCGCGAATACCTCGTCGGGCTGGCGGACGAGCAGCCGCAACGGCTGCAAAAATTGATCTCTTTGCACTACCTCTCGATCAAAGCGCTGGCCGTTGACGACGACGAGTTTTACCGGCTTTTCATTGACTGGCTGCCCTTCGAGACGAGC
>DATHAZ010000119.1:0-61151 GCA_035296445.1 Pyrinomonadaceae bacterium | reverse complement strand
GTCCTCGACGACGAGGGCGGGGGCGTTTTGGTTCGGCGCGGCGCGCCGGTATTTGGCGAGCGTGGCGGCGAGTTGCTCGCGGTCGAAGGGCTTCGTCATGTAGTCGGCCGCGCCCAGCGCATAGCCTTTGTTCTTATCGTCAACGATGGTGAGCATGATGACGGGTATGTCGGCCAGTGTGGGGTCGGCCTTCAGGGCGGCAAGCGTCGCCCAGCCGTCAACGCCCGGCATCATCACGTCGAGCGTGATCGCTTCGGGACGAAGCGTGCGCGCGAGTTGCAAAGCCTCTTCGCCGTCGGTCGCACATTCGACCCTGAAACCGGCCTTGCCTAAAGCGCGTTGCAACAAGTCACGCGCCACCGGGTCATCGTCCACGACGAGCACCGTACCCGCATCGCCGACGAGTTCGGCGCGTGCTTCGCCGCCCGGCGCGGATGCAGTAGTGTGCGGCGTCTCGTTCCGCACGTCGGCGGGCAGCTTGATGGCGAACGTCGAACCCTCGCCGCGCACGCTGCTGACGCCCATCGTGCCGCCCATCATCTCGCAAAACTTTTTCGTGATGACGAGACCGAGACCCGTGCCGCCGAATTCGCGCGTGGTCGAGGCGTCGGCCTGCGAGAATGGTTGGAAGAGCTTGTTCATCTGCTCTTTCGTGATGCCGATGCCGGAATCTCTGACGCTGAAATTGATCCACTCGCGCCCGTCCGCGTTGCTTCGCGCCACTTCGAGCGTGACGGTGCCCGCCTTCGTGAACTTGCAGGCGTTCGAGAGCAGGTTGAGGAGCGACTGGCGAACTTTGGTCAGGTCGGCGTGCATCGTGCCGAGTTCGGGATCGGCGTTGACGACGAGCGCGTTCCCGTTCTTGGCGGCAAGCGGCTTAATGGTGGATTCCATTTCGCCGACCAGCGCGGAGAGATCGAATGTTTCGAGGTAGAGTTCTATCTTGCCCGCTTCGATCTTCGAGAGGTCGAGAATATCGTTGATGAGGGCGAGCAAGTGCCGTCCGGCGGTCTGAATCTTTTGGAGATCGGGGACGAACTCGTCCTGCCCCGTGTCTGACGCTTCCTCTTGCAGCATTTCGCTGTAGCCGATGATGGCGTTTAAGGGCGTGCGTAACTCGTGCGACATGTTAGCGAGAAAGGTGCTCTTGGCCTGATTGGCGGCCTCGGCTTCCTCCTTCGCCAGTTGCAACTCGGCCTGCGTCTCCTGCAATTGTCGGAGAGCGTCCGACAGTTCATCGTTGGCGCGCTTCATGGCGCGCAGCATCCGCCCGCGCTGGATCGTCCTGATCACGACGACGGCCAGCAGGAGCGTGACGAAGAGGATCGTAACGAGTTTGTAGAGCGTGTTGTCGAAGGATCGGTTGACGGAGTCGAGCTGGTTTTCGGCGTCGGCCTTGTAAAGTTGTTCGATCCGGAGCAGGTCGTCGCGCACCTTGTTGAAGGCCGGGATGCCGTTCTTTTGATCGGATTCGGCCGCCTCTTTGATGCTGCCCTGGAGAATCAGCCCGATGACTTCATCACGATTTTTGAGATAGTTCGCCCAATCGCGCTCAAACGTGTCAATGGCATCGAGCAACTGTTGCGACTTCGCATGCAGCCGCTCCGCCGTGACCAGTTGGGCGATGCTTTCCCCGGCTTCGTGCGACTGATCCGCATACACGATTTGCAGGTTGGGATCGTCGGTCGTCAGCGCGTAGAGCATGGTGCGGCGAGTCTCCTGCGTTGAGTAGAGCAAGTCGCCGATGAGATCAATGCCCTGCACCGTGCCGGTGTACATCTGCTGCACCTGCCGCTTCGCGCGCAGGAGGTCGCTCACGACGTACCACCCGACGCCGACGACCACGACGCCGATCAGCAGGAACACCAGAGTGAATCTATACCTGTGCAGGACTCGATTCATTAACTTAACCTATCCGGGCGCGGTGCTTGACGCCCGCCGCCTGAAAACTTATCTGATGCGATAGCCGGGTTCGCCGGGCTGGCGACCATCCACTCTCAACACGTTCACCTTTGAGGTGTCCACCTGATCCCTGCGCACGTAACCGATAGCGCCGGGCGTGTAATGCACATACTGGATCATGGCATAAGTCGTGTTTAATTCTTTGGGCACTTGCTGGATGGACTCGTTAAATTGTCCCTGACGGAAATATTTTTGATAGTAGTTTTCGTCCCAGCCGTAGATGGAACGCAAGATCGCGCCGCGCTCCGACTGGCCGGGTGGCTGGCGCATGGCGACGACAACCTTCGTGCCGTTCGGCCACTGTCCGCGCTCGGCCTTGAAATATTTACGCAGGACATCAAAGGATATGTCGCGCAGAGGGTTTTTCGGATTAACGATGATCGCCACGTCGCCCGATTGCAGCGTGGCGGGCGAAGGCGCGTTGGCGTGCGCGCGCGCCGCCTCGCCACCGGCCGCCTCAGACCAGACGGCCACACGGCTCGACGCCGAAAGTAACGTCAGGACGGCGGCCAGCCCAAAGACTCTGAACCTCATGTACGCTTCCCCTTAAAAAGTAAACGCGAGTTGCAGGATAAGTTCGTCGAGCGCGCTTAAGCCCCGTCGCTCCGTGCGATCATACTGGCTTTTGAAGGCCGCATAGTCCGTCAAGTCGTATCGCAATCCGAATGAAGGCCCGTTGCGTCGCCCGATGTCGCGCAAGAGTAGATCGCGCGCCGACGCATTCACATACTGGTAGCGAACATAAGGCTGCGCTTTACCGAAGCGACGCGCAAACTGCGTGTAGAAACCGGGCGTGTAGGTTGCGACGCCGCCCGCGACTTCCGGCTTGTGCCGGATGAACACGGCTTCGTTCAACCATTCGTAGCGCGGGTTTTGATAGACGATGTGCGCGGCCATGATTCGCTGATCGACGTTTGGCGCGGCGACGGGCGTCAGGCGGTCGTGATAGAAAGAGAATCCGGTTTGCAGCCCGGGCATCCAGTCGGGTCGCGCGTTGAGTGCGAGGTTATACGACTTGCCGTTGTTCTCATCGAATGCGGTTTGCACCGTGCGGTCGGCGGCGGAGCGCGCGCTGCGCCCGTTTCCGACCTCGGCTATATAGCGCAGGCCGAGCGAGCCGGAGGGGATGCGCCCCGTCGCCGACACGCCGACGTTGTGCAGCGGCAGCACGCCGCCCTGACCTTCAAAGGCGAAGAGAAAAGGGCGATTGGCGGCGGTGGCGAAATAAGACCCGTGATGAAACGCCGTGTTGTAATAGCCGATACCGCTGTGGTAACGCCCCGCGCTCAGGTTCAAATAGTCGTTCATCGCATAGCGTAAGAGCAGGCGGTGAATCTCAAACTCGAACGAATTGTCGCGTTTCGCCTCCAGGATCAGTTCGCTGACGACGCTGAACTTTTCGGACAGTTGCGAGGTGATGAACAAATCGAGTTGACCCAGACTGAACGCGTTCGTCGTGCCGCGCCCGTTGCTGGCGCGAAAGTTCACGTCGGCGAAGCCCTGAATTTGGAGGCGGGGGCCGGATGTGTGAGATTCA
This sequence comes from Pyrinomonadaceae bacterium, assembly GCA_035296445.1. GTDB lineage: Bacteria > Acidobacteriota > Blastocatellia > Pyrinomonadales > Pyrinomonadaceae > JAIVJZ01. Next base: position 57,652 of record DATHAZ010000119.1, on the reverse strand, counting down.
TGATCCTGCCCGGTGATGGCCGCTTGCACCTCTTCCTCTTGCGGGGTGGCGGGCGCAGCCTCGGCAACCGTGGTCGCAGGCGCGTCGGGCGACGGTTGGCCGTTGGCGGCCACGGCGTTAGCCCTCAGTTCCCTGACCTGCCCTTCCAGTTCCTCAACCCGTCTGAGCAGTTGTTGGAGTTGCGCCTGCTCGTCGGCCTGAGCGGCGGGGGCGGGAGTCTGCCTCGACGCGTCCTGCGCCGTGAAATTGATTTCGAGGCGGTTGAACTTCTGACTCAAGCGCGGCCTGGTGCCCGCCTGCACCTCGAAGGAGAGCAACGCATCGCCCCCGCTTTGATCGAAACGCGCTGAGGCGAACCCGCGTCCCTTGAATTCATCGGGCATAATCCCCGTAACATCCGCCTTCGGGATCAGGACGTAGAAACGTCCGCCGTCAAAATATGACGAGTAGTCGTCGAGGGAGGCGTCCGAGGCGATCAGGACGCGCGAGCCTTCGGCCGTGTCGCTGACGCGCACCGGCACGAGCCGCTTGCGCGGACGCGCGGCGGGCGGGGTCGTCGTGCGACGCGGCGTTGCGAAGTTATCGTGCGCGGAGGCCGAGGCGGCCAGACGTACCGATTCTTGCGCACGGAGCGGGACGGCGAAGGGGAAGGCGCAGACGAAAAAAAGGACGAGCGATAGAACGACTGAGACGTTAGGGGTATGCTTCATAGTGAAAAACACTTGTACTGGATGCATCGGGAGCAGACATTGCGAGCCTACCGGGTGGATATGATATAACAGAGCAATAATACGACGGTTGGCCGGACGACGCCAGTATGTAGATTATCTTCAATGATAAAAGGTCGCCGTGCGCACTGACCCGGCAGGGTCGCCGCTACATCGGTCACGACAGAGACCAGAACGGGTTCAAGGTCTACATGAGCTTGTGCCCCGAGACGCGCACGGCGAGCCTTCTGGCCTTCAACACCGAGACGCGCCCGACCGTGTTGGGGCATGCTAACCTGCTCGCGCCGGAGTCGAAGATTGCCCGCAGCGTCTTGAACCTCTTGCAGTCTGTGCCTGCGCGGTAAAGGGGTGCGAAGTCACCAGCGGACAGCCCTGATACGCTCTTATCCGACTTCAACGGCGGCATAATAGTCACATCAACTCGATCTTTCGCGCCTCAAAATAATCTTTGCGACACTAAACGCTAAAGTCCGTCTTCTCGAAAATTGTTGGGACAAACTTTCTGCCGGCGACGTTTTACTCTCTGAGGATCAAAAACTCTACGGCCTGTATATAAATGCCGGTTAACTACGGAAAAGGAAATCAGATGAGACTTATCAGGAATATTTTCGACGGCTGCCTGACGGCCGTGCTGGTGCTTATCTTTGTTGCGCCGGTGCGCGCGGAAATCATTGCCATCAGAGCCGGAAAACTGGTTAACCCCGAAACCGGCACGACGGCGGTGAATCAGATTATTCTTGTCGAAGACAGGGCGATTAAGGCTATCGGCAGTAACATCGCCATCCCTGCGGGCGCGACTGTCATCAACCTCTCAAAATCCACAGTCCTGCCCGGTCTGTTCGACGCGCACTCACATCTCTGCTTCAATGTCAGGGCAGGCCAAGACCAACTCGCCAACACATTATCAAGCCCGACCGCTTACCGCGCCATCCAGGGAGTGGCGAACGCGCGCGCGATGCTCGACGCCGGTTTCACCACCGTCCGCGACGTTGGAAACAACGGTAACTATTGCGATACATCTTTGCGTGTGGCGATAGACAGGGACATCGTTCCGGGGCCGACGATGATTAATTCCGGGCGAATCATTGCCCCCTTCGGCGGACAATTCCAGGTTCAGCCGGAACGACGCGGGCTGTCCGAACCAGAATACTTTTTCGCCGACACAAAAGACGATCTCAGAAAAGCCATCCGCGAGAACATCCACTACGGCGCGAGAGTGATCAAAATAGTAGTTGATGACCAGCCATATATTTATTCGGTTGACGACATAAAATTCGTCGTCGAAGAAGCGCGTAACGCCGGGTTGAAAGTTGCCGCTCACTGCGCGACCGAACGCGGCGCGCGCAACGCCGCCGAGGCCGGGGTCGCTTCAATCGAACACGGCATTCAGATGTCGGACGAGACGTTGCAGTTAGCCAAGCGAAACAATGTGGTGCTCGTCGGCACGGAGTTTACCGTCAAGCTATCCGAGTATTTAGGGCTGCCCCCGGCGCGGGCTAAAGAGTTTCACGCAAATTACGTGGATCGCTTAAGGCGCGCGTACAAAATAGGCGTGCCGATGGTTTACGGTTCGGACGCTTTTTTCGACGTTGCGGAAAATCGTGGCGAGCAGGCTATTTCTATTCTTGATAGTTTCGTCGAAGCGGGTGTCGCAAACAAAGATATTCTCCGTTACATGACGACGGATGCGGCGCGCTTACTCGGAGTTGACACGCGGCGCGGAGCAATCAAAGTGGGCTTAAGAGCCGACATCATCGCCACGCCGGAAAACCCGCTCGATAATATCCTGACGCTCAAAAAAGTCTCTTTTGTCATGAAGAATGGCAAGGTTTTCAGAAATTCGGCTCAATAGGCGCGGCACACTCATTTCACAACCTGCAAAACCAAGGAGGGGCGAGGAGATCAAAACCTTGCCCCTCCCTGTTTTGTGAACATTAAATACGGGTTATGCGTTTGTAATTTTGCGTCAGGCGAGATCAGGTCAATAGGCTTTCTCCGCCCGCTATAAAAAAAGCCGCCGCCCGAAGTGTTCTTCGGCGGCGGCCGATGCATCCCATGCACGTATGCGTGGGCAGCTATATCAGCAGGGGCAAAGTCGAGTGTGAATCATGATGTCAGCTAGCGAGGAGATGATGACGCCCGAACGCTGGCGGAGGGTCGAAACCGTTTTCCAGACGGCGCTCGACATCAGGCCGGAAAACAGAGAGCAATTTCTGGCGGAAGCGTGCGCGGGCGACGAAGTTTTACACCGTGAAGTCGAACGTCTGATCGAGGGCTACGAGGCGGCGGACGAATTTCTCGAACAGCCCGCTCTGGACTTAAAACAGTTTGCCGGCAGCGAACTCCCGACGCTGCGCCGGGAAGATATATCCGCCCACGCGCACAGCTTGGAGTGCGGGGCGCGCGTGGGCGCGTATCGCATCCTGCGCGAGTTGGGGCGCGGCGGCATGGGGGCGGTTTATCTGGCCGAACGCGCCGAGGGCGATTTCCGCAAATTTGTCGCGGTGAAAGTGGTGAAGCGCGGGATGGACACCGAGTTCGTCCTGCGTCGCTTTCGTCACGAACGGCGTGCGCTCGCCGCGCTCGACCATCCGAATATCGCGCGACTTCTGGACGGCGGCGCGACCGAAGACGAGCTTCCCTACATCATCATGGAGCACGTCGAAGGGCAGGACATAGATCGTTATTGCGACGAGCACAGGCTGAGCATAAACGCGCGCCTGCGTCTTTTTCTTGACGTATGCGCGGGCGTCAGTCATGCGCATCAGAGCCTCATCATCCACCGCGACATCAAGCCCTCGAACATTCTGGTGACGGACGACGGCACGCCGAAACTCCTTGATTTCGGCATCGCGAAAATTCTCAACCCGAGTCTCGCCGACGCCCCTGTTGAACATACCGCGACCGCGCTCAGGATGCTGACGCCCGATTATGCCAGCCCTGAGCAGGTGCGCGGCGAGCGCGTCACGACCGTTAGCGACGTGTACGGTCTCGGCGTGCTGCTCTACCTGCTGCTGACGGGGCGGCGTCCCTATCATTTCAGCACCTACCGTTTTGAAGAGATCATGCGCGTCGTCTGCGAACAAAATCCGCCACGACCGAGCGCCGCCGTCGCCTCGAATGCGCCGGCGGCCGGAAGCAGCTTCGAGACTATGCGAGCGACCGCCGAAGCGAGCGACAGCCTCTCGATTGAAGGCTCGTCCGAAGGTCCGCAGTTGAGCCGTGAAGCGCGCGGGGCGGCCGACGCCACTCCGTCGCTCGGCGAGTTGGCGCGCGCGCGCTCGGTCGCGCCTGATCGCCTGCGCCGCAGTCTGGCCGACGATCTGGACAACATCGTTCTGAAAGCTTTACGCAAGGAACCTTCGCGCCGCTACGCCTCAGTCGAGCAATTCGCCGAAGACATAGAGCGCCATCTGGAAGGCTTGCCCGTGAGGGCGCGCGCCGACACGTTCACATACCGCAGTCGCAAGTTCGTCAGACGCAACAAGGCGGGCGTCACGGCGGCCATCGGCGTCGCGTTGTCGCTCGTCGGCGGACTCACGACGACGACGTGGCAATGGCGCGTCGCGCAGGTCGAACGCACCCGTGCGGAGGCCGAAGGCGCGCGCGCGAAGCGACGCTTTGAAGATGTGCGCAGGCTCACACACTGGATGATGTTTGAGATGCACGACGCGGTCTCGAATCTCGAAGGCTCGACGGGGGCGCGCCAACTGCTCGCGCGGCGCACGCTCGAATACCTCGACGGGCTGGCGCGCGAATCCGCAAACGACCCGACCCTACAGACTGAACTCATCATCGCCTACGTCAACCTCGGCAACGTGCAGGGCAATCCTTTCTACCCGAACATCGGGGATGCGGCGGGCGCGCTTGAAAGTTATCGTAAAGCGCACGCGATTGCGGAGTCGCTCGCCGACGCCGCTCCGACGGACGAAAGCGCGCGTCGCCGCCTCTGGCTGACTTTGGTGAAGATGGGCGATATGCAAACGTTCACCGGCGACACTCACGGCGCGAAAGAGAGCTACGGCAGGGCGCAGGCAACCATCGAAGGACTCGCCGCGGCGCATCCCGAAAATGTTTCCCTGCAACAAGACCTCGGCAGTAGTTACGACCGCACAGGCAATGTCCGGCTTGAGGCGGGCGATCCGGCCGCCGCGCTCGAATCCTTCCGCCGCGCGCTCGCCATCTTCGCAGAACTCTCCGCTAAGAATCCTGCGAATGATGACCTTCGGCGCAACGTCGCGAGCACTTACGGCCAGATCGGGCGGGCACAACTCAGAATCGGCGCGCTGGGCGAATCTCTTATCGGTTATCGCAAGTTAGTGGAATTGAACCGCGCCCGGCTCGCCGATGATCCATCCAACGCCGTCACGCGCGACGATCTGGCGGGCAGTCTCGGCGCGCTCGGCGAGGCGCAGGCGGCGAGCGGCGACATTAAGAGCGCGCGGCAGAGTTTGCGCGAACAGTTGGAGATGTATCGCAAGATGTCAGTCGCCGACCCGGCGAACGCGAAGACCCGTAAGGCTCTGACCGAAGCCACCGAGCGATTAAAAAAACTCGCGGCAAGTCTTAAAAATTGATGCCGGGTGAATGGCATCGAGAATCTTCCGCGACAGGAAATCCCGCGCCCGAGTTCGATGAGAGGCGAATGCTGTTCACCGCAGAGCGTCGCATTGCGGACAGGGAGACGCAAAACCTTTGCGATTTTTCCCTACTCTTGGAACAGTGGCGTGAAGGCTATGGTTGCTTGACTGCTCTCCGCCGACGGCGCTACGTCGTTCGCGAAAGAAAAATGTTGACAGCTTGAGGCGTGTCAGAATACTCTCCGGTTGCTTCAAACACTTCCGGGGTCTTCATCGTTCCAGGGGTTGTCACACAAGAATTAAGTTTTACCCTCGCTGCTTTTTCTGCCTGTAGTACTCACTGACGCGGGATGGATTCAGAGCATTCCCCCAGACGCTCTAGCTTGTTTTTCTCAAATAACAAAACACACATATGCCGAGATGTGCAGTGGCAGGAACAGGATTTCTGTACGCTCAGGAACGAATCGCCCGGAGGACGGTTTCGTCTCGCGCGGACATGAAGCGATGCATTAGACCGACGGATGATGGAAGACCTGAATCTACGCCGCACGTTTCAAAGGTTTGAGGGGCAAGCAATGCTCTTCGGCCTCATGTTTATGTCCGCCCGGCGCGGTCGAAGAGGCTGCGCCGGGTAATGTTGCCAGCAAAGTTGAGGGAGTAACGACATGCCGATCAAAATAAATTGGGCGTTCAACGCTCAAGTAGCAGGAGGGCCGAAAGTTGCGGCCGCCGAGACCGTCGAGGTAGATGCCTACGAAAATATCGAAGTGGTCGTTCCCAAGCACGACGCGAGCGACGGAACCGCCGAGGTCGGCATCGTCCCGGCAGACACGGGCGAGATATTGTTCCTCTTGATCAAAGCGGACAACTACACCGATGCTCAACTGAGCTACGTGATCAACGACGGAGCCGACGAGGTCGAATTCGACTCGCAACAGACTTTCATCGGCGCAGGCTCGGTCGGCTTGCTGGGCGCGTCGCCGTCCAAACTCACCTTTACGAACAAAGGATCGAAGGACGCGGCCGTGCGCATCCTCGTCGGGCGCAAGACGACCTGACCCGCGCCACCCCTGACGGAAAGCCGTCCGTTTCGCGCCCGCCATATTTGAGAAGGAGAATTTTCCATGCCAGTCACACCGACCTACCCCGGTGTCTATATCGAAGAAGTTCCGAGCGGCGTCCGCACCATCTCAGGCGTTGCCACCTCGATCACGGCTTTCATCGGGCGCGCACGGCGCGGCCCCATCAACGAGCCGATCATCATCAACAGTTTCGGCGACTTCGAACGCCGCTTCGGCGGCCTCTCCACGGCCGACCCGTTAAGCTACGCGGTGCGAGATTTTTATCTCAATGGCGGCAGTCAGGCCATCATCGTCCGCCTCTTCACCAACGCGGGCGGAAGCGGTATTGCCGAACTCACGGTGGACACCCTTCAACTCGTAGCCGCCAGCCCCGGCACGTGGGGCAATCGCCTGCGCGTCGTCGTTGATCACGACGGCATCACGACGGAAGTGGCCGAGCAGTACGGCCTCGCGGCGGGAGATTTGTTCAACCTCTCGATCTACGAAAAAGCTACGGGCAGCGGTACCGACCGGCTGCTGGAGCGTTTGATCAACCTCTCGATCAGCGACAACTCGCGGCGAGTGGATCGAATTCTGGAGCAACAATCGCAATACGTGCGCCTCGCGCGTCTCAACGGTCAGCCTGTGCTGCCCGGCGCGATTCCCGGCGACGACTCGGAAGGTGATGGCGCGAACGGCCTCGACAGCACCGCGCTCGGGGTGGCGGAGTATGAGGGCGTGCCGGCGGACAAGACCGGCCTCTATGCGCTGGAGAAGGCAGACCTCTTCAACCTCCTCTGCATCCCGCCCGACACGCGCGGCGGCGACGTGCCGCCGCCCGTCTACCAGACCGCCATGAAGTTGTGCGCCGACCATCGCGCCATGCTCATCGTGGATTCGCCCGCCGCCTGGAGCGCCAATAAAGAGACGGCGGCCAGCAACGCCGTGGCGGGTCTGGGCGCGCTCGGCCTTTCGGGCATCGCGGCGCGCAATGCCGCGCTCTACTTCCCGCGCGTCGTCGAGAGCGACCCCCTGCGTGAAGGCCAACTCGACACCTTCGTGCCCTGCGGCATCATCGCGGGCGTGATGGCGCGCACCGACACGCAACGCGGCGTCTGGAAAGCCCCCGCCGGACTCGACGCCACCGTCAACGGCGTGCAGGGTTTGGAAGTCAACCTGAGCGACCCTGAAAACGGCATGCTCAATCCGCTCGGCATCAACTGCCTGCGTTCATTTCCCGTCAACGGTCGCGTCGTATGGGGCGCGCGCACATTGCGCGGCGCGGATCAGTTGGCCGACGAATACAAGTATGTCCCCGTCCGCCGTCTCGCGCTCTACATCGAGGAGAGTCTCTACAGGGGTACGCAGTGGGTGGTCTTCGAGCCGAACGACGAACCGCTCTGGGCGCAGATTCGCCTCAACGTCGGCGCGTTCATGAACAACCTGTTCCGGCAGGGAGCCTTTCAGGGTCGCAGCCCGCGCGAGGCCTACCTCGTCAAGTGCGACCGCGAGACGACGACGCAGAACGACATCAATCTCGGCATCGTCAATATCCTCGTCGGCTTTGCGCCGCTCAAGCCCGCCGAGTTCGTGATCATCAAGATTCAGCAACTCGCCGGACAGATTGATGTCTAAGGAGAAAAGTCATGGCTCAGTTCAGCGTCAACGCACAGCGTTTCGATCCGTATAAGAACTTCAAATTTCGCGTCAAGTGGGACGGGCGTTACGTCGCCGGAATCAGCAAGGTCGGAATGCTCAAGCGTTCGACCGAAGTCGTCAAACATCGTGAGGGAGGCGACCCGAGCACGACGCGCAAGTCGCCGGGTCGCACCGAGTACGACGCCATCTCTCTAGAACGCGGCGTGACCCACGACACGGAATTCGAGCGTTGGGCGAATAAGGTGTGGAACTTCGGTTCTGGTCTCGGCGCGGAAGTCTCGCTCAAGGATTTCCGCAAGGACATCATCATCGAGATGTACAACGAAGCGGGACAACTTGCCATCGCCTACAGGGTCTTTCGCTGCTGGGTCTCCGAATATCAGGCGCAGCCCGACTTGGACGCCAACGCCAACGCCGTCGCCATCCAGCACATCAAGCTGGAAAACGAGGGCTGGGAGCGAGACTACGAAGTGACCGAGCCGACCGAGCCGTCGTTTACCGAACCGACGGCCTAGCCGGAATGAAGTGATTGAGTTATGCGCGCCCTGTCCGATTCGGAGTTGCTCGACGTTTGGGAGAGAGCACTCGAACGCCCCTTGCTCGAACGTGCGCTCGCGCTGCTCGCCGCCGCGACGGGGAAGGACGCCGGAGAGTTGGCGCATTTAAGCATCGGCGAGCGCGACGCGCTGCTGCTCGACCTGCGGGAACAGACCTTCGGCCCGCAACTATCCAGCGTGGCGACGTGCCCGGCCTGCGGCGAGCCTCTGGAGATGAGTTTCCAGGCGGCACAGTTGCGGGTGACGACTCCCGTAGACAAGCCTCCCCGCTCTCTCTCGCTCAACGTTGATGGATACGAGGTGAGTTTCCGTCTCCCGAACAGCCTCGACCTCTCCGCGCTCACTGCGGGGCAGGACATCGCGGCGGCGCGGCGAGTGCTCTTCGAGCGGTGTCTGCTCGCGGCGCGGCGCGGCGCGGAGGAGCAACCGGCCGCCGCGCTGCCGCCGGAGGTTGTGGACGCAATAGTCGAGCGAATGGGGCAGGCCGACGCGCAGGGGGATATGCAGTTTGCTCTCAAGTGCCCGCGCTGCGCGCACGCATGGCTGGAAGCCTTCAGCATAGACACTTTCTTCTGGGCGGAGCTTAACGTCTGGGCGCAGCGCACGCTGAGAGAGGTGCATGCGCTCGCCGGAGCTTACGGCTGGCGCGAGACGGACATTCTTTCAATGAGCCGGCAGCGACGCCTCTTCTACCTGGGCATGTTTAGCGAATGAGCGATTATCTCAAACATCTGGCCGCACGCGGCCTCAACCGCGCGCCCTCCGTGCAGCCCCGGCTTGCCTCGCGGTTCGAGCCACTCTCGCTCGCCGCCGCGCCGTTCGTCTCCGACCTTGCGCCCGACAGAGGCCAGCCCGACCTCGGAGACGACTTAAGCCGACACTATGCATCCGAGGCACACGACGCGCCTACGCACACGGAGAGCCGGTGGCACGCGGCCGACACCGAGCCGGTTGTGTTCGACGCGTCACCGTTCTCCGACGCGCGGCACAAAAGCCGCACCCACAGCGATGCCGGACATACCCCCGTCACGACCGCCTCGAAGCTGCCAGATCAATCGTCGCCATCCTCCATTTTCATTCCGTCGCCGGGTCAGGAGCGGGCGCGCACGTCTTCACAAACACCCGGCGAAGTGGAACGCACCTCTTCGGCACAGGCGTCTGAAGACGCGCGCATGAGACTTCAAAATAAAGACGACACGCACGCGCGCCGCCCGCCCGCGACGAATGAATCCGCGCTCGAACGAAGCATCCGTCGCATCGTCGCCGGAGAGTTCGAGGCTCGCGATGCACAGGCCGACGACGAAGACTCGCCCCGCGCGCCGGGTCGCTCGGGTAACGGCACGCATCCGGCAGTCGTGCCCGTCTCTATCGTCGCGGCGCGGGCGAATGCGGCGACGAAGCGCGAGCAGGCCGACGCATCCGCGCCGACTTCTCCGCCGGTCATTCGCGTCACCATCGGACGCATCGAAGTGCGCGCCGTCGCCCCGCCGGCTGCGGGGCAGAGGGGCGAGGCGCGTGGAGAGACACCGGCCGACGCGCGACCCGACCCGGCGCGCTCGCTCCGCGAATATCTCAAACAGCGCAGCGGAGGTAAGCCGTGAGTACCGCACTCGCGATTGCGTCGGTCACGGCCGTGCTGAGAGATTTGCTCAACAACGGTATGATTGACCAGAACATCTCGGGCACGGTCGGCAGCGAAGTGCTCGTTACGGCCTTGCCGCCTGACCGCATCCTCAAGGAGGGGGCTTCCGAAACCAGCCAGCTAAATTTGTTTCTTTATCAGGTCACACCGAACGCCGGCTGGCGCAACGTCAGTCTGCCGTCGCGCAACGGGCGGGGCGAGCGTTTGACGAATCCCCCGCTTGCCCTCGACCTACACTATCTACTCTCGGCTTACGGCGAAAAAGATTTTCACGCAGAGATACTGCTCGGATACGCCATGCAGTTGTTCCACGAGACGCCCGTTCTGACGCGCGAGAAGATACGTCTCGCGCTCGCTCCGCCGACGGAGATCGTCGAAGGCACGACAGTCCTGCCGACGGCCTTGCGCACGTTGTTCGAGTCTGAATTGGCCGAGCAGATCGAGCAAGTCAAGATTTCCCCCGTCTCGATGAGTACCGAAGAGATTTCGCGTCTATGGTCGGCCTTTCAGACGCGTTACCGCCCGACGGCGGCCTATCAGGCATCCGTCGTCCTGATCGAGAGCCGCAGCGGAGCGGCGCGCCCCGCGCTGCCCGTGCTCAGTCGAAACATCCTCGCCGTTCCCTTCCGTCAGCCCGTCATCGAGAGTTTCATGTCGCAGGAGAACGACGCCGCCCCGATCATCGCAGACCAGCCCATCCTCCCCGGCTACAACCTGAATATCATCGGCACGGGGTTGCGCGGCGACGACACGCACGTCCACATCGGCGGCGTCGAAATCTCGACGCCCCTCAAAGAAGTTACCGACACACGCATCACCTTCGCGCTTCCCCCGAACCTTCGCGCGGGCGTTCAGGGCGCGCAGGTGGTTCACTACCGCTCGTTCGGGACGCCGAACGAGCCGCATCGCGGCGTCGCCTCGAACGTGGCGGCGTTCGTCCTGCGCCCCACGGTCGGGACGATTGGCGCGGCGACCGCGCCCGGCCAGGATGCCGATCACGTTTCGGGAGAGTTGGACATTACCGTCAGCCCCGCCATCGGCAGAGACCAGCGCGTCATCCTGCTCTTAAACGAACTTGATGCGCCCGCGAACCGCCCGCCGTGGAGCTACTCTTTCAGAGCGCCCTCGCCGTATCAACTCTTCGCGCCGCCGTCGGTTCCGCCGGAAACCGTCACCGAAATCTCGATTCCGATTGTGAACGTGAGAAAGGGCAAGTACCTCGTGCGGTTGCAGGTGGACGGCGCAGAGAGCGTGCTCAAGACCGACCCGTTGACGAAGAAGTTCAGCACGCCGCAGGTAGATATTGTATGAGCACGATGGCGACGAGCAATTGGCACGAGGCCAACCAGCGCTACCTGATGGCGCGGCTCGCCTTCGTGCGCGACGCTCTCAAGCGTCACGCCGCGCGCGCCGCCACAGAGCCGCGCGCGGGCGACGAAGACCGGCGACAGCCAACGGGAGACGAATCGAACCTCGAATCGGATGGGGCGACGCGCGAAGACACATCGCACGTGGAAGCGCCGCAAGAGGCTGTGCCGCGTGAGAATGCGGGGGAGGAAGTCGCCACATCAGAAGCGATGGAGACAGTCGCCGCGGCCGAAGCGGCGGCTGAGTCGGAGGGGATGACCGCGCCCGAACGCACGGAGGACGAGACGGTACGGCGTCTGCGAGAGGCGACGGAGGCGTTGCCCGCACCGGCCGCTCTCGACAGTCTGTGCGAGGCGTTCGCTTTGTCTCCCTTTGAGCGAGACGTGCTGCTGATGTGCGCCGGGATGGAACTCGACGCCGATTTCGCCCAGTTGTGCGCGGCGGCTCAGGGCGACGGCCGTCGCATTTATCCGACATTCGGCCTTGCGCTCGCCGCGCTGCCCGAAGCTCACTGGAACGCGATCACGCCCGCCGCAGCTCTGCGCCGTTGGCGACTGGTAGAAATCAGGCAGAACGGCGATACGCTAACCCGGAGCGGCCTGCGTATAGACGAGCGAGTGCTGCATTACCTGACCGGAATCTCTTATCTGGACGAACGATTGCGCGGCCTCGTCGAGCCTGTATCGCTTGAGCACGATCCGCCGCCGTCGCACCTCGCCCTGGTCGAAGACATCACGCAGTTCTGGAAACAATCCGTGGACGGCGCGGTCTGGCCGTCCGTCTTTCTCTCAGGCGACGAAGACGCCGTGGGGAAACGTCTGGTTGCGGCTCATAGCTGCGCGACGCTCGGCCTGCGCCTGCACGTGCTGCGCGGCGCAGACATTCCCCTCCCGGTCGTCGAGCGAGAAGCGCTCTCCGGTCTCTGGCAACGCGAGGCCGTGTTGGAAGGCAGCGTGCTGCTGGTCGAAGATGATGAATCGGAGAAGACACCGCCGCACGCATTCCTTTCGTTCATCGAGAGCATGCACGGGATGCTCTTCGTCGCCGGAAGCGAGATGCCCCGTTTGCGGCAGCGCGCCACGCTCCGCCTGAACGTGAACAAACCCGATTCCACCGAGCAGAGACTTCTCTGGCAGGATGCGCTCGGGGATGTGTCCGCCGGGTTGAACGATCAACTGGATGTCATCATTTCGCAGTTCAGCCTGAGCGGCGACCGCATTCGTGCGGCGAGCGCGCAGGCGCGCGTCGAACTGGCGCGCGCCGAAGCAGCGGAGAGAGCCGTATTGATGGACGACGCGACCGGGCAGAGCCGTGAGATGCGGACGCCCGCGGCGATCCTCTGGGACGCCTGCCGGAATCAGGCGCGCACGCGGCTCGACAATCTGGCGCAGCGCATCGAGCCGGTCGCTGGTTGGTCTGACCTCATTTTGCCGGAACACCAGATGCGCAGCCTGCGCGAAATCGCCGCGCACATCCGGCAGCGCACACGCGTCTACGAGACGTGGGGCTTCGCCGCCGCAGGCCCGCGCGGCCTCGGCATCAGCGCGTTGTTCGCGGGCGCGAGCGGAACCGGCAAGACGATGGCGGCCGAGGTCATCGCGCGCGAGTTGCGGCTCGACCTCTACAAGATCGATCTCTCGCAGGTGGTCAGCAAGTACATCGGCGAGACGGAGAAGAACCTGCGTCGTGTTTTCGACGCGGCCGAAGAGGGCGGGGCTGTGCTCCTGTTCGATGAGGCCGACGCACTCTTCGGCAAGCGCAGCGATGTCAAAGACAGTCACGACCGCTACGCCAACATCGAGGTCAGTTACCTCCTGCAACGCATGGAATCCTACAAGGGGCTGGCGATTCTCACGACCAACATGAAGACGGCGCTCGACACGGCCTTCATGCGACGCCTGCGTTTCGTCGTGCAGTTTCCCTTTCCCGACGCGGCGCAGCGCGGCGAAATCTGGCGGCGCGTCTTCCCCCCGCAGACGCCCACCGAGAATCTTGAGATACAGAAGCTCGCGCGCCTCAACGTGGCGGGCGGCAACATTCGCAACATCGCGCTCAACGCCGCCTTTCATGCGGCCGATACGGGCGAGGCCGTCACGATGTCGCACATCCTGCGCGCCGCACGCAGCGAGTACGACAAGTTGGAGAAGACTCTGACCGAGACCGAGACCGGAGGCTGGCGATGAAAGCGGCGGAGATAGAGTTGCACATCGAGGAACTCGTGCTCGACGGTTTCGCCGACGCCGACCGTTACCGCATCGGCGACGCGGTCGTGCGCGAGTTGTCGCGCCTCTTCGCGGAGCATGGCGTTCCCGCCTCGCTCGCGGCGGGTCTCGATGCGCCACACCTCGACGCCGGGGCTTTCCCGTTCGTGCCCGGCAATTCCGCGCCTGAAAACATCGGCGCGCAGGTGGCTCAGGCGGTTTATGGAGGACTCAGGCGATGAGCGCGCACGCACTCGCAAAAACTGAGCCTTCCTTCGCACCGCATTCTTTTCCCGCTATGCGAAGGGCGTCGCATCTCCTGCAACGCAAGCACGACGCGGGCGACGTGGCCGGGAGACACGAAACCTTCGACAGCCAAAGCCAACGTGGATGGCAAAGCCGCGTCAATTCTCCGGCCGCGCCCGCGAACGCGCCGCCCATCGTGGATGAGGTGCTGCGCTCCCCCGGCCAACCTCTCGACGCCCCCGCGCGCAGCCTGCTGGAGTCGCGCCTCGGGCACGACTTCCGCCGCGTGCGCGTGCATACGGACGAGCGCGCGTCAAAGTCCGCACGCGCCTTGGGCGCATCGGCTTATACGGCCGGAGAGCAGGTGGTCTTTGCGCCGGGTAAGTATCAACCGCGAACGAGCGAGGGGCAACGTCTGCTCGCACATGAGTTGACGCACGTCGTCCAACAACAGGGCAGCCGGTCGAATTCTTCGCGCCCGGCTCTCTCGTCCGCGTCCTCGGAACATGAACGCGAGGCCGACCGGATCGCAGAGAAGTTCGACTCGCGCGAACCCTTGCCGACGCCCCGCGAGAGGACGGGAAACATCCTCGCGCGCCAGCCCGCCGGGAAGGATGAGACAGAGGAGAAGCTGCCCGCGCAAGCCTCGGAGATTCAGCCTTTTCAACCCATGCAATCCGCGTCGGCGGAAAAGGAGCGAGAGGTCGAGGCCGTCAAGGTGGGCGGTAAGAATTACGTCCTCTACCAGAAGGAAGTGCGCAGCGAAGGCTCTTCGGCGTGGCTCGCCAACAATCCCGGCAACATGGATTACACGAAGGACACGGAGAAGTGGGGCGCTTATTCGGGCAAACATCTCAAGTGGGGGGCGCATCGCTTCGCCATCTATCCCACCGAAGAGCAGGGGTTGTTCGCCGTCCGTTCATTTCTGAGAAAGCACCAGCGTGAGCGAAACATCTCTCACATGATGAACATGTTCGCCCCGGCGGGCGATTTGCAGAACGACCCTGAAGGGTACGCCGGTCAAGTGGCGAAAGCTCTCGGCGTCCCCGTCAGCACGCTCGTCAAAAACATGAGCGACGCCCAGATCGCCGCCTTCGCCAAAGCGATACAGGTCGTCGAAGGATGGAAGCCGGGCAAGAGCGTCCCGCGCGGCGACTCCTCGCTGCCGGAGGAGATACGCAAAAGAACATAGCCGGAGACAGAGGTCGCGCCGCGCAGAGCGCGTGCCTCAAACGCATCGAGCATCATGAAGTCGCAACAGCCACTACAGGTCGCCTCTCAACCGATGCCATCCTCCAAAGATGGCGCGAGCAAACTCTTGCAGCGCAAGTGTGCGTGCGGGAGCAGCGGCGCGGCCGGACTGACTGGCAAATGCGACGACTGTCGCGACAAACTCCAGCTCGGCCTGCAAACAAAGCTTGAGATCGGCCAACCCGCCGACAGCTTCGAGCAGGAGGCCGACCGCGTGGCCGACGCGGTCATGCGCCAATCCGCGCCCGGCACGCCGCAGAGCCGGACGGCGCACGAGGGCATACAAAGACAGACGATCACCCCGTTCAGCGCTACATCGGCAGCCGGGGCAGTCTCCGCGCCGTCCGTCGTACAGGACGTGCTCGGCTCGGCGGGTCAACCGCTCGACGCCGCCACGCGTTCATTCATGGAGTCGCGCTTCGGCCACGATTTCGGCCGCGTGCGCGTACACACGGACGCGCGCGCGCAGGAGTCGGCGCAGGCGGTGGATGCTTTGGCCTATACGGTCGGCCACAACGTGGTCTTCGCCGAAGGGCGATACGCGCCGCAGACGGATGCGGGACGACGCCTGCTGGCGCACGAATTGACACACGTCTTGCAGCAGAGCGGCACACAACCCGGCGGCTCTGCGAACCGCGCCGGCGCAACGATGCACAGGCATGCGAACGGTGGCATCCTCCAACGACAGCCTGCCCCTGTCGGCCGCAAAGTGCGAATACTTTCGCTGGACGAAATAAAAGCAGACCCGAAAAGGCAGGAAGCTTTGAAGCTGTCCGGCCTCGTCGAGGCAAAGGTTTGCAGGGACATCAGCGCACCCTTTACGAACCAGAAATGCCCCGCCGTTTTGAAGCCGAACACGGAAGTAACCATCCTGGGCAGCGCGGTGGGCGGCGTCTGGCTCAAGTTGTCGGGCGCGGGCATCCCCGGCTTCGGCGATAAAGAGCAGGTGTTCATCCTCAACGTCTTCGCGAAGGACCTGCCCGTCGTGACGCCGGATAAGCCGGAGGCGGCTTCCGCAGAGAAGCCGAAGGTTGACCCGGCCTCGGTTCCCGAGACGAAAGAAGATGTGTTGTTGCGGCGACTTAAAAAACGTCTGGAGGGGATGCCGGAAAAAGCGAAGTGGACAGGCCATAGGAAGGGGAAAGCCACTGCCGCCATCAACCTCGTCCTCGTCGCCAGGGATTTCTGGTTCAACGAGCCGAAGGATCGTGAAGCGGCGGCTGCCATCTTAGCTCTCGTCAACAAGAATTTCTCCGACGTTTACCTGACGGAGAGCAACTTCGAGACGAGGTTCAGGGACTTGAACGGGCTCGCCCGCATGCCTCTGCACACCTTTTTTCTCGAAGCGTCAAGTTCCTTCAAGCGTTTGCTGTCCCTCACCAAGCCCGGTCTTGAGCAAAGCGACGGGACGTGGGATGACCAGATCAAGCGTATGAAGTTGGGGTACGAGGTGATGGAGGTTCTGGCCGGCGACCTCGAAGCTAAGGACTCGAAGAACATAAAGACGCTCGACGACGCCACGAGTCTCAAACCCGCCGCCGCTTTCATTGATGGGCTGCTGCAAGGCTTCAAGAGCCAACTCACCGACGAGGACTACAAAGTGCTTGCCAAGAAACTCTCCGACAGCGCGGTCATCTCCTTATTCGCGCCGCCCATCATCATCAGCGGGGCCGTGGTCGGCATCGCCAAAGACATCGGCGAAGCCTTGAAGGGCGTTTATGAGATGCTGGACAAGCCGGGAGAGATGGTGAAGAACATGACCGAACTGCTCTCGACCTTGATGTTCGACGAAGAGGGCGCACGCATCCTCGGCGAAGCGATGGGAGCGCAGCACGGCAAGGAGGTGCATAAACTGGCCGGCGAGGACATCGTCAAGTTCACGTACAAACTCGGCGAACTGATCGGGCCGACGGTGGTTTATACCGTCCTGTCACTCGTGGGCGCGGGCGCGATAGTCAGCGCGGCGGTCTCTGCGCGGCTGGCAAAGTTCATCACGAAGTTTCCGAAAGTCACCAAGAACATAGATCGTATCAAGGAGCTGATGCCGAAGCGGCGCGCGCTCAAGGCGGCAGAGCAGGCAGCGGAGGGAGCGGATGATGCGAAGGCAGCGGCGGGCAAAGCCAAAGCCCTGCACCCGGATGCGCCCGACAAGCCGAAAGCACCCGACAAGCCGCACGCGCCGGAGCGAGCCGACCCGCTCAAAGGACTCGGCGAAGAAAATCAGAAGCTGTTCGAGCGCAGGCCGGAACTCAAGAAGGCGCTCGAAGAGAATCCGCGCGCTGCCCGCGCCATGAAGCTCTGCAATTCGCCTTGCTTCCCCGAATTCGCCAACTCAGCTCAGGTCAAGCGCATCGAGAAGTTTCTCGAACAGGCCGAGAAGTCCGGTTGGGATTTAGACCAGCGTAAGCTGAGAGAGTATTTCCACCTCTCCAAGAACGAAGTTGATTTAACCGAGCACATTGACGAACTCGAAGCAGCGTTCAGGCGAGTTAAAGAGAGCAAAGGCTCCGCCGCGATGGAGGTCGTGCTCGACGAAACGGAACTGCTCAATCAGCCGGGCGTGCGGCAGAAGAAGCCGACCGACATCCGTCTGGCCGAGGCGAAGGAGGGCAACGTCTTTGACCAAAAGATGGAGCGCGCCTACCCGCACAATCAGGTTCCCATCCGCGACAGGATGGGCACGCTGCGGCGTCTCGACAGTTACGACCCCGTCCGGGGAGAGATCGTCTCTCGCAAGAGTTTCTCGGCCAGCAAGAACCAGATGGCTCTGGCCGACCCGGACTGGGTGATTAACTATTATCAGGAGTTCCCGACCAAGTATCCGAACGGCGCGGCCATCTCGGCTAAGACCGGCCCGCTCGCCGGGCAGAAGCTCGTCGGCAAGTACGTGCTGGAAGTTCCCGTCCAGAAAATGCCGATTCCCGAAAAGCTGCTCAAAGAGGCAAGAGCGCGCGGCATCACCATCCGCGACCACAAAGGGACTGTATACACATGACGACTTTTCCGAACTCACCCAGACTGATCAAAGGCGGCATCGTCGTGCTCAATCCGTTGACCGCGACGGTCGAGCGCGTCATCTCTTTGCAGTACAACCCCGACACGCTCTCGCGCAGTTTGCAGATCAAGGGACTCGGCGCGTCGGGCGGCGGCGACCGCTCAGAGGCGTTGCGCCTGACGGGGCCGCCCGTCGAGACCATCAAGCTCGACGCAGAGATAGACGCCACCGACCAACTCGAATTTCCCGAACAGAACCCGCACGCCGTCGAGGTCGGGATTCACCCGCAACTGGCCGCGCTCGAAACGCTCGTCTATCCGACCACCGGCCGGATTCAGTCAAACATCAGTCTCGCCCAATCGGGCACGCTTGAGATCACGCCGATGGAGTCGCCGCTCACGCTCTTCGTCTGGAGCAAGAGCCGCATCCTGCCCGTTCGCCTGACCGATTTCAGCGTCACCGAAGAGGCGTTCGACCCGCTCCTGAATCCGATTCGCGCGAAGGTCAGCATCGGCCTGCGCGTTCTCAGCAGCGACGACCTCATGCCCGACCACAGAGGCCATAGCATCTTCATGGCTTACCACCAACAGAAGGAACGTCTCGCCGCGCTCTACGACGGCGGCGCGCTCGGCGGCCTCGGCATCACCAGAATTCCCTGAAGGAGCGTCTAGGAAATTTCCTCGGAGTGAGAGCTTATGTTTCCGTTTACGAGTCGTTATCACACAACCCAGACCGCTCGACTTGAGCGAGCCGACGGCGAGCCGGTCGTGTACCTGCGTCGTCGTTTCGTCCCTTCGCCCGAACGCTTCGAACTGCTCACGGAGCACGGCGTCACGGAAGGCGAACGCCTCGACAATATCACGGCGCTGTATCTGGGCGACCCCGAACAGTTCTGGCGCGTCTGCGACGCTAACGGGGCGGTGCGCCCCGACGAGTTGACCGAAACGCCGGGTCGCCGCCTGCGCATCACGCTGCCCGAAGGACTCGGAACGCCGCATGCTTAAAGGCATCAACCTGACATTGATGATCGGCCCCGCCGTGCCCGTCCCCGTGCCCGCAGAGGTGCTCGACGCGCTCACGAGCGTCACCGTCCACACATCCGCGGGCGAGCAGCGCAGCGGCTTTAGTCTGACCTTCTCGCTCAGCAACCAGTCGCCGCTGCAAACGATCTTCCTGCTCACGGCGGGTAGCCTGCCGCCCATCATGCGCGTCGTCATCGTCGTCACCATCAACGGCACGCCGGAAGTTTTGATGGACGGCGTCATCACCAGGCACGAGATCGCGCCCGGCAACGACCCCGGTCATTCGACCCTCACGCTCTCCGGCGAAGACCTCATCGCCCTCATGGACTTGATTGACTTCACGGGCATCCCCTATCCGGCCATGCCGCCCGAAGCGCGCGTCCTTCTCTGCATCGCCAAGTATGCCTTCTTCGGCATGATCCCGATGGTGCTGCCGAGCGTCCTCCTCGACATCCCGATCCCCATCGAGAGGATACCGAGACATCAGGGAACCGATCTCGCTTACATCAATTACCTAGCGGATTTCGTCGGCTACGTCTTCTACCTGACGCCCGGCCCGCAGCCTTTGATGAACACGGCCTACTGGGGGCCGGAGATCAAGGTCGGCGAGCCGCAGCCCGCGCTCTCCATCAACATGGACGCCCACTCGAACGTCGAATCTCTGAACTTCAATTTCAGACCCGACCAGGCGACCCTGCCCATCGTCTTCATCCAGAATCAGGCTACCAAAGTGCCGATTCCGATTCCCGTCCCACCCATCACGCCGCTCAACCCGCCGCTCGGGGTGGTGCAGCCGTTCCCGCAAAAGATCGAGTTCATCAGCGAGACGGCCAAGTACAACCCGATTCAGGGCGCGCTCGTCGGGATGGCGAAGGCGGCGAAGACGGCCGACACCGTCGCGGCCACCGGCACGCTCGACGTGATGCGCTACGGCCGTTTGTTGAAGGCGCGCAAGCTGGTCGGCGTGCGCGGCGCGGGGTTGGCCTTCGACGGCCTCTACTACGTCAAGAGCGTGACGCACCAGATCAAGCGCGGCGAGTACAAGCAGAGTTTCGAGTTGAGCCGCAACGGGCTGATTTCCATTACTCCGAAGGTTCCAGTATGAGCACTGTTAAAAAATATTACGGCAAGTATCGCGGGACGGTCATCAACAACCTCGACCCGATGCAGATGGGACGCATCATGGTCATCGTGCCGGACGTGTCGGTGATTCCTTCCAGTTGGGCGATGCCCTGCGTCCCCGTCGCGGGGATTCAGACGGGGATGTACGCCGTCCCGATTATCGGGTCGGGCGTGTGGGTCGAGTTCGAGCAGGGCGACCCCGATTATCCGATCTGGAGCGGGTGCTTCTGGGGCAGCGCGGCGGAGATTCCCGTGCTCGCGCGCCTCGCGCCGCCCGTCATTCCGAGCATCACGCTGCAAACGCCTTTGCAGAACGGCCTGACCATCAGCGACGTGCCCGGCCCCACCGGCGGCATCATGATCAAGAGCACGACCGGCGCGGCCATCATCGTCAACGACACTGGGATTTACATCCAGAACGGCAAAGGCGCATCCATCGTCATGGTCGGCCCCTCCGTGACGATCAACGCGGGCGCAATGACCATTATCTGAAACGCTACCGGCGGTCGCGCCGCCGCGAACCGGTGGCGACCCGGACGCGTGCAGGCAAAAAAGGGAGGACAAAACAGATGCCGGGATTTCTCTTACACGTCGGCGCGACGGTGATGTGCGCGCACGGGGGGCAGGCGCAGCCCGCCGTCCCGAATCCGCGCGTGCTCGTGAGCGGCCAACCGACCGTGACGATAGCCAGTCCGTATCTCGTCGCCGGTTGCGCGATGCCGCCGCCCTCGGCCGGTAACGGCCCGTGTGTGACGGCGCAGTTCGTGACGGCGGCGACGCGTATCCTGTCAAACGGGCAGCCGCTCCTGCTCATTGACAGTCAGGCTGTCTGCGTCCCGACCGGCACGCCGCTCATCCCCTCTGTGACGCAGGTGCGCGTCACCGGAATGTGAGACATTCGATGAACGTTGACTTTCCATACCACTTCGACGGGAGCGGCCGCACGGCGAGCGTGGACGGCGATGCGCACATCCGCGACCTCATCGAGCAGGTGCTCTTCACCATGCCCGGCGAACGCGTCAATCGCCCGACCTTCGGCTGCGGCCTCGCGCAACTGGTCTTCGCCCCAAACTCCTTCGAGTTGGCCGCCGCCTCGCAGCTTCTCGTCCAGAGTTCCCTGCAACAGTGGCTCGGCGATTTGATTCAGGTTGAAGACGTGCAGGTGGAGGCCGAAGACTCGACCCTCAGAGTCGCCGTCCAGTATGTCGTGCGGCGCACGCAGGGGCGCGAGGTGGTTAGATTCGCGCGCGGAGGCACGAGCGCATGAAATACTTTTGCTGCGAGGAGCGGCGGCGCAACGCCGTCGCCGCCCACCCGGCCTTGAACGGCATCGAGTTTCTCGAAGTCTCGGACGATCCGGCCGACGCGCCCGAGCAAAGGCAGCGCACGCTCTACGTGCATTTCATCAAAGACCTCGATCCGGTCGCCCTCACAATTCAGAATGTGCGCATCGAAGGCGGCGAGCGCATTCGTCAAATCAAGGCGACGAACGTCACCGCCGCGCCCGGCGGCGAGGCGAGAGTTCTCTCCGTGGACGTTGATCGGGCGGGCGACTTTTCGACCTACACGCTCCGGCTCATCAAAAGCGGCGACGACGCCGACGCGCCCGATGGGTTCGATCCAATTCTCTCCGCCGTGGATTTCTCCTTCAAGGTGGCCTGTCCGAGCGACTTCGATTGCGAGGAAGTGCGCGCGTGCCCTCCCGAACATCTGCCGCAGCCCCTGATCAACTATCTCGCCAAAGATTACGCCAGTTTCCGGCAGTTGATGCTCGACCGCATGTCCGTGCTCATGCCGCAATGGACGACGCGCAACCCCGCCGACATGGGAATCGCGCTCGTAGAAATGCTGGCCTATGTCGGCGACCATTTGAGTTACCAGCAGGATGCGGTCGGGACGGAAGCCTATCTCGGCACGGCTCGACGCCGCACCTCCGTCAGACGCCACGCGCGTCTCGTTGATTACCACATGCACGACGGCGCGAACGCGCGCGCGTGGGTGCAGGTGCGAGTTGAGGGTAACAACGTCCAACTCGCCGGAGGGACGCAAATCTTTTCCCGTCTGCCGCATCTACCGCAGCGCATCCAGCCCGCCTCGTCAGAGTACGATGAGGCGTTGGCCGGTCGTCCGGTTGTTTTCGAGACTATGCGGCCGGCATTGCTTCGCGTCGCCCACAACAGAATGCTTTTTCACACGTGGGGCGACGAGCGTTGTTGCCTGCCGAAGGGTGCGACACGCGCCACACTCAGAAACGAAGGCGGCTCGCTCGACGCGCTCGCCGTCGGCGACGTGCTCATCCTCATCGAGGCGCGAAATCCGCAAAACGGTAACGCCGCGGAGGCCGACCCGGCTCACCGCCACGCCGTGCGCCTGAACGGAATCAAGCCCGCCACCGACCCGCTCTACACGGATGAGGATGGAGTTCAGCCTCTGCGCGTGCTCGACATCGAGTGGGCGGCGGACGATGCCCTGCCCTTTCCGCTCTGCCTGTGGGAGGTGGAGACGGGCGACGAGGCGAACGAGAAAGAACCGGCGAGCGTTGCGCTCGGCAACATCGTGCTCGCCGACCACGGCCGATCCATCGCGGGCGAATTTCTCGGCTCCGTTCCCGCGTCCAACCCCGCGCTCAACCGTGCGGCACCGCACGATCCCGATTTTTGCCAGGAACGAAAAACCGAATTGTCTCCCCCACGCTTTCGCCCGCAGCTAGGCCACCGTCCTCTCGCATACGTCTCGCCTCTCGATCCCGCGCAACCGATTGTCTCAGCCGGCGCGGTGATGAACTGGCCGGTGTCGGAGTTTGTCCCGGCCGTCCGCCTGACGGGCACTCTGAACGCCCAGACGGCCGAATGGCTTCCACAGCGCGACCTCCTTGCGAGCGAGGCGGGCGCGCCCGAGTTTGTCGTCGAAGTCGAGACGGACGGGACGGCATACGTGCGCTTCGGCGACGACCGCTTCGGCTCGCGCCCTCCCGTAGGCACGGCCTTCACGGCCGACTATCGCGTCGGGGGCGGCGTCGAGGGCAACGTCGGCGCGGGCGCGCTCGCGCACATCGTCAGCAACAACGCGGGCGTGGTCGGGGTTACGAATCCGATGCCGGCGCGCGGCGGCCTTGCGCCCGAATCAATCGAACAGGTTAGACAGAACGCACCCTACGCCTTTCGCACGCAACAGCGCGCCGTGACGGCGAGAGACTACGCCGAGGTGGCGGAGCGGCACGCGGGCGTGCAGCGCGCCGCCGCGACCATTCGCTGGACGGGCAGTTGGCGCACCGTCTTCCTGACCGTGGACAGACTCGGCGGCGCGGACGTGGATGCCGCTTTTAAACAGGAGATGCGCGCTCACCTCGAACGATACCGGATGGCCGGGCACGACGTTGAGATAGACGCGCCGCGCTACGTTTCGCTCGAAATCGAAATGACGGTATGCATCAAGCCGGGCTACCTGAAGGGCGACGTGCGGCGCGCGCTCCTTGAATCGTTCAGCCGCCACACGCGCGCCGACGGGCTTCGCGGCGTCTTTCACCCGGACAACTACACCTTCGGGCAGACCGTCTTCCTGAGTCCGCTCTACGCCGCTGCGCAGGCGGTTGACGGCGTCCATTCGGTTGAGATTACGAGATTCGCGCGGCAGGGTGAGACGGGCGATGCCGCGCTCGATGCGGGCAAGCTCGAATTGAACCGGCTGGAGATCGCGCGGCTCGACAACGACCCGAACTTTCCCGAACGCGGAGTCTTCCGGCTGAATCTGGAGGGGGGACGATGAGCGCTGCCCTTGACCCGACCCTGCATCAACTGAACGACTGCGGCTGCTGCGAAGGCGTGGCGGCGCAGACGCCCGTCGAAATCTTCAACCGCCCGGGACTCTCCGCCATCGCCTATCGCACAGGCCGCCACGCGCAGTTCAAGCAGACGCTGCTGGCGCGCCTGTCGAGCCAAGACCGCCCAGCCCTCGCGCTGCTCACGACGCGCGACGCCGACGACTTTTCCATCGCCCTGCTCGACGCCTGGGCGACCGTCGCCGACGTGCTCACTTTCTATCAGGAGAGAATCGCCAACGAGTCTTATCTGCGGACTGCCACCGAGCGACTCTCGCTGCTCGAACTGGCTCGTCTCATCGGCTACGAATTGCGCCCCGGCGTGGCGGCCAGCGCCTATCTGGCTTTTACGATTGAGGAAGTGCCGGGCGTGACGCGCGAACTGGCGGCGGCTCTCGGCGTGCCACGCGAGACGACGATTGATCTCGGAGTGAAGGCGCAGAGCGTGCCGGGGCCGGGCGAACGCGCGCAGATGTTCGAGACCATCGAGCCGATAGAGGCGCGCGCCGAGTGGAACGAAATCCGGCCGCGCCTGACCAAACGGCAAGTGGTTAAGTTAAGCGCGCTCACGCTCTACTTCGAAGGACTGACGACCGGCCTCAAGAAGGGCGACGGTCTGCTCATTACGGAGGACGACTATCACGAGTCCATGTTTCGGGAAGTCTCCGAGGTGACGCTTGAATCCGAACGCGGGCGCACGAAAGCACGGCTGAAGCCCACGGAGTTGCAAACTTTTGCGAATATCAAGATTCAACTCGGCGCGAATACGTCGGCGGTCGCCAGCGCCGTCACACAGAAGTTTATCGGGAAGACGATTCGCGCGCGCGACCTGCGCGCCAGCGCGCTCAGCCAGAGGTTTAACGTCGCCGATTTGTTCGACAATATCATCGCCGTCAGGCAACCGCCGCCCGCCGTGCTCGCGCTGCGCACACGCGCCTCCATCTTCGGCCACAACGCGCCGCGCTGGGATTCGCTGCCCGCCGTCCAGCGCATCGGCGAGTACGTGGCGGTCGCGGGCGGAACCGATTCGTCAACCGTCGAATTCAAAGCGGGTGTCTATAAAGACCGCGCGAACAGTTGGGCGGAGACATCGCTCTACAACTACCACCGGCTACCGGGCGAACCGGCGAATACGAAGGACATCTATCTCGACAACGTCTATCCGTCCATCGTCAGGGATAGTTGGCTCGTGCTCAAGCAGGATGATTTCGCCTACGCTTATCAGGTGAAGGCGACGAGCGAGGTCTCGCGCGCCGACTACACTTTGAGCGGCAAGTCTACCCGCCTGACGCTCGACCGCTTCAACGGCCTCGGCAATTACCTCATCCGGCGCACGACCGTCCACGCGCAGAGCGAGGAACTGACGCTCGCGCGCCTTCCCATCGCAGAGCCGGTGGAGGGGCAGGAGTTGGCACTCGAAACGTGGGTTGACGGTCTCTACGAGGGACAGAGCATCATCGTCTGCGGGGAACTCGACGACGCGAGCGGCGTCAACGCCTGCGAGCACGCCGTCATCAAGGATGTCGAGCACGTGCTGGAGACGGAAGGCTTCACGCGTCTCACGCTCGTCGCCCCGCTCGAAAATTCATACGTGCGCGCGACCGTGAAGATCAACGCCAACGTCGCGCTGGCGACTCATGGGGAAACCGTCGCCGAAACGCTCGGCAGCGGCGACGCGGGACGCGCCTTCCAGCGTTTCACGCTGCGCCAGCCGCCGCTCACCTACGTCAGCGCCAAAACACCCACGGGAAGCGCGACGACCCTCAGCGTGCGCGTCAACGGCCTGCTCTGGCAAGAGGTTCCGACCTTCTACGGCCGCGCCCCCGACGAGCGTATCTACGTCACACGCACGGACGACGACGGCAAAACGACCGTGCAGTTCGGCGACGGGCGCACGGGCGCACGCCTCCCGACCGGACAAGACAACGTCACGGCCACCTACAGGAAAGGCACGGGGCTTGACGGCCTCGTGCGCGCGAATCAACTCTCGCAGTTGATGACGCGCCCGCTCGGCGTCAAGGGCGTCGTCAACCCTTCGGCCGCGAGCGGAGCCGCCGACCGGGAAGCGCGCGACGAGGCGCGTCGAAACGCCCCTTTGACCGTCATGACGCTTGAACGCGTCGTCTCGCTCGCCGACTACGAAGACTTCTCGCGCGCCTTCGCCGGGGTCGGCAAGGCGTTGGCAACGTGGACTTGGAACGGCGAGCAAAGGGGCGTACTCCTGACGGTGGCCGGGGCGAACGGCGCTGCCATCGAAAGCCCGCTCGACAAGAACCTCCTCGCCGCGCTGCGCGCCGCCGGCGACCCCGCAGTGCCGCTCGAAGTCGCCTCCTATCAGCCGCGTCTCTTCCGTCTGAAAGCGAAAGTGCGCGTCCATCCCGATTACTTGCCGGAGAATGTCCTGGCGGAAGTCGAACGATCTTTGCGCGCCCGTTTCTCTTTCGACGCGCGAGCGTTCGGCCAATTCGTCGCGCTCAGCGAAGTCATCGGCTGTATGCAGAGCGTGGCCGGAGTGTTGGCGGTTGACGTGGACGAACTCTACCGCACGGGCGAAACGGCCGCCTTGAATACGCGCCTGAACTCCGACGCGCCGCGCGCCGGAAGCCGACAGGCCGCGCCCGCCGAACTGCTCACGCTCGACCCCGGCGCGCTCGCCCTGGAGGTGATGCTGTAATGAGTTTCGACACGGAAAAACTTTACGCCCTCCTCCCGGCCGTCTATCGCCTGCGCGACGACGAGCAGGGCAGGCCGCTCAAGGCTCTGCTGTCGGTGATCGCAGAGCAGGTCGCCGTCCTCGAAGAAGACCTCGCACAACTCTACGACGACCAGTTCATCGAGACGTGCGCCGAGTGGGTCGTGCCTTACATCGGCGATCTCGTGGGCGCGCGCGGTTTGCAGACGTGGCCGGAAGCAACCTTCAGCCACCGCGCGCAGGTGGCGAATACGCTGGCTTACCGTCGCCGCAAGGGGACGGCGGCGATGCTCGAACAGTTGGCGCGCGACGTGACAGGCTGGCCTGCGAGCGTTCTGGAGTTCTTCCAACTTCTCTCGACCACGCAGTACATGAACCACATCCGGCCGCAGCATCCGGCCGCGGTTGACCTGCGCGACCGGGAGGCGTTGGAGCGTCTGAACACTCCCTTCGAGCGTCTCGCGCACACGGCGGACGTGCGCCACATCGAAACGCGCCTCGGCCGCTATAACATCCCCAACGTCGGCATCTTCCTCTGGCGTCTCGGCAGCTATCCTCTGACCGATGCGCCCGCCCACCGGCTCGACGAGCGTCGCTTTCGTTTCAACCCGCTCGGCTTCGACACGCCGCTCTATAACCGCGTCGTCACCGAAAAAGAGATCACGCACCTCGCCGAACCCATCAACGTCCCCGCGCCCCTGCGTCCGCGTCCCCTCGAACGTGATCTCGCTCTCCACTACGGCGCGGACAAAAGTTTTCAACTCAAGGTTGACGACGCGCCCATCGCCGCCGACGCCATACGCGTCTGTAACCTCTCGGACGACGGCGCGGGCTGGCTCGACCGTGCGAACGACAAGCATGCGGTTGACCCCGTGCTCGGTCGCATCATGCTGCCCGAAGGCGTCTACGCCGACCCGGCGAAAGTTCGTGTCAGTTTCCACTACGGCTTCAGCGCCGGGATGGGCGGCGGCCAATACGGTCGCGCCTCAACCTTCACGGGCGATCTCACGCCGCTTCTCAAAGTTCCCACCAACCGTGCGACGATTCAGGCCGCGCTCAATGCCCTCAACGGCAGCGGCACGGTCGAGATAGAAAACAACGAATACTACTTCGAACAATTCTTCATCAACGCCTCGGCCGACGGCCATGTTGAGTTGCGCGCGGCCGACGAGCGGCGGCCTGTCATCGTGGCGGGCGGCAATTTTTGGATTACGGGCGACGACGGCTCGGAGGTGACACTGAACGGGCTGGTGTTCGCCGGGGGCACGCTGCGCGTGCCGCTTGAAAAGCTCGGAGGCCAGCCGAACGCACTGCGCGTGCTCCGCATCAGGCACTGCACTCTCCTGCCCGGCGCGACGCCCGCCATCGGGAATGTGCCCGCGCAAAGCGAAACTACGCGCATCCGCGTTGACGCGCCCAACGTCACGGTCGAGATTGATCGTTCCATCGTCGGCATGATTCGCGCCGTCGAGGGCGCGCGCGTTCGCATCACCGACAGCATCGTGGACGCGGGCGCGGAAAGTAATCCGGCTTATGCCGATCCGGCTCTGGCGGCGGGCGCTCCGCTCGAAATCTCGAACGCTACCGTCGTCGGCAGAGTTCACACACAGTTGATCGAAGCATCGAACACGATCTTTATGTCGAGCGCGGATGCCTCCGACCCTTCCCTGTTACCGCTCAACGCCGAGCGTCTACAGGAAGGATGCGTCCGCTTCTCGTATGTTCCCCCCGGCTCAAGAGTGCCGCGCCGGTTTCATTGCCAGCCGCTCGCGGAAGACACCGCCGAGCAGCGAGCGCGTGTGCGTCCTCTTTTTGAATCGCTCACCTATGGCGACGCCGCCTACTGCCAACTCAGCCCGCGTTGTGCCACCGAGATTCGACAAGGGGCGGACGACGAAGCCGCGATGGGCGCGTTTCATCATCTCTACGAGCCACAACGCGAGGCCAATCTGCGGACGCGGCTCGAAGAATATCTGCGCTTCGGCCTCGAAGCCGGAATCATCTACGCGAGTTGATCGAGCGGTCGCCTATCTCGCGCGTCTGTGAACCTGTAACGCCGTCAGAGGACACCACACAGCCACACTTCCAGAAGAAGTTTTCGCCGTGTCCTGGCGTGTCGGAATGGAAATTGTTTTTAATCTTCTTATCAGCATAGATTCGGAGGAGAGTAATGAAAGGTGATTTCAGCCGTAAAACTTTTAACCCCGCGAAACGCTATAGCGGCGTCCTCATGCAGCAGGGGCGCGTCCAACTCGACGCCGACTGGAACGAGCAGCTAGCCACCCATCAACACCGCACGGAGACGGAGACGAAGGACGTGATCGGCCTCTGCGGCGTCCCCAAGAATACGGACGGCTTCAAGCTCCTGCCGGTCATGCCTGCGAACGCTTCGGCCACCACCGACCTCGCCATCTTCCCCGGCCGCATCTACGTCGAAGGTCTCCTTTGCGAATCGGAAGCCGAACAGGTAGCCATCACGGACTTCACTGCGACGGGTGCGATTGTCGCCCGCCTGAGCGCGGACGGTCGCGCCTTCGAGTCCGGCCAGTGGGTCGAGATTACCGGCGATGATGGACTGAAGACCCTGCGGCTGATCACCGCTGTAGATGCCTCCGAGAGCAGTCTCAGTTTCGACGCCGCACCGCCGAACTACACGCCGGAGCAGCGCCCACACTTGCGCCGCCTCACGACATATCTCACACAACCCGACCTGCCGACGCCCGCGCTAACCGCTTCGCCCGGCGAATACAAGACGAGCGCGCTGGATTTGGGAGAGGAATATTATCTCGCTTACCTGCGCGTGTGGCAGCAGCACATCACCGCGCTCGAAGACCCGCTCATACGCGAGAAGGCGCTCGGCGGCCCCGACACGACGACGCGCATCAGGAACGTCTGGCAGGTTGAACTGCTGCCCGTCGCCATGCCCGATGACGGAGCGCTCGATTGCGAGACCCAGTTCCCCGAATGGTCTGCCCTGACCGCTCCGCCGACCGGCACGATGAACGCGCGCACCTCGCCCGCAGACATCCCGGCCGACCCCTGCCTGCTTCCGCCAGGCGCGGGTTATCGTCGTCTCGAAAATCAACTCTACCGCGTAGAAATACAGAAGGGCGGCGCGCGCGATGCGGCGACCTTCAAGTGGTCGCGCGAGAACGGCTCCATTCAGACGACGATCACGGACGTGCAGGGCAACATCGTCACCGTCACCGATCTCGGCAGAGACGAAGTGCTCGGCTTCGCGGGCGGCCAGTGGGTCGAGTTGGTTGACGACGAATCGGAACTACAGGGCACGCCGCGTCCGCTCGCCCTCATCAACTCGATTGATCTGTCCTCGCGCGAGATTACGCTCGACACCGACGCGACGAGCCTCGCCGGGAAGAAAGGTCTGCGCCTGCGCCGCTGGGATCAGTCGGGTAACGACGCGGGCGCGGACGGCGTGGAGATGGCGGCGGGCTGGCTCTCGCTCGAAGGCGGCGTCGAGGTGCAGTTCTCCGAGGGCACGTACCGTGCTGGCGATTACTGGTTGATCCCGGCGCGCACGGCGACGGCCGACATCGAGTGGCCGTCCGACCCGGCCTCCGGCGATACCCCGCTGGCGCAAGCTCCGCACGGCATCCGTCAACACTACTGCCGCCTCGCTTTGCTTCAAGTGGATGATCAACTGCTCGAAGTCATCGAAGACTGCCGCGACTTCTTTCCCCCGCTCACGAACATCTGCGCCGAAGATGTCTGCTTCGATAATTCAAACTGCGATCTGCCGAACGCCGAGACGGTGCAGGACGCCCTCGACGCGCTATGCGGCGCAAACGATCTGCGTTTCCACAACAAGCACCTGCACGGCTGGGGCATCGTCTGCGGCTTACAGGTCAACTGCGGCCCTGACGATCCTGAGTCGCCCCGCCGGCACGTCACCGTGCGCTCCGGCTACGCGATTGACTGCGAAGGCAACGACATCATTCACAGGGAAGACGAACCCATAGACATCCTTGAGATGATTCAAGCCTACAACACGCAGCACCCGGACGCCCCCATCTCGCAGGGAGACGGCGAAGTCTGCCTCGTCCTCAATACCGGCGGGCAGAATCCTTACGCTCTGGAGAAATACGATCCCGCCTGGAAATCATGGAAATCAACACTGGAAGGCACGCTCTTCAAGGATTTCTTTCAGGACTGCCTCGGCAACCTGCTCCTGTTCTTCAAGGAAGAACTCTCGCCCAAGCCCGGCGACGCGAATCTCCTCGTCAGTCCCACGCAGAAGCTCATCACGTCGCTGTTCAATCTGGTCGTGCAACTCTTCAATCCGACCAACGGAAGATACGTCTACCTGTCCGGCGAACAGAATGTAGAGATCAGCAGCACGGAACACACTATCCTCAAAAACTTTTATGAGAAGCTGCGCGAGCTGCTGCAAAGTCACACCTTCTGCGCCATGTTCGATCAGGCGACACCCTTTCCCGTCTACCCGTACAGCCTCTATAACGGCGCGGAGAGCGACCCCACCTATATCCCGACCATCTTCGGCAAAGGCTTTCACCACCGCCTGCGCGTGCATCCGCGCGGGAAGCTCGCCTATACGGTCGGCGCGGGCAACAAGATTCACGTCTACGACCTTGAGAGCAACGAAATGGTTGACGTGTTCGAGTACCCGATAGGCAACGCCGTCGTCAGAGACGTGGCCTTCTCGCCCGACGGGAAAGAAGTCTATGCCGTCGCCACCGTCAACAATAAGGAGAGCAGCTTCTCGGCCTTCGAGGTGGAGGCCGGCTCCGCGTCGGTCAAGCACACGTGGCGCAGGAAAGGGATTCTCTGCGACTTTCTCATCGTCACGCTCGCCACGGCCGAGGACGGCAAAGTCTATGGCATCGGCAGAAGCCGTGGACTCTACGTGCTGCACATGGAGAAGTCCGAACCCGACGCCACGCTCTTCGGCCAGTCGTTCAACGCGAGCGGGCATCTGGTGCTTGTGCGGCGAGGCGGGCAGCAGTTTGCCTTCGCCACCGGGCGCGAGCCGGGGAAATCGCCCGACCAGTACAATCACGTCCGCCGCTTCAACCTGCTCAACGCGCAGGAAGCCCCCATGATCCTACCGCTCCAGATACAGGGGCAGAACATCGTCGGGCAGGACGACATCGCCGTCGCCTCCGACGATAAAGTCTCCAGGCTCTACGTCGTGACGAACCCGCCGTCCTTCTCGGACGACAATCATCTCATCATCTTCAACAACGCGTTCGCCACGTCGCCCCCGACCCAGAAGTTCATCAGCCTCGGAGAGAAAACCGCCATGCGTCTGGCCTACAATTACCCGACGCAGAATTTGATGATCACCTACTCCGACAGTTATCAGGTGCGTCTCGTCGGGCAGAACGACGTGTTGGTCGCAGGCCACCGGCAGGCGGTGCAGATCGCGCCCATCTCGATAGCCACGACGCCCGACAAAAAGCGCGTCCTCGTCCTTAACTACGGGAGCAACACGATCACTTCGTTGCGCGCCGACCTTGTCAAGGCCAATACTTTCCCCTCGCTCGAAGGCGTCTCGGGGCTTGCCCCCTACCGCGACCAGATGCTTCTGGCCTTCGTTGATCTCTTCGGCGGACTTCTGCAATACCTGAAAGACTGCCTCTGTGACCACTTCCTCGTGAACTGCCCGGAGTGCGACGAGGAAGACAAAATCTATCTGGCCTGCATCAGCATCAGGAAAGAGGAGGTCTATCAGGTCTGCAACTTCTCCCGGCGCAAGTACGTCAAGAGTTTCCCGACGGTCGAATACTGGCTCTCGCTCGTCCCCGTCATTCCCCTCGTCGGCAAATTCGTCGAGAAGTTCTGCTGCACCATTTTGCCGGAATTCTTCACCGGCAAATACAAAGCCTCGGCCGCCGCCGCCAAGGCTTCCGCGCCTTCGCAAAACAAGGTCAGCAGCGAGGCCATGTTCAAGATTGCCAACGTGCTGCAACAGACCAGTTTCGGAAATATGTTCGGCGACTCGCTCAAAAAGTTCGGATGGCTCGGCGGTCAACTGATCGGCGACTGGTTCGAGTGCGCTTTTCAACGACAGAACCTACCTTCCGGCGAGCCAGGCCAGGAGGGCGAAGACTTGCAGGAAGCGACAGGGATCGTGCAGTTATCCCGAGACGAGTTTGAACGCGATCCCTGCAACTGGTGCGGCAACCTCATTCGCTATCTCTGTCGGCCGCGCATTTTGGATAGCGATGGCCGTGATACGTCGGAAGTGGGCAAAGAGACTCGGTTCAGACGGGACGAGATTTTTAACGTCGCCTCGACTGAGACTGAGTTAACGGCAAGAACTGAGCAGGGTGCGCGGGCAGAGGGCTTCTCCGCCGGTGAGGATGTCTCAAGCCTGCGGAGCGAGATGGCCGCCCTGCGTGAAGAGTTTGCCCGCACGCAAGGGAGCTATGCGGGAGCGTTGGCCGCGCGCGATGCCACCATCGCCTCCCTCGAAGCCACCACCCGCGATTTGCAGGCCAGCCTCGCGGTCATCACCGAATTACAGGAAAAGGTCAACTCGCTGACGCCTGCACGCCGCAAGCCGCGCCCGAGAACCAAAAAAGAGGGCAAGTCCGAGCAGTAAGCGCTTCGTCCGCGAAGTTTCAAACTAAAGACACGCAGGAATTTCGCGTCGGGCGCATACGGTCGTCAGGCCGCGCTGTTCATAGGAATGCTCCCAGGCGGCGCAGGAGCAAGGTAAAGAGCACGATGGCAATGCCCAGGATTGGGATCAACAACTCCCAGGGCAACCCGAGGAGGTAGAGACTACGACGTTTACCGCGCTCTTTCCGATACACCCAAAATGACATCACTCCTCCTTACGCGATACGTAGCCGCCTAACGCTGTAACAGAGATGCGCCACGCGCACAGATTATTCAAACTGTACCGAAGTCTCCATTAGGCTCTAGCGACGGACGTGTGGCAGCCCCGCGAAGCTGCCGCGCACGGTGAGCGGCGCTGACGGCCACGCATCGCCCGGACGACCCCCGGCTTCCGTATCGAGTATCTTACCCGTCTCGGCATTCACGCAGGAGGCGAGTTCGACGAGGAAGCGACCGTCGAGCACGTCGGAGCCTGACCGCGTGGTGGTGCGGAGATAGCCGCTAGCCCGATCCGCCGGTTGGCAGCGCAGCGTATAGAGTACCTCCGCGATCTCAATCGGGAAGACGAGGCTCGTCCCCGAAGTGATCATCCCCTCGCCGTCCGCCTCGATCAAGAGGCTCCAGCCGTCAGCGCTGAGTTCGAGGCGGTCGTGCCGGACGCTGCCGATCCATGCGCCGCGGCTCGCGTGGCCGAAACGCAACTCGCCGCTCCCCATTAGCTTCTCCTCGACCCTGGCCGGTAGTATGCCACCGAGGAACCGATCCATGCGAGGCTTCTCGACGTGTACCTCGAACGACGGGACTCCCGACGCGTCCGGGACGATAGCGGCGGACGGCTCGCCCGGTCGCCAGACGAGCCAGACGAGGCAGGCGAGCAACGCCAGCGCAATGATGATCAAGGATGTCTTTATGGATGTCTTCATCTCGCACCTGATCGGCCGTACCGGACAGGCTCACGACCGCGTCAATTCGGACGCACATACTAAAGCAAAAAATCGTGACCCTCGCTTCTCCGGAGGTGTTAATCAAGCTAGTCCGGCGAGGCATCAGCGAAAAGAGAGAATTCATTTCCCCTGCGTCCTAAGAAAGTCTCCCATCTCTCCTCAAGCACCTCCGCCGCCTCGTTGCGGATACTGATGCCTGATATTTGCGTGTTCCAGTTCACCTTCGACAATAAGCCCTCGTTCAACCATTCGCGTGGGAAGATAGATTCCGTCTCTGGGTTCAACAGCGTCTCCCAACGAACTTTCAAGTACATCGTAGTCCGACCCGCTCTAGCTTTCTCTTCCCGCCAATGAGCTTCTTCGTAAGGTTCGGAGATGGCGAAACCCGCCCCGACGATGCCCCTCGGTTCTTCGCCCTGACGCAGGAGGAACAGCCTGCTGCCATCGGCGATTGATCTGTTATTCCCGCAACTCCAATCGGTGACGCTGAACCCCTTCCGCTTAATTTCTTTAATTCGTTGTGCGAGGTCTGTCCAACGCCACTTCTTCGGACTCCATGTCAGCAGGTATGTACTCATGTTGATAAATGCCGTTGTCTCAATCGGCACGCCCGCTGGAACAAAAGTCAGTCGCCGTCTTCATCCCTTCACCTGTAGGAGCGGCCGATCTCTCAAGCCCTTTCCGGCGTGATGCCGGGCGTTAGGCCTCTTCCATGCATAGTATAATTCTGCCGACATGTTATCGGAGGCAGAATGGCAGATCAAATAAGCGTGGGTCTGATTGGTTACGGGATGGCTGGCCGGACATTCCATGCGCCCGTCATTCAATCGGTTCCTCATCTGAGACTGAAGAAAGTCGTGGAACGCCACACGAACGAGGCTCGCAAGCGTTACCCGTGGGTAGAGGTCGTGCCCGACGCCGCGGCTCTCCTGCAAGATGAAGAAATCAAGCTCGTCGTCATTGCAACTCCAAACATCTCCCATTTCGATTTAGCCCGACAGTGCTTACACGCCGGCAAACACGTCGTAGTCGAAAAACCTTTTACCACCACGGCAGGTCAGGCTCAGGAACTGATTGACCTTGCCCGTCGCCAGAATAGAGTCGTCAGCGTCAACCACAATCGAAGGTGGGATGGTGATTTTCTGACGGTAAAGAAATTGTTGGAGGGTCGGCTCATCGGGCGTTTGGTCGAATATGAGTCTCACTTCAATCGTTTCAGAAACTACCCGAAACCCGATGCCTGGAAGGAGGAAGAAGGGGCGGGCAGCGGCATCCTGTTAGACCTCGGCTCACACTTGATAGATCAAGCGCAGGTTTTATTCGGCGCGCCACAAATGATCACGGCGGACATTAGAGCGCAAAGGGACTTTGCGAAGACGAACGATAGTTTTGAGTTGATACTACATTACGATGATTTGAAAGTGACTTTGAAAGCAGGAATGTTGGTGCGCGAGCGAAGCCCGCGTTTCATTCTGCACGGCACGGAAGGCTCCTTCGTCAAGCACGGCTTCGATCCGCAGGAGGCGGCTCTGAAGCGAGGATTCACACCGTCGGAATCGGACTGGGGAAATGAATCGGGAGAGCATTGGGGCACGCTGATCACACAAGTAGACGGGTTAGAGTTGGAGGGGCGGGTAAAAACGGTGGCCGGATGCTATCAGTCTTTTTACCAAAACATAGTTGATGTGATCGGCGGTCGCGCAGAGCTTGCCGTCAAGCCGGAGGAGGCAATGAGCACGATTCGTATTATTGAATCGGCGATAGAGAGCGGCGAGCAAAAGCGCACGATAAACTTCTCTCCATGAGAAAAGCGCGCGGGCAAGAGTGGATGCAGAGGGCGAACGCAATCGCCGGATAACTCATTCAGCCCGCCCGCGAGCACGACCCGCAAGATGCTTCCCTGCGCCGAAGGTGATGGATGCTTTTCGCGTGCGGCCGGTTAACGCATGCGCAGGGCGTCCCGGTCTAGAGTCCAATCTTTCTTCACAATCCCTCCTGATAAAAAGTATTAACGCCCGACGTTAACACTTCGCTCTCCCGCACGTTTATATCTTTGGAGTTGATTTATCGCCGGGTCTGCTAGTTCCCACTACAGACATCTATCGGGAGCTTTTTGAGATATGATTAGAACACCCTGTACATCTTTAACGCTCGGATTTTTACTCTGCGCGCTGTCATCCGTTTTTCTGCTCGGCGCGACCGCGCTGGCGCAAAACAATTTGCCGCCGTTGATTGACCGTGAAGTAATGTTCGGCAGCCCGGAAATCGCCGGGGCGCAGATTTCTCCCGACGGCAAGTTCATCGCCTTCCGCAAGCCACACAAGGGCATAGTGAACATTTGGGTCAAACGCGCAGACGAGCCGTTCACGAACGCGCGCCTGCTGACCAACGAGACCAGACGCCCGCCCAGAGAATTTTTATGGAGTCGTGACGGCAAGTTCATCCTGTTCACTAAAGATAAAGATGGGGACGAGAATTACAACCTCTACGCCGTCAGCCCCGGCGAGCAGCCGACGGACGGACGCGAAGTCCCCGTCGCGCGAAATCTCACTAACTCGGAGAAGGTCAGAACGAGACTATACAACGTGCCGCGCGCCCAGCCGGACGCAGTCTACATCGGACTGAATGAACGCGACCCGGCCTGGCACGACCTGTATCAAGTCAAAATCTCGACCGGCGAGCGCACCCTCGTGCGACAGAACACGGAACGGCTGACGGACTGGGTCTTCGACAATAAAGACGAATTGCGTCTCGCCACGCGCTCGACGAAGAGCGGCGATAAGGAAGTGCTCAGAGTGGATGCCGACGGCAAGTTCACGAAAGTCTATTCGTGCAGCGTCTTCGAGACCTGCAACCCGAGTCGCTTCAACCGGGACAATCGCTGCGTCTACATGGTTTCCAACAAGGGCGCGGGCGTGGACTTGGCGAGGCTCGTCCTGTTCGACCCCGAAACGGGCAAAGAGGAGGTAGTCGAATCCGATCCCCTGCGCCGTGTAGACCTGGACGGCGCAGCCTTCTCGACAGTGACCGGCGAACTGATCTTCACTGGCTACACGGACGACCGCCAACGGCTCTATTTCAGGGACAAGACATTCGAGAAAGATTACAAGTTTTTGCAGAAGAAGTTGCCGAGCAGGGAAATCTGGTTTGACTCGACCACCAATGACGAGATGACCTGGCTCATCACGGCTGCCAGCGACACGGAACCCGGCGAGAAGTATCTGTTCGACCGCAAATCGAAGAAGTTGGAGTTCCAGTACCGTATCCGCGAAAAGCTGCCGCGCGAAGCTCTCGCCGAAATGAAACCGATTCGCTACAAGTCGTCCGACGGGCTGGAGATTCCCGCCTACCTCGCCCTGCCCAGAGGTCTTGCACCGAAGAACCTTCCGACCGTTATCCTTCCACACGGAGGGCCTTGGGCGCGCGAACGCTGGGGTTACGACTCCACGACGCAGTTCTTAGCCAACCGCGGCTACGCCGTTCTGCTGCCGAACTTTCGTGGCTCGACGGGTTACGGCAAGAAGTTTCTGGACGCAGGCAACAGGCAGTGGAGCGAAAAGATGCAGGACGACGTGACGTGGGGCGTGAAGTATCTGATCAGCCGTGGCATCACTGATCCCAAGCGCGTCGGCATCATGGGGGCTTCTTACGGCGGCTACGCGGCGCTCTCGGGCGTCACCTCCACGCCGGAACTCTACGCGGCGGCGATCTCTATTAATGGACAGAACGACCTGATTTCACTACTCGAATCCATGCCGCCGACCATGGAGTCAGAGCGCATCAGGGTATACAAGCGAGTGGGCGACCCTACAACCGCGGAAGGTAAAGCGCAGCTTATCCGGCAATCGCCCCTGACGCACGCGGATAAGATCAAGACGCCCTTGCTCATCGTGCAGGGAGCGAACGACGTTCGCGTGAAGAAAAGTCAGGCCGACCAGATGGTGATCTCCCTGCGTGACAGGGGATTCCCGGTCGAATACGTGGTCGCACCCGACGAAGGCCACGGCTTCGCGCGCCCCGTCAACGTCATGGCGATGCTGGCGATGACCGAGAAGTTTCTGGCTAAATACCTGGGCGGACGCTATCAGGAATCTCTCAAGCCAGAAGTAGCCAAACGTTTGCAGGAGATAACGGTTGACCCCAAGACCGTCAAATTAGCCGCCAACCCGACCGACAAATAGCGATCTTCCGCCGAGCCGCAGCAGGCGATAGCCCGGGTTTACCTTCATGGTAAACGTGGAGCCGCCGGATGCGCTCAAACCGGGAGAATCGTCTCAAGCAACCACACAGCTAACAGGCTCTGGCGCGAACCTGCCAGAGCCTGATGGAGAAGTTCCCTTGCGCTTCAACCAAGAGGATTTAAATGTTCAGATTAGTATCATTCGTGTTCATCGCCTTGCTTCTCGGCACGCCTGCTTACGCGCAGGACAAGACGAGCGAGATTGACAAGATATTTAGCTGGGTCAAGCCGGACGCGCCCGGGTGCGCGGTCAGCGTCTCGCAGCACGGAAAGCCGGTCGTGAATCGCGCTTACGGCTCGGCCGACCTGGAGCGCGACGTTCCATTGAGCCCGAACTCGATCTTCGACATCGGCTCGGTCAGAAAGCAGTTCGTCGCCGCGGCAGTCCTGCTGCTCGTCGAAGAGGCGCGTCTTTCTCTCTCCGACGACATCCGCAAGCACTTCCCGGAACTCCCCGATTACGGCCGGAAGATCACGGTGGATCATCTGCTCACACACACCTCCGGTATCCGCGACTGGACTGGACTCAGAGCACTGACGGGGGGAAGAGTTGACGACGTAGTGAGCCTGATTCTGCGTCAGCGCGGCCTCAACTTCGCCCCCGGCGAGGAGTGGTCTTATTCGAACAGCGGCTACGTGCTGCTGACTGATCTCGTCGCGCGCACGAGCGGGATGTCGTTTCCCGAGTTCACGCGCAAGCGTCTGTTCGAGCCGCTCGGGATGAAGACGACCATGTCCCCCGGCGACCTGCGGGACGTTATCAAGAACCGCGCTCTCGGTTACGAGAAGGAGGGCAACGGCTGGCGTGTGGGAATGTATATCGGCAACGAGCGCGGCAGCAACGGCGGCGCTGTCCTCGGCACGGCGGCAGACCTCGTGGTCTGGAACGACGCGCTGACGAGCGGCCGTCTGGGCGCGTTCGTCACCGGAAAGCTACAGGAACCGGCGATGCTGAACAACGGCAGGAAACTCGGCTACGCTCGTGGCCTGTTCATGGACACCTACCGCGGCGGCGCGATGGTGTCGCATTCCGGCAGCGCAGGCGGTTACAGTGCATGGCTGGGTCGCCTTCCGGCACAGGGCATTTCCATCGCCGTCCTGTGCAATTCGGATGAAGCGTCCGCGACGGCGCTCGCGCGCCGCGTCGGCGACCAGTTTCTGCCAGCCGCAGCGGCCGGAACGACCGAGGACAGACCGCCGCCCACGCTCACCGGCGATGCGCTACTCGATGTGAACGGCAAGGCGGGGCTGTTCTTCAACGAGCGAACCGGCGAGCCGCTGCGCCTGTCCGTGGAGCGCGGCAGGTTTCGCATCGAGGGCGGACCCGGCCTCGTACCGATGACCAGGGATCGTTTCCGCCGTTGGGGCGCCGCCGTGCAGTTCATGTCGCAGGACGAGTTCGAGTTGAACTTCCTGTCACAGGATGAGTTCGATCTGAAGTCCATGGAGGGTCAGACGACACGGTTCGCACGCGCCCAGCCGTATGCGCCCACCCCGGCCGAACTGCAAGCCTTCGTGGGGCGGTACGCGAGCGACGAGACCGGGTCGGCCTTCAAGATCGTGCCCGGAAAAGAAGGTCTGATGGTTCATCTTGAAGGGTCGTCGGGCAAGGGTTCGGAAATTCGCCCGATCTATCGCGACGCCTTTCAGATCAGCCGCGTGACGGTGCGCTTCCTGCGGGACAAGGCCGGAAAGGTTGTGGCCTTCGACTACAGCAATCCGCTTGTCCGTAACCTCAAATTCACAAGGCTGAGTGACCTCCCCGGTCGCCCTTAGCGCCCGGAGAGAAGGAAGGTTGAACAAGGCGACCGGCGCGATCACGGGACAGGAGCCAGCCCGGAAGAACCCTGTTCGATCCAACCGATGCTAAGGAGAAGCCCCTTGCCGTGATGCGCAGGCGGCTTCTCCTCACCCACTGTTTATACTTATCCCTCACGGTTTCCCGAATCTGAGTTTGTACTCGCGCCGCCGAGACGCAGCGGCTCAGACCACGTCCGGCCGAGGTCGGACGAGTAGCGGAACAGCACCGCTGCCGACGTGCCCTGCGTCTGCGAAGCCCCGCCGGGGTAGACGAAGTAGAGCCTTCCGCGATGACTCGTGAGGGAGTGATCGAAAGCCATTGATTGAACGGGACTCATCGGGAAAGACGTGTGCGGGAGGTTGCCGGAAGAGGCGTATCTCATCTCAGGCCCACGCAAGGGCGGCCCCCAAGTCTCGCCGCCGTCCGTCGAGACGCGCACGCGGTAATAGCCGCTCGCGTCCGTGCTGGACGACACGAGTTCCCCACCCGGCCCGACCGCCAGAAACGCGCAGCCCGTGACCCGCTTCTCTTCAAACGGGCGCGGCTCGCTCCAAGTCAGCCCGCGATCCGTAGACTTCGACACGACGAGCGAACTCAAAGTGGGGCGGCTTCCGTTGCTGTCTATAATCTGCCAGTGGACGTAAATCGTCCCGTCGCGCGCGCCCCCGCTGTTGTCTACGACGATCCACTCCTTGTCGTCGAACAGGCGAGACGGCGCGCCCACCTGTTCGCGATTGACGAGCAGGCGTGCCGGTTCCCACGTCCGCCCGCCGTCGAGCGAGCGCGACACGGCGACGCCGGAACGAATGAGGTTGATTGCGCCCGGCATCACCTCGCCCATCGTCAGGAGGTAGGCATAGTAGAAGATGCCGCCCCTGTCCACGGCCAGCACCGGATCGCCCGAACGGTCGTACTGCTTGCCGTTGTCCGGGAACGGGATGACCTGCGCCCCAGACCAAGTCACGCCGCCGTCTTCCGAGCGGTAAGCGACGCAGAGGTTCTCGTTGTTATTGCCGCGCAGCCAGATGCCGCCCGCCACCACGATCTTCGGATCAACCGGCGAGACGGCGATGGTGTCTTCGACCACGGGCTTTCCGTCTTTTGACAGCACGCTGACGAACTCGTCGTCGGCGAGCGTCGTCATGCTGGCCGCTGGGGCCGGTGCGGTAAGTCCAACGTCAGCCCGTTGCTGTGCCAAGTCAATGTTGGACTGACGCCTGTCGCATCCGGCCACCAGCGTTAAAACGATGGCGACGATCACACTCGCGGGCGTCGCCCGCGAGCATCGCGCTAAAAAACTCATCACAATTATCCTGACATCTTCGCCCGACTCACGGCGGCTTCCGTCTTAGGGGTTGATGCCCGAAGGGTCTGCGAGCGGCGCGCGTGCGCCCACGGTCGCGCCGTGCATCTCCAGCATGAACATGCCTATCCCTGCCGCGCCCACGTACCAGCCGCTCAATCTCATGGCGGGGTCGCTGATCCAGTCGGGCTTACTGGTGTAGTTAGGCCAGCGCACCTGATCCGGGCGCGGGCGTTCGGCCAGCGCGATCAGATAGCCTGCCGCGGACTTCGCCGACTCGATGTAGGAGGGATCGGGATGGTAGCGGGCATACTTGAGAAACGCGTACCCCGCGCCGGCCGCGCCGCCCCCAAGGCCGGTCTCTTCCAGCGACTCACCGTAGATGTGCTTCCACTTCAACCCGCCGGGCGCGGGTTCGCTCATCGCCTTCATCCAAAGCGCGCCGCCGCGCGCAGCGCGCAGGAACGTTTCATCCTGAGTCTCACGGTAGGCGTCGAAGAGCGCGACTGTGTTTGTCGAAGCGCCGTGGCAATAGGCGGTCATCGGCATGCCTCCGCCGGGCGAGTGAGGAACCCATGAGAGCGCGTGCTCGTCAGTAGTGGCCGGGCAGGAGTTTTCAGCGTAGGGCGCGCCGCCCACGGGACACCTGCGCTCGGCGGCGACGGCGATTCCACGCGCGGTCTTGATCATCAACGCGCGGTATTCCGCATCGCCCGTGGCACTGTAGAGTCGTTTGAGAACGAAGTAGATGCCGGTCGCACCGCCGCACCAGCCGTGATATGCGTTTGTATCAGTCGTCAGACGCTTCCAGCCGATGGCCGTCTCGTTCGACGTATAGATGTACACCTTCATCCAGCGCACGCCGCCCTCGGCGTATTCGAGATAAGGCGCGTGGCGCGTGGCCTCGTAGAGGCTGGTGAGGAAAGAGACGACGCCCACCGTCCCGTGTGCGAAC
The DNA here is from genome assembly GCA_035296445.1 of Pyrinomonadaceae bacterium. Classification (GTDB taxonomy): domain Bacteria; phylum Acidobacteriota; class Blastocatellia; order Pyrinomonadales; family Pyrinomonadaceae; genus JAIVJZ01. Next base: position 14,862 of record DATHAZ010000119.1, on the reverse strand, counting down.
CCGGTGTAGACCCTCGTCGCGGGCGGCGGGTGAACCCACTGATAACCGCCGCCCGCCGCCTTCGCGTCGCGCAGCAACCAATCGCCGACGGCACGCGCGCGGTCGAGTTGTAGCTGCTCGCCCGTCGCGGCGTAGAGCGCGAGGAAGAAGTCGCCCTCGCCCGCGCGCCCGGTGAACCACTCCGACGAACTCATCCGACCTGACGCCTGCGCCGCCGCGACGTAGTCGGCCGCGCCCCGCGCCTTGTCGAGATACGCAGGATTTTTCGTGACCTGATACAGGCGTATGAAGAAGAACCCGATCCCGGCCGCGCCTTCCGACACGCCCGTGAGAACGGGCGCTCCCGGCTGATCGTGGATGCCCCAGCCGATGCCGGGGTTCATGGGACGCTCGATGGTGGACAGCCAGTTTGCGACCGCAACCGCCGTTTCGAGATAGGGTGTGGAAGCGCGCAGGCGTTCGGGGCGACGCGGCGACCACTTCTGCTGCCCCCGCGCGGGCGTGAACGCCGTCGCGGCGACGAGCGACAACAGGACAAACAACACGACGAGTTTGCGCTGGCGGTGCATGTCTGATCCCTTCCCTAAACGAGCGGCGGAACTCATGCCGATACGTCTTCCACTATGAATAAAGACACGGCCGGGAGGTGAATCTTACGTCCGCGACGCATACATATTTCGCGCGTCGTGCGTAACGGTTGAAGAGGTTCTTCGGCGGGTGCGACGCCCTTGCAGGCAACGTCTCGTCGTTTACCGGCGGGTGGCCTCCGGGCGGCGATCATCAATCCACGCGGCGACCTCCGACGCAGTTGACATCTCGCTGCGCAACAAGGCTATGAGCAGGTCTTGACTGAGGACGGTGTTGAAGGTTGGCTCGTATCTGAGGTGCGCGTTGCGGCCACCGAGTTTGAGGATGAAAGGGACACGCCGGTCTGTGTGCTCGACGGTGAGGGCTTGTTCTTCTCCCGTCCAGAAACGCTCCCCACGCCACATCTCGACTCTCCACCAGTGATCCGAAGAGACGAGCACGATTGTCTCATCCCACAGCCCAGCGCGCTCCATCAGACGGCGCAACTCGCCCAGCGTGCTGTCGGCGAGCGCGAGATTGTCGAAATAGTTTGTGGGAGCAGCGTGGGTGAAGTCGCGCGTGCGCCGGTCGTAGATGGGCGGCTCGTGCGGCACCGGGAAATGCAGGAGCGTCAGTGAAAGACGCGGGACGGCAGCGGCGTTCGCGGCGGCGGCGGACACTCTGGCGTACACGGATGCGTGCTCCCGCCTAATTTCGGAATCAATGTAGTTCCGACCCTGAATCCTCTCATTGAGACGTTGTGCAAACGGCACGATGCCCCACAGGCCGCGCGCGTGCTTGACCATTAGCTCCCCGATAGTAAATTCGCTCGCGCCGACCCCTTCGGGGATCAAATCCCGCGTACACAGATCGAGCGTGTCGCCCAACACACGACAGTAAGGGTGATACCAGCCGACGGCGGCCGTCGCGCCGCCCATCTCCCGAACCTTCGTAAAGATGTTCGTCTGTTGGCTCCAGCGCACCTCGCCGCCACCCGAAGCGAACGTGATCGAGAGTTCTTTGTAACTGGCCGGGCGCGCCTCGGAGATGAGTCTGCCGGTCAGGAGAGACGGCATTGATTTGAGGGTGGTATCGGCGGGCGGGCGCGCATCGAGCGCGAAGAAAGATTCGTCGCGCAGGCGACGCAGTTCGGGGAGTTCGACCGGCACGCGCTCCATTCCGAAAGCCGCCCCGAAGTCGAGTTCGTCAAAAATGATCCACACGGCGCGCCTCGCCGGGCGCTCTAATGGTTGACCGGCCATCGCCGCCCTGACTCCCGTCGGCGCTCTTTCCCCGCCGCCTGACACCATCGCCCAGGTCGCCTGTGAGAACGTGACGGGCACGAAGGCCGAAAGGATCAGGACTGCGCGCAGCGCGCCCGAGACCAGCAGGCGCGGTCGCCACGCGAATACTCCGACACACGCCAGAAGCGCGCCCGCCAGTGACGCCCAGAAGACGAGTTTATCCATTCGGTCAATCACGCCGCGCAAGGTCAGAGCCTCAAACTGCATCCGTATGCCGTTGAGCGCGACGAAGACCAACAGGACGAATGCCACGCGCGCCAGCCGGACTGCGCGTGCATGTGGGGAGCGCCGCGCGAGCGTCATCCCCCACCATAAGAGGATGGCGAGGGACAGTACGCTGAGGATGACGGAAGCGTGATGGATGCGCCCCGGCAGTTCTTCGAGGTGGTAGCCTGCGTAACGCGGGTAGAGCAGATCGCGCCACGACGAGATGAAGCAGAGGTTAGCCAGCGACACCGCCGCCACTAAGTCTCTCTGTGCGGCGCGCAGTCTCATTTTTTCCTCAGCAGGTAAATCCAGCGGCTCGCCCCCGCCAGACGCTCTGAGCGCACGATCACGAACCGCTCCAGACACATGCTTCTGAACACTTCGTTCGTCAGACCTTGATACAGATGTTCGCGCCCGCGCGCGATGCGTTGGAACATCGGATCGTCGGGCGCGACGAATTCCACGACAAACAGATCGGTCGTCAACTCCGCCGCGAGGGTGAGAATTTCGCGCGGGGGGATGCGTTCGCTGACCAGCATGTGATGCACGACGGCCAGCATGAACAGCGCGTCGAAACGACCGCGCGCGCGACCGAGGAAAGATGAATTTTCTTCGTTGCGCCAGCCCGTGCCCGAACTCGGGCGGGTCAGGTCAACCACGAGCGGCAGGATGTTCAGCTTGCGCGCGGCGGCGCTGAGGCAGACGTGGCCGACGACCGCCGGGTCGCGGTCAATGGCGACGACGGACGCCCCGCGCTCGGCCGCCGCACGGGTGAAGAAGCCTTTGTTGCACCCCACGTCCAGCGCGGCGCGCGGACGAAACTCGTCGCACACACCCGCGACGAAGCGAAGCTTCGCCCCGAGGTACTCTTCCGCCGTGTCTCTGCACGAACTCTCGTAATCAGACCAACTCGAATTCTGGGCGGAGGCAGGCCGTACCGCTTCGAGTTTCCGCCTGAGACGTTTGTAGAGACGGCGCAGGATGAAGCGCGCCCGCTCGTCGCTCGCAAGCACCGGGCGGTTGTAGATCGTACCATTGCCCGCGCCGCGCGCCAGCCACGTCGGGATTGAAGCGAGTGTCAGAAACGGCTCGCGAAATCTTTGCGCACGCCCGCTCCAGTGGTAAGCCTCTTCCGGCTCCACGCCGTCGCGGCGGGCGAGGAATAATTGTTGCAGACTTAATTTGAAATACTTATTCGCCAGCAGCGGGAGCAGAAAGTTACGGCTGAACTGCGCCTCAGCCAACCACGTCGCCCCGCCCGCGCCGCGCCGCTTGAACGACAGCAGATCAACAAAAACAGGGTTCGTGCCGCGGAACAGGACGTTGTATGCGCTTGCGTCCTTCAGTTCGTAGCCATCCTCCAAAGCAGACTCGGCGAGATCGAGCGTCAGCGCGCCCGCCTCGTAGAGCATCTGCGGCGGCCACTCGTATGGAAAACTCGGAAAGGAGACTCGCTCGTGCTCGTAGAAGACATCGGTGTCGGCGGCGGCCTCCGTCTCGCGCCGACGATTGAAGGCCGTGCAGGAGCGGCGCGCGCCGAGGCGAGTCGTCCGCACCAGACGCCCCTCGCCGACGAACCTTTGCGCGGTAGGCGACGACAGAAAACTTTCGAGTTCCGCCTCCGCCGCTTCTCTGACGACTCGTATGACGCGGTCGTCGAAGGTCATCACGCGCCCGTCGGGGTCGCGGAATGAGACTGCCACCTCACCCCTCCCGCGCCGTGCGAATCGCCTCGCGCTCCGCGCGCCGCGCACCGCCGAGCTTCCCGGCGAGTCGGTCTTTGAGCCTGACGAGATAAGAGCGCGCGTAGAAGAGCGCCCCGAAGAAGGTAGCGAGCAGGAGTTGCAGCGCGAGCGCGCCCGAACCGGGATCGGCGTAGAGCAGGAAGCTCGCGCAGTTTCCTGCCGCTAATAAACCGTGTCCTAACAAATGCGGAATTATGGTGACTATCATGTGTAAAAATCCCCCGTGGTGAAACGCAACTACGTCTCGGAATAATATCCGGCCTTCGGCCGAAGCGGGCTGCACGATGCCTTAGTTAACGTCGTGTCGCGTGCTTCGCCGTCAAACTCCCCGGCGCGACGAGTTTCAAAACTCCAGCTTCATTACCAGTTGGGCTGAACGCTGGCTTCCTATCTGGTAGAGCGGTGTCAGGCCGCCGTTGACCCCGCCCGCCCCCAGGCTCGGCCCGAGCATCTGCACCGACTGGCCGAACAGGCTGCTCCCGAGGTTGCTGACCGGGTTGGCGAAATTGGGGCGATTGAAAACGTTGAAGCATTCCAGCTTCAGCAACAGACCCAGCCGCTCCGTCAGGCGGAACTGCCGGCGCACGGCCGCGTCGGCCTGTAGAAAGCCGAACCCGCGTAAACTGTTCCGCCCGAGACCTTGCCCCGTGAACCTCCCCAAAAAAGCCGCACGGTTCACGCGCCGCCCGCCCGCCGCCCGCCCGTCCTCCACGTAGAGCGGCTCTCCGCCGACGTAATCAGGGTAGGCCAGATCGATCACCTCGCCGCTCAACAACTGCCGCGTGATGGTCACGCTGAAAGGGGTGGCGGTGCGCGCCTTGACGATGCCGTCCAGAGACCAGCCGCGCAGGAGAGACGCGACTACTCCTGTGCCGCCCGGCGCGGGGAAGTTGTAGGTGGCGGCCGCCGAGAGCGCGTGGCGCACGTCGAAATTAGACGAGCCGCGCTCCGGCCTTGCGCCGACTCCGCGGACGTAAGAGGTCAGGTTCGAGTCTTCGGAAGAGTCGTCTATGGCGTGCGACCAGGTGTAGGAAGCCTGCGCCCGCCAGCGTCGCGCCAGTCGTCGCTGGTATTGAACCTGCATCGAGTGATAATCGGACGTGGCCGCGTTGGTGATGACTCTCAGTTCGCGAAACCTGCGACCCGACGGCTGCAAACTCTCGCGCAGCAGGCGGCGTCCGGCCGCAGCGACGTAGGCGACTGAAACCATTTGATCCGCGCCGAGCGGTTGCTCGACGGCGACGTTCCATTGCAAAGAGAGCGGCAGCTTGAGGTTTTGATCGAAGGCGTAGGCCAGATCATACGACGTGGGGAGAGCGGTCTCCTGCGGCTCGGCCTGCGCGGGCGCGAGCGGGAGGGCGATTTGACTTAAACGTTTAATGCTCACGTAAGGGGCGACGCTGCCGAAAGCCTGCGCCGCGAGTCCGGTGCCGGAGTCGTAAAAAAATCCGAAGCCGCCGCGAACGAGAGTCCCCCATTTTTGCGACATCTGGTAGGCCACTCCGAAGCGCGGCGCGAAGTTTCCGTAGGTCGTCTGCCAGAGCGGACGGCCGCTCAAGTCGAGTTGCTGCGAGACCACGTTGTTCCAATCGGTGACTGTCAGCGGCGCGTTGCCGTTTCTCTCCGACGGGGGCGGGTTCAATTCCCAGCGGAGGCCGTAGGTGAACGTCAGCCGCGGCGACAGCCGCCAGGTGTCTTGCACATAGGCGGAAAAGTTCGTGAAGAGCGGAGCGCGCGGCCGTGCGTCGGCGATGATTTCGACGAGTGCGGCCTGCCCCGAATTGATGGAGCCGCCCCGCGGCTGGTCGGGCACCCCGATGACCCCGTTGAAGACTATTGACTGGGCGTAAGGCAGCGGGCGGTAGATGGGGGTGAGACGGCGGTAGTCCGCGCCGAACTTCAGGCGGTGCGCGCCCGTGCTGAAAGAAAGCCCCTCAACGATATTAAGCTGCCGTTGAACGTTGTCGCCGCCGCGCCCGGAGGCGAGGGTCGCCCCCACTCCGCCGCTGATCGAGAGCAGGAAGCCGGACTCGTCCCGTTGCGAGGCGGGCGGGAACATCAGAGAGTCTTCGAGGGGTTTGGCCCCGCCGAAGTCGTCGAGGAGGAAAAAGGTTTTGCCCTGAGAAATGCTGTGATTGAAACGCAGGTCGTTCGTGAGTCGCGGCGTGATGGCGTGCGTCAGGCCGAGAGTCAGAGTCTTCGTCGTCGCGGCGGTTCTGCTCAGCGTGTTTAAACTCTGCCCGCTCTGGCCGCGCGCGAATCCCCTGCCGCGCTGTGTGATCTCGGACGGCGAGTAATTGAACCTGCCGAAGATGAAGAGCGTGTCGCCGAGCGTCGCGTCGAGGCGCAGGCTGGCGGCGTCGAAACGCGCCGGGTCGGAGTAGGCGGCGGCAAACTCGGCGAAGCCGCACTTGCACGACGCGCCGTTGGGCACGGGGAAAGCGTCGAGGAAGGGACGCAGAGTATCGGGCGCGCCCTGCCTCACTTCCAGCGAAGGCACTTCCGTCACGGCCGCCTGCGGCTGCTTCAGCCGCAGACCTTCGTAGGAGAAGAAGAAGAACGCCCTGTCTCTCACGACCGGCCCGCCGGCGACGCCGCCGAAATTATGCTGTCTGAGGGGCGCTTTCGCCAGCCCCCGGCTGTTGGCGAACCAGTCGTTCGCGTTGAGCGCGTCGTGGCGAAAATAGTCGAAGGCCGTCCCGCGGAATTGATTCGTCCCCGAGCGCGTCACGATAGAGACCTGCGCGCCGGGCGCACGCCCGAACTCGGGCGCGTAAGTCGAGGTCTGGATGCGCAACTCCTGGAGCGACTCGACCGAGACCAGATTGTTGGTTCCGCCGAGCGCCGTCAGCCCCGGCAACGAGCCGCTGGCGGCCTGTCCCGGTGCCGCCCCCGCGTTCACGCCGATGTTGGCCGAGACGCCGTCAACCATGAAGTAGTTGGCGTTGGCGCGCTGACCGTTCACGCTGAACTGTCCCGGCTCGTTGAAGCTCGCGCGAGTCAGCGTCATCCCCGGCGCGAGATCGAAGAGCGGCTGCAAACTCCGCCCGTTGAGCGGTAAGTTTTCGGCCAGCCCCAGATCAATGGTGGTCACGGCCGAGGTCGTATCCGGCCGCCCCGACGCGTCCTCCACGGTGACGTATGCGCCCACGCTCCCGACATTGAGTTGCACCCTGAAGGCGAGTTGATCGCCGACGTTGATCGCCACCCTCCTGATCTCCACCGGAACGAAATCTTTGCGCTCGACCCTGAGCGTGTAGGTGCCCGACGGGAGGAGCGGGAAGACGAAGTAACCTTCGTCGTCGGTCAACACCTGCCGTTGCAGCCCCGTGCCCGGATTGAAAACGGTGACGCTCGCGTTCGTTACGAGCGCGCCGTTTTCGTCAACCACGGTTCCGCTCAGGCTCGATGTGGCCGACTGGGCGAGCGCGGCAGGCCACGCGTCGCCGGAGACGAGCGTGAAAGCGGAGAGAAGGATCAGAATCAGGATCATTACACCCCCTTGACGTGACAGGGCTGACTTGAGTTTTCGCCTCGACATCATCGGCCACCTCCCGGAGGTATGTCGTCAGGCCGCGACTCCCGCGGCTCCCGCGTCTGGGGCGAAGGGGCGGGAGTGGATTTCGCGCCGGGAGGGATACGGATTTTATGCGCCTCGCCCTCGATGCGCCCGGCCAACATTTCGGCGCGCATCAGAGCACGCCAGAATTGCGTTGACTTGACGGCGTTGGCGGCGGCTGCGCCATCCGGTGAGAGCGAGAAGGCCGAGCGCACCTGCGAATCATTGGCGGCACACAGGGCGACGAGCGCTTCGGCGGCCTTTACCAGCCCGGCCTCGTCGTTCATCTCCACGCCCGCCGCCCCGACATCATAAGTCGAGTTGCCGGAAGGCGAAAAGATCGGTTGCAGTTCCCGACGCAACTGCGCGCTCTCCTGCTTCACCGTGCGCGCGTGCTCGCGCAGCATGGCGAACCATTTTTCGCGCGCCGCCCTGTCGAGCGCGCCGAGTTCCTGCGCCGAGAAACGTCCTGCGAGGCGCTTGATAGCCCAGGCGTGCTGCAACGCGTTGCGCGAACGGACGGAGACGCGACCGGCGAAACCGAGCACAGCCTCGCCCGCCCGCTCGTCGGACAGCCCCATCTCCTTCGTGAAGTAGCGACGCAGTTCGGCGTCGGCCGGCATTCTATCCTCGGAAGGTTCGACGTGTTGGACGACGGCGGGGGCGGGCGCGGACTGTGAGCCGCCCCTGAGTTTGAGTTCTTCGCCGGCCGTGTTGACCTCGATCTTGACCATGGGGTTTTCCCTGACCGGGCTGAGGGCGCGCATGATCTCACCTTTACGATACTGCGTCTCGACGATTCCACGCACGTGCAGAATGCCGCCCTGTGTTCTCGTCACGCTGACCTGCTCGCCGAGGTCTGCCCCGGCCTGATTGAGCAGCCGAAGCACTTCGACCTCAAGTTCGCTCGATGCCGTCATGCTCATGGCCGTCATCTTCTGCGGCTCGGACGGGGAAGCGACTCGTTCATCCGCGCCCGGCGTGATGATCGTGCGGGTAACGCCCACTTTGAAAAATTCGGCGTCGGGTTCAAAGGCCGCTTCGGGTGCGAGTTCTTTGGGCTTCTGCTCGAACGCGGCCTCGGTGAACCTGTACTCGTGCGTCCCCGCGCCCCGGCGCACCAGAAGCGTCTGCTTGACGGCTCGGAGGGTGGAGCGATTAAGCACGAGCGTCGCTTCAATCAATCCCTGTGTCGCGCCGTCGTCCTCCTTACTGTGCGTGAGGACGTAGGCGTCGCCCCGCTCTACGGCGCGCACGCCGCCCGATCCGCCGACGAGCGTGGTGAAGTCATTTGCCGAAGGCTCGAACCGCCAGAGGTTTTCCACGGATAGAGTTTCGGCCTCAACCTCCGCCCCCGTCCTCGACGCGAGCGGGTGATGATAAATGGTGCTCGCCCCGCCGTCGCCGCTCCTTCGCCACTCGCCCGCGATCAGTTTACCGCGCTCGTCATACAGGCGGCGCGCCGCCAGACGCTTCTCGGCGCTGCGCCACACTTCGATCTTACGCCGCGCGATCACCTCGCCCCGGTTGCCCACTTCTTCCAGCTCGACGACGCGCCGCGATACCGTGTCGGCTCTGTCGGCCAACGACTTCTCCGCGTCTGCGGCGCGGGCGAGCAGGTCGGTAGCCGAAACGGCGCGCGGTGTCGTGCGCACGTACAACAGAGACGCGATCAGGATGAGGGAGAGCACGGCGCTCGCCGGAACCGGCCTCAGCCAGAATCGTGCGGAGAAGAGTTTCCGCGCCGCTTGTGCAAGCCAGCCAAGCCAGCCCGCCGCCGGGGAACTATGCACGGCGGCCCCGGCTATTTCAGTCGCAGGCTCGGCAGCCTCCGTGTCCTGTCTTCTCATCTCCGCCGCGAGTGTCTCAAGAAATTTGTAGGAAGGGTCGCGGTAGCAGACCTGCACGGTAGGCCAGGGGCTACAGAACTTGAGCGACAGATCGAGCGTGCGGCCGTCGCTCAACTCGACGTTGAGCGGTTGTTCGCTATCGCCCTCCGGCGGCAGTTCGACTTCGAGGAACAACAGGCGCGTCTGCTGCTCGCTGAAGATTTCGACGAACCTGATCGGCTCGGCCATGTCCACGACGAGCTTCAACTCGTTGAACTCGGAGTTGACGCGTTGCGACCCCTGCACGTAGCCGTTGACCGACACGCACAACTCCGACGGTTTTTGCTCGAAGGTCTCTGCGGCGCGGCGGCGCAAGCCACCTAGCTTACGCCGCGACATCGCACCGCCGGCCGGTGTGCCGCCGGCCGGGCCGTCGTCCTTGTCCTTGCCGCGCGCGCTGCGCACCAGCGTGTCGAGGGGGTAGCGTTCGGCCAGCAAAGGCAAGCCGAGCAGCTTGTTCGTCTCGTCGAGACAGCGTGTACAACTGACGAGGTGGGCGAGAGAGGCGGTGGCGAAAGAAGACGCATCGCGGGTTTCATAACAGCCCTTCAGTTGCGCCGCCGTCAGACACTCGCCCCGGCGCGAATCGAAGATGATCTGCCGCAAATCGCACAGGATGTCTTGCGGGGTTTGCGCCACCACCGACGGCCGGATTTCTTCCACCCGCTCTCCACCGAGGAGGCCGAGGGAACGCGGATTTTCGAGGAACAATTTGGCTTCGTTGCGCGCCGACGACATCCGCACGTCCACCGCCGGGCGAGAGGTGTTCAGCAGCGTGGCGATCTCGCTCGGGTAATAGCCGTGGAAGAAACGCAGGATGAGAACGCTCGCCGCCTTCGCACGCTCCTTGCGGGCGCAGAGGAAACGACAGACTTTCCGCAAATCGTCCTGCGCCTGAATCTGTTCCAGCGCGTCAATAGTGCGTAGCCCGGACTCGGCCGAGTCGTAATCCACGACCGAGAGTTGCCGGAAGTTAAGGCGGGAAGCGCGGCGCACCTGCGAGAGATGGAGGTTGCGGAGCATGGTGTAGAGATAGCCGTCGAGATTCTCAATCGCCGCAAGGTCGGGTTGCCGCAGCGCGAAGAGTACGAAGAGATCATGGAGCAGGTCTTCGGCCCTGCCTCGGTCGCCCCCCGTTAAATGGAGAGACCAACCGAGCATCTTTTCGTAGCGCTGCGAAAAAAGTTCCTCGGGCGTGATGGCGATTTTCTGGAGCCTCAACATGATTCGGCCATTGTCAACGGCGCTCTAAATTTAAGCAGATTGTTCCCAGTCTCAGCCCGGTCGCAATGATGGCGAAGGGCGTTCGCGGCCTAACTTCGGGGTTTGTGTCCCACTATGCTTGTAGATTCCGGGTCTGTGGAGAAGGCATCATCCTCTGCGGGCGGACACATTGACTCGCTTCGGGAGTCTATGTCGGCGGCCGTTTCCGCGCGCCGGCCACCTCTCAAGCCCCTATTTATTAAAGACTCATTACTTCGTCTAATCTTACGTCGTGACGTGGAGATATAATATTTGAAGAGTCGAGCCGATTCAGCCCTGACCGTGTAGAGACCAATCATCGCTTCCCTCCCCTCCCGTGCGGGCAGTGTTGCGAAAATTACTTTTAAACGCCGGAGGTCAATGGCGACTCTTTTTCAGGCGGCGATATGGAAGAGCGAAGCGGCAAACTTCGCCCGCCCTTGTGAATCACTTCCCCTGCCGGGCATCGCCGACGTTAGTCTTAGCTAAACGCCCGCGTGAAACCAACTGAAAATATATTGACACACTTGAAATCATCAAGTATATAACTGCGTCTATGAAATCGCTCCACGATAAACCAAACGACTTAATCACTCTATCAGAAGCCGCAAAATTGCTGGGGGTGAGCCGTCCCAAGATGTCCCGGCTGGTGAGCAGCGGCAAGCTTGCTACATTCAACGATCCTCTTGACGAACGCGCCAAATTGGTTAGTCGGCAAGATGTGCTGGCGCTACAGGTGAGGGCTAAGGCAGCATGATCACGATAGCTATCGCTAATCAAAAGGGTGGAGTCGGCAAAAGCACCACCGCCGCCATGATTGCTACTGAACTCGCCTTGCGCGAGTACGAGACACTTCTGATTGATGCCGACCCGCAGGCTAATGCCACACAGATATTCATCGCCCCCGAGATGGTGCAAGTCTCGCTAGCCGATGTAGTCATAGGTGAGGGCAGGCCGATCAAGGAGCGGCGCATGACGACCGAAGTCCCTCACCTGGACATCGTGCCGGCAACTTTGGCTCTGGCAAATTTCGACAGGGAGAGCGCCCTATCGGTGACTAAACTCCGCTCTGCCCTGCGTGATCTGGGTAATGCATACGATTTCGTAATCGTTGACACACCACCGAACTTCGGGTTGCTGTTGACAGCCGCACTCACTGCCGCCGACTACGTGCTGATCCCCGTGCAGGCAGCGCCTTTCGCCTTGTCCGGCCTCAGCGACCTGTTGACAGTTATCAATAACGCCAAAGAGTTGAACGAAGCCCTAACCATACTCGGCGCGGTCTGTACCATCTATGATACTCGTGTGGGAGTCGCCGGGGCTTCCTATCGTGGCCTGACCGAGAAGCTGCCGGACAAGACTTTTGAGACCATTATTCACCGCACGGCCAAACTTGAGGAAGCGCCCTCAATGCACCAGCCGATCCAGTTCTACGCGCCAAACTCAAGAGCAGCCGAACAATACTCTTCACTGGCCGACGAAATGCTGAAACGCCTGGGGGTCTCTGCGAAGGGCAGTTCCCTGCGCGTGCTGCGAGGTAGCGAATGACACCGTCAAAGAAGCCTAAGCCACAAAGGCGCGAAGTCTCCGTTATCAGCGTGCCGGATGCGCGACCCGATGACGGATTGTTCAATCCTTTCAAAGAAGCTAAAGCAGCCGAGTCGGCGCAAACACCGGAGCAGCCCCAACCCATCCCAACCCATCCCAACCTATCCCAACCCGACGCAACCCAACCCAACCCAATCGCAGCAGCGAAAGATTTCAACCGCAGGCATAACAGTCTCGACCGGGATGCCCTGCCGGCCGGACTATTCCCCGGTACGAGCCAGAAGTTATACAACGCCCTATTCTTAAAGACCCGCGGAGCGATTGTTCCGAAGCGCACCATTCAAGCCACGAAGCGCGAACTGATGGCTTGGTCAAACATTCGCAGTAAAAACACCATCGCGGTCAACCTGAATATCCTGACATCCATCGGCTGGATCAAAGCCGAACACGACCTCGGCAGCCATGAAGGGTCACTCTACGAAGTCTTCATTTATGAGGAATTACCCAACCCAACCCAACCCAACCTATCCCAACCCAACCCAACCCAGAAATTGGGACTAGACCCAACCCAATTTCTGGGTTGGGTTGGGTTGGGTAAACCTGATGAAAATAAAGATACTTACGCAATTCCTAAGACTTCTTTTAATACTAAAGAAGAGAAATTTGATGATGAGGCTTTCGCCGAACTCACGGAATCGTTCCGCAAAATCACGAATGAACTCACAGGCAAATCACCAAGGGCCGCTGACGCCGCAAAGTGGAAAGAACTGGCCGAAGTCCTGATCGCAGAACTACGTATAGCTGCGGCGCGCACCACGGTCTCGAACGTGCCGGCCTTCTTGTCCGAACATCTGCGCCGCAGGCTCTGGAAAATAGACAAGAAGCAGGCACAAGCCGAGGGCAGGGAATTGCCCGACCAGCCCAAGACCACAAATGTTGTCCCGAATGGTCAAACCTGCCTTGATTGCAACAACACAGGCTGGTGGTATCCGAACGGCTTGGACAAAGGCGTTACACGCTGCAAGCACCTGAGTCTGCGTGACAATTCGGCGGAATAGTTAAGTCTTAAGAGATGTCCCACAACCTTCTGAAAATGTTCGTCCAGCATCTGTTTCACACGAGGTTTCATACCTATTATTCTAATATCCGTTTTAATTAACAAGCGTCATTTACATCTAAGAAGCATAATTCCGATAATGCTTATTTTACGAATAAGTATGAATCATCCAAGCCCGCCACCTAACAACTCATCCAACTGGAGCGCGTAACTGGACGGCTTTCATGCTTGATTTCTACGGTGTAAATCAATGCTCTATGCCGTGCCCGGTTAATTCGAGCGTTAGGCGCTCGCGAGATAATAGACTGTTTGTGAAAGACCGAACTGATTACGATACGATTTAGTCGGAATTACGGCGCGCGCCCGCGTGTGGCGTGAGGCCGGGGAGATGGTGTAGTCATAACAATGAAGGTCTTTGCTCCTGCCCTGTTGCTGCTTGCCGCGTGTGCGATGACACCGGCGCAGTCCCCCGCACACTCTGCGGACGCGTCGCTGCCCGCCGGCGTTGCACCGCGCGCCTCCGCCCCGCCGCTTCGCCCCGGCATCGAGACTTTTCTCGCCGACGTGCCGCAGGCGCTCAGGGGAAAGCGGGTCGGCCTTATCACCAACCACACCGGGATCGACAGGTCTGCGACCTCCGATATTGATCTGATCGCGAGGCACCGTGATCTCAGGCTGGTCGCACTGCTAGCCCCCGAGCACGGCATAAGGGGCACGGCGGAGGCGGGTGAGAAGATCGTAGACGAGACCGATCACAGGACGGGCGTTCCCGTCTATTCCCTCTACCTATCTGAGGATCGCGGCCCCACGCAGGAGATGCTGAAGGATGTGGACGTTCTGGTCTACGATCTACAGGAGGTCGGGGGGCGCACCTGGACTTACGTCTCCACCATGGCTCTGTCAATGCAGGCGGCGGCGAGGAAGGGTATCCCGTTCGTCGTCTTGGATCGTCCTAACCCCATCGGCGGGGAAATTGTAGAAGGCGCCCTGCTCGACCCCAGGTTCAAATCGTTCGTGGGCATGTACCCCATCCCGGCGCGCCACGGGATGACGGTCGGCGAGCTCGCCACCCTCTTCAACCGGAAGTACGGCATTGGGGCGAATCTCATCGTCGCGCGGGTGGCGAACTGGCGGCGCTCGCAGTGGTTCGACCAGACCGGACTGCCTTGGGTGAATCCCTCTCCCAACCTGCGCTCCCTGGCCGCGTTGACGAGCTACCCCGGATCGGTCTACTTCGAGGGCACTAACCTGACCGAGGGCAGGGGCACCAACCGACCCTTCGAGCAGATCGGCGCCCCTTGGCTGGACGCGCGGGAAGTAGCCCGTGTCATGAACGAGCGGCGGCTCCCCGGCGTCCGGTTTGAAGCCATCATGATGTCGGTGTCGCCGACGACCGCCAAATATAAGGGGCAGGCGATCCCGGCAATCCGCTTCGCCATCACTGACCGGCGGGCGTACCGCCCGGTGCGCACGTCGCTCCTGCTCATCGACGAGATCCGCAGGCGGCACCCGCGCGACTTCTCCTGGACGGCGACCATCGACCGCCTCACCGGGTCGGACAAGGTGAGGCTCGCCATCGAAAGCGGCCGGCTCCAACCCCTTCTGGAGGAGTGGGAAAGAGAGGCCGCGGAGTTTCGTGAAAGCCGCAAACCATACCTACTCTACCGATGAGCTAACAACATAGTTCCGAGCCCGGTCTGAAAATCGCTTTATAAAGAAAGTTGAGAGGCAAGAGCCGCGAAAC
>DATHAZ010000118.1:0-9607 GCA_035296445.1 Pyrinomonadaceae bacterium | reverse complement strand
CGTGCGCCGCGAGGACGGAGACCATGCCGGGCGCGAGGCCGCAGTCGGGGATGATGTTGATCCCTGCCGCGCGCGCTTCCGCATCGAGCGCGAGTTCGGCGGCGACGACGGCATTGTTGCCGCCGAGGTCGCAGAAGTTCGTGCGCGCCTCGATGGCCGCATGTGCCAGTTGCAGGTTGTGAAAGTAGGTGACGCAACTGACGACCGCGTCGTGCCCGCGCATCAGCGCAACCGTCCGCGCGTGATCGTTTACGTCAAGCGCGGCGGGCGCGAGTTTGTCGCCCCCGACTGCGGCCGTGACCGCGCGCGCGCGCTCCGCGTCGATGTCCGCGACGGTGACGGCCTGAACGTCGGGAGAGTTGTGTGCCAGGTCGTAGGCCGCGCCAAGCCCCATGCGCCCCGCGCCGAGTACGAGAATTTTCATCGTGTTTTAACGAGTCGCCTGTCCGTTGCGCAGGCTCATTCATCCGCGCCCGACGTTACAGCGGGGTGGCTGAGTTTGCTGTGGCCGTAGCCGTACAGGAAGTAAAGGACGAGTCCGACGATGAGCCAGAGGCCGAAGCGCGTCCAATTGGAGATGCCGAGTTCAGTCATCAAATAGCTGCAACTCATCAGACCCAGCACGGGTATCAGCGAGAGCCGCCGCCGGAAACAGAAATAGACCATGACGAACGAGAGAATGATGTAGGCATAGAGCGGAATCTTGTGGCGGAACACTTCCCACGCGCCGAGCGACGCATCCCTCGGGTCTGTGAAACTGAAGAACGTGCGCACTCCCTCGGCATTGAAATAGAGAAGCGCGCCCCACGCGATGAAGAAGATGGCGGGCACGATGTACTGCGAGTTGATATAGGGGACGAAGGTGCGCTCGTTCTCGCTCTTCTCCAGCCCGCGCGTGTGCGCGCCGAGCAGCACGCCGCCGCAGACGAGACAGAAGGCGAACAACGTGCCGATGCTGGAGAGATCGGTCACTTCCGTCAGGTTCATAAAGAGCGACGGGATGGCGACGACGAGGCCGGTGATGATCGTGGAGAACCACGGCGTCTTGAAGCGCGGGTGGATGCTTGAGAAGATCGGCGGCAGCAGGCCGTCGCGCGACATCGCCATCCAGATGCGCGGCTGTCCGAGTTGGAACACCAGCAGCACGGTCGCAATGGCGATGACCGCGCTGACCGCAACTATCCCGGACATCCACGGCAGATTCGCGCCTTCCGGGCCGAACACGAACGCCAGAGGGTCGCCCACCTGCAACTGTTTGTAACTGACCATCCCGGTCAGCACGAGCGTGAGCACGATGTAGAGGGTCGTGCAGATGATGAGCGAGTAGATCATCGCGCGCGGCAGGTCGCGCGTCGGGTTCTTGCACTCCTCGGCCGTGGTCGAGAGCGCGTCGAAGCCGATGAAGGCGAAGAAGACCGCCGCCACGCCCTTCAAAACTCCGCTCGCACCGTTCGGCGCAAAGGGCGACCAGTTCGCCGGGTTGACGTAGAACGCGCCGAGCACGATGACGAGGAAGATGACGGCGAGCTTCAACGCGACCATCACGTTCGACGCGCGCTTCGATTCGCGGATGCCGATGTAGACGATGGCGGTGATGACGAAGACGATGCCGAGCGCGGGCAAATCGCAGATGATGGGTATGCCGCCCACGCGCGGCGCGGTCGTCCATGCCGCGTAAGCTTCCCTCATGCCGCTCGTCACATCGGGCATGGCGCTCGCGGCTTCGAGATTGCTGCCCTGCGCGATGAGGCCGTTGATGGTGTCGTAGCCGCGCGAAGCGGACAGGAAGTCCATCGTCAGGTAAGCGGGCACATTGATGCCGTAGCCGGAGAGCAACCCCGTGAAGTAATCGCTCCACGAGATCGCGACGGCGATGTTGCCGATGGCATACTCCATCAGCAAATCCCAGCCGATGATCCACGCGATGAGTTCGCCGAAAGATGCGTAGGCGTAGGTGTAGGCCGAACCCGCCACCGGAATCTTCGACGCGAACTCCGCATAGCAGAGCGCGGAGAAGCCGCAGGCCATCGCCGTGAACATGAAAAGGAAGATGACGGCGGGGCCGCCGTTAAAGGCCGCGTTGCCGATCATGGCGAAGATGCCCGCGCCGACGATGGCCGCGATGCCGAGCGAGGTGAGATCGAGCACGCCGAGCGTTTTGCGCAGGTGCGGTTCGCCGTCCGCTGCGCCGCCGTGAGCGTCGCTGAAACCGAGTTCGGCGTCGCGCTTGATCTGCACGACACTCTTTTTACGAAACAGGTTTGTGTAGCTCATCGAGTTTTCCGGTTGAGCGGCGCGCGAGGCGCGCGTGCCGTCAGGGAGACCAGCGGGACTGGAAATTGCGCCGCAAAGTCTAGCACAATTGCGGAATGCGGAATGCGGATTTCGGATTGAAAAGCATTAACTTGTTTTCTAATCCGCATTCCGAAATCCGCAATCCGAAATTGTGCTAGACTTCTGCGGCCGAATCCTGATGCTTAAATTCGATGACTGACATGCCGGAAAGTCGTGGCGACCGAGGTCGCGCCCTGCACGAAAATCTCGACACAGCTTACGTCAACCTGGCGGCGCTGTTGCGCTACCTGCAACAACGCGACTTCAACGGGCGCGTCCACGTCGAACTCGACGAGTATGACGGCGACATTTATCTGACGGCGCGCGAGGCCGTGCGCGCGAGCGAGAGAGATCACGTCACGGGGCGCGAGGACGTGGGGCAGTCGGCCTTGCAGCGCATCCTCGTGCGCGCGAGCGAGCCGGGCGGGCGCGTCAGCGTCTACGAAGGCGCAGCCGCAGGGGGCGAGACGGGGCGCGCGGCGGGCGCGGCCGGAGAGCAGGGCGGGGCGGCGAGCGGGGCAGGCACGCAGGATGAGATTGACCGGCGCAACGTCCTGCAGTTGAGCGGGGAAGTGATCGGGGCGGTGGAGCGCGGCGTGGCGGCGGCATCGAACGAAAACTTTGCCGCGCACTTTCAGGCGGCGCGGCGCGAGATCGCGGACGACTATCCCTTCCTCGTCTCGCTCGGCAACTGCGTGGAGTATGAGGGGGGCGAGGCGCGCCTCAGGCGCGGCACGGACGTGGAGAAATTCGTGGCGGGCACGAGCGAGTCTCTGCGCCGCGTCGTGGAGCGCGTGGCCGCGACGGGCGAACGCGCGCGGGGCGTGCGTCGCGAAGTCGCGCGCGAACTCGCCGCCCTCGCCGAGCGTCGCCCGCGCGCCCTGACGCGCTTCGGCTTCACCCCCCAACTCGAACGCATCGCGGGGCTGCGCTGGACGTGACAAGAGCAATCAGCCGTCAAGCCGTCAGCCGTCACGGCGAAAAGCTAAAGAGCGTTAAGCTTGAAAAGCAAAAAAGCAGCCGAAGACATTTCTTCGGCTGCCTTTATTTCTAACTGCCTTGATTGCTGACGGCTGACGGCTGATAGCTAACGGCTAATGGCTATCAGCTATTCCCCTCACTGCGCGCTCTCAACCGGGAGTTTCGCGGCCGTCCATGCGTTCCAACCGCCGAGCATGGCGGCGGCGTTCTTGTTTCCTTTGGCGTTGAGCATCTGCACCGCACGGGCGCTGGTCTGTTCGGCCGGTCAAGCGCAGTAGGTGATGATCAACTTGTCCGTCGGCAACTCGCCGATACGCTTGTCGAACTGCTGCAACGGGACGGATTTCGCGCCCTTGATGTGGCTGGTCTTGTAAGACGATTCGTCGCGCACGTCAACGATGAGGGCTGTGCCGGCCGTGACGGCCGCCTGCGACTCCTCGATAGAGATGCGGCGCGTCTCCTCGGCATTCTGCCCGGCCGTGGGTTTCGCCGCCTGGGCGGTCGTGCCGCCGTTCGTCGCGGGCGCGCTCTTGGCGGCCGGTGCGCTCTTGGCGGCCGGCGCGCTCCCGTCCTGCGGGCTACAGGCCACGAGCGCGCAGACGCACAATACGAGCGCGGCAACCGTCGAAATAAATAAACGCATTTCTTTCGCTCCCCTCAAAATAATTTCCCCCACCCCGGAAACGGCGCGAGCTATGCCGACAGCATCGCACAAAATTCCCTCAAAGTGAAAGCGCGGGCAATGCCGGAAATTTGCCGCGGCGAGATTGTTAAAGCTCTCCCGGCTCGCTCTCCGCTCACTGCGCGCTTGAGCGAGAACCGAGGTCGCGGAAGATCGCCGGCGTGCGGCGCGGGAGATCGCGGCGATACCCGTCTTGCCCCTGTCTCTCTGCGACCGAATTCAACCCGCATGCGTCCGCGCAGCTTTCAATGACGGACGCGCCCGGCCGTCTTCGTCGTTCGCGCGCGGCCTGTGAGCGCGAGCGCGACGCCCCCAAGAATCACCGTCGCCGCCAGCAGCAGTCGCAGCGACACGTTCTCCGACATGAAGATGACGCCGCCGACGGCCGCCAGCACCGGCACCGACAACTGCACCGTCGCCGCGCGCGTCGCCGTCAAACCCCTCAGCGCGGCGTACCACACGACGTAGCCCACGCCCGAAGCCAGCGCGCCCGACAGGACGGCGAGCGCGACGCCCTTCGCGGAGACGTGTGTGCCGCCGCTTAATGTGAGCAGGTTGACGGCGAAAGCCGGCGGCAGCGACAACACAAAATTATTGGTCGTGTCGGCGAGCGGGTCGGTCGCGCCGCGCCCGCCGAGCGAGTACAGCCCCCACGAAATGCCCGCGACGGCCATGAAAGCCGAACTCAAGGGCGGCGGCGCGCTCAGACCCGGCAACACCAGATACACCAGACCGGCGAGCGCGAGCGCGAGTCCCGCCCAGGCCCACGGGTGCGGGCGTTCGCCGGAACGCAGCGCGGCCAAGAGCATCGTCGCCTGCACCGAGCCGAACAGGATCAGCGCACCCGTCCCCGTCGTCAGTCCCGTGTAAGCGAAGGAAAACGCCGCCGCGTAGAGGAACAGCAGCAACGCCGGGATGAATCTGACGCCGCGCCGCCGAAGCGACGGCAAACTTTTGTTGACCGAAGCCGTGATGATTAACAGCATCAACGCGCCGGAGGTCAGGCGCGCCGTAGTGAAACTCGCCGCGTCAATCGTCGCCCCGCCCAGAGCCAAACGGCACAGGACGGAGTTCGCGGCGAAGGCCGAGAGCGCGAGCATCGTCAACACGGGCGTCTTCATTCGGACGCGGATTATAATGCCCAACCCACCCGACGGGTGACATATTTCCCCGGCCGCCCGCGCGGCGTAGCTTCGCGTTTTACAAGTCAATAATTATTATTGACTTTCGCGGCGACCTGATTAATGATGAGCGCGAAGTGTCGAAACGGGGTGAATAATTTTCAGGTGGCGGCGAAGAAAAAAATAAACGAGCGCGAAGCGTTGCGACGGACGCTTCACGAACGGGGCGTGCAACTAACGTCGCAGCGCACGGCCGTCTACGAGTATCTGAGCGGCGTCGAGCACCACCCGACGGCCGAAGAGATTTATCTCGCCGTGAAGCCGCGCCTGCCCCGCATCAGCCTGGCGACCGTCTATAAAAATCTGGAGGCGCTCATCAAGTGCGAGGTCGTCTCCAAGCTCACTTACGGCGACGCCGCCGCCCGCTACGACATACGCACCGACCATCATTACCACACGCGCTGCCTGTCGTGCGGGAAGGTCTGGGACTTGAACGCCGTCGAAGGTTCGGCGTGGCTCAAGCAGGTCAAGCCGCAGGCGGGGTTCGAAGTGAAAGACTACCGGCTGGAAATCTTAGGCCACTGCCGCGATTGCCGCCGGTAAATTTTTTTTGGCATCGAGACGATAATAATTATTGTTCTTAACCAGCGAAGGGAGAAAAGTTGTTACATGAGCGATGAGAAAAAGAGCGGTCAGCCCGCGGAAGAGGAGGGCGGCGCGACCGCCGGGGAGCAGCCCGTCCTCACGAACCGGCAAGGCCATCCCGTCTACGACAATCAGAACACGCGCACGGTGGGCGAGCGCGGCCCGACCGTGCTGGAGAACTACCAGTTCCTTGAGAAGATCACGCACTTCGACCGCGAGCGCATCCCGGAACGCGTCGTCCACGCGCGCGGCGCGGGCGCGCACGGCTATTTCGAGGCTTACGGCACGATTGGCGATGAACCGGCCAGCCGTTACACACGCGCCAAACTTTTTCAGGAGAAGGGCAAGCGCACGCCCGTTTTCGTGCGCTTCTCGACCGTCATCCACGGCGGCCATTCGCCCGAAAATTTGCGCGACCCGCGCGGCTTCGCCGTCAAGTTCTACACCGAAGACGGCAACTGGGATTTGGTCGGCAACAACCTCAAAGTGTTCTTCATACGCGACCCCCTGAAGTTTCCCGACGTGGTTCACGCCTTCAAGCCCGACCCCGTGACGAACCGGCAAGACCCGAATCGCATCTTCGACTTCATCAGCCTGACGCCCGAGGCGATGCATATGATCTCGTGGCTGTTCAGCCCGCGCGGCATCCCGGCCAACTACCGCGAGCAGGAAGGCGCGGGCGTCAACACCTACAAGATGGTGAACGCGGAAGGCGTGGGCGTGCTCGTCAAGTATCACTGGATTCCGAAGCAGGGCGTGCGCTCTTTGACGCAAGAACAGGCCGACCGCATCACGAACTTCAATCACGCGACTGAGGACTTGTTCGACGCCATCGAGCGCGGCGACTTCCCCCAGTGGGAACTGCGCGTGCAGATCATGTCCGACGATTATCACGAAGAACTCGACTTCGACCCGCTCGACGACACGAAAATCTGGCCGGAGGAGCAATTTCCGATGCTCGCCGTCGGGCGCATGGTGCTCGACCGCAATCCCGCGAACTACTTCGCCGAAGTGGAACAGGCGGCCTTCGGCACGGGCGTGCTCGTTGACGGCCTCGACTTCTCCGACGACAAGATGCTGCAAGGCCGCACCTTCTCTTACTCCGACACGCAGCGTTACCGCGTCGGGACGAACTATTTGCAACTGCCGATCAACCGACCCAAAAAGCACGTCGCCACGAACCAGCGCGACGGGCAGATGGCCTACCACGTTGACGGCATAGAGGCGGGTGAGAACCCGCACGTCAACTACGAGCCGAGCAGCCGGGGCGGGTTGCGGGAAGCCCCGCGCGCGGGGCGCGAGCACACGCCTCACGCCGAAGGCGCGGTCGTCCGGCAGAAGATCAGCCGGACGAACGACTTCAAACAGGCGGGCGAGCGTTACCGCACGATGGAAGATTGGGAGCGCAACGAACTCGTCCTGAACCTCGCGGGCGCTCTCAGGCAGTGCAACCCGGACATACAGGAGCGCATGATCACGCTGCTCTCGAAATGCGATGAGGACTATGGGCGACGCGTCGCCGAAGGCATCGGACGCCCCCTCGCATCTCCGGCCGCAGAGGCCACCGCGGCTGATTAATCAACCCCGTCGCAAAAACAGAGACGGGGACTCTGCACATGCAAAGTCCCCGTCTCTGTTTTCATCACTTGAAATTCAACTCCGCGCGGCGAGCAAACGCCGGGCACGGCTTATGCCGTCTGCGCTTTTCTCCCTCCCGGCATGAACATGACGCCCAGCAGCAACAACCCGTAGCCCGCCCCGACGAGCAACACCAGTATCCCTACGTTCCGGTGCGGCGGGCACGCCGCGTACACGTGAAACGCGATTGACAGCACGGCCGCGACGACGGCAAGCGTGCGCGCATCGGGACGACGACGCAACAGCCACACGCCGGAGAGTGCGAGCAGGACGCTCACGAACGCACCCGTCAGCCCGACGACGAGCGGCTGCATCTCCCCGCCCCGCACGCCCCTGATCCAAAACTCTTCAACCGCGCCGTAGCCGAGAAACAACGCCACCAGGATGTTAAGAATCGCGAGTATCATCCGCGCCTCCGTGAACCGTGAAGTTGACGAGCAACTATCAGACACCACGCGGCCGACTTTGTTCCGTCAATGCTTCGCGCGTCTACATCCCTGTTGGTTCTGTCTGAAAGGAAAGTATCGGGCGACTATTCATCCGCCGTGGAAAATATACGCGATGCGAATAAGTCGTCCGTCACCTCCATCAGCATTTCCGGGTACGACGCTTCGACGCTTTCCTTCATCAAGGCCGGGGCTTCCGTGTCGGTAATCGCGACTTGCCGCGCCGCCTCCCAATCCCGCCTCTCCGGCCACTGGGCATAGGCCACCCACGTCCCGTCTTCAGCCCGGTGCAGGCGCGAGCCGAGGCTGCCGCACTTCCGGTAAATCTCTTCGGTGCGCCTGCGCCAGCCTTCCCTAAACTTCTCTTCCTGTCCCTCTTTCAACTTCCAGCGATACACAGCGATAAACATTTTTCTCCTTTACGCCTGCCGGCCATGCGCGCCGGCGGGCGGCAATTATGTTGACACGGTTTCGGGCGCGCGCCTATGCTTTGCCGCAAGATTGAAATTCACGAGGTTGAATTTTCGACGCGTCGGCTAACCGAGTCGGAGCGTTTCCCCCATCGCGAGCGTCCGAGCGTTCGCCTCCCCTTCGTTAAAGTTTCGTCCGGCCGTCGAAGGTAGCGTTTGAGGTGCGCGCGTTGTATGTCGCAGCCGACCTATCTCACGTCAGGGAGTCGCATCGCGGTCGTGGGGGCAGGCCCCGCTGGGTCGTTCTTCGCCATCGAACTGCTGCGCCGCACGCGTTCGCTCGGCCTGCGCGTCGAGGTGGAAATCTACGACGGCAAGAACTTCGCGAAGAAGGGCGCGCCCGGCTGCAACATGTGCGCCGGGGCTATCGGCCACAACCTCATCGAAGAGATCGAGCACACCACGACGAATATCCCCCCGGAAGTCATCCACTACGAACTCGAAGGCTACGCCGTGCATTATCAGGATGCCTCGGCGCGTCTCGAAAATGAACCGGGGCGGCGCATCTACGGCGTCTATCGCGGGGCGGGGCCTGTCAGCACTGAGAAGCCCGAAGGCCGCCGCAGCTTCGATCAGTTCTTACTGGATCAGGCTCTGAAACTCGGCGCACGACACATCGCGCAGAACGTCCACGACATAGATGTGCCCGATACGCTCGAAGGGCGACCCGCCATTCGCACGCACGAGGGCGGGCGCACGGAATACGACCTCGTCGTCGGCGCGTTCGGCGTCAACTCGCAACTCGGCGCGCGGCTCGTCTACGGTTATCAACCGCCGCCGACGTGGAAGACGTGCGTCATCGAGGCGCGCGTGCCCGAAGAGTTTCAGCGCGAGCGGCTCGGCAAGCTGATCCACTTCTTCGTCCTCAAGCAGACGGACGTGCGCTACGTGGCGTTGATCCCGAAGGGCGAGCACGTCACGGTGACGGCCATCGGCGAGAACGTGGATGTCGTCTCGACCGAACGCCTCCTGCGCGAATCCTACATGCGCGATTACCTGCCCGCCGATTGGAAGCTCGATTGCCATTGCCACCCGCGCGTCGCCGTCGGCGCGGCGCGCCTGCCCTACAGCGACCGCTTCTGTATCGTCGGCGACGCGTCCGACTCGCGCTACTTAAAGAACGGCGTCGAGAGCGCTCTCGTCACGGCGCGGCTCGCCGCCGATTGCGTCGTCAACCACGGCGTCAACGCGAGCGATTTCGAGGAACACTTCTGGCGTCGCTCTCAGCAGGTCTTCGGGCGCGACAACGTGTACGGGCGCGCGCTCTTTGAAATCTACGACCGCATCTTC
>DATHAZ010000117.1:0-5016 GCA_035296445.1 Pyrinomonadaceae bacterium | reverse complement strand
GAGCGCGAGCACGAGCGAGACGGCGCGGCGGCGCACGGCGTCCGTGCGCCAGCGGGCGAAGGAGTAACCGGCGAGCGGCAAAATTTGCAGCGCGTGGAAGCCTAGAAAGTGCGCGACGCGCAGGTCGCCGGCGCGCGTGCTCCAGTTGACGATGGGCAAGCCCGCCCCGCCGTCCGGCAGCCCCACCGTGTGCCCCATGTTGCTGACCATCGCGTAGCCCTCGACGCTGGCGATGAAAAAGAGAAAGAGGCCGAGCCTGATGCCCCACAGGTATGCGTGCGGCAGCGGGTCGGTCTTTCCGAAGAAGAGGAGCAGCATGATGAGGACGAGCACCGTGTTGAAGATGATCAAAAGTCCCATCAGGGCGAAGACGCTCGCGTCGTAGGCCGAAGAGATGTTGAAGTGCGAGGGCACGCCGCGCGCCGCCTGCGAGATGATGCAGATCATCTCGCCGACGAAGACGAATGCCGTGCCCCAACTGATGAACTTAACGGCACGACGGTAGTGCGACAGGTGCGGCATGAACCACGCGAGCGTGAAAGTGTAGACGGCGATTGAGATGGCGAACTTCGACGGCTTGAGCCAGGGGTTGACGCCCGTCACCGTGCGCCCGTCGAGGAAGGCGAAGACGACGAACAGGACGAGCAGCGCGACGTGCAGCCAGCCAGTCCACGCCAGCACGGGTTCGCGCCGGTAAACTTCCCGCATCAATTCACGCGCGTTCATCCGCACCTCCCACGAGAAACTCGCGCTTGACGGCGAAGCGCAGCACGAAATAGAGCAGCAGCCCGACGGGGCCGAACAGGAAGGTGAGCACGAGGCAGGGCACGACGAGCAGGTGATGAATTCCTAACGCACGCGCGTCGCGCACCTCCCACGCGCCGATGAAGAGGTCGAAGGCGAGATAGTGAATCCAACCGGCGAGCAGGTTGTGCGGGTTGCGAAAGAGCAGTCCCACGTCGGCGAGCGAGCCGAAGCCGCCCTCAGACTGCCCGAAGTGTGTGGCGACCAGAATCAGGTAAACGACGGCGAGCGCGAGCGGCAGCACGCAGGCGGCGACGAAGCGCGCCGTCCATTTCCAGCGCGGCGCGAAGATGAGCAGCAGCCAGCCGGGCATGACGAGTTTGGTGCAAATGGAGAAGATCGTTTCGGGGGACATGGCAATTCGCTCCCTCCAATTTTAAAGCCGCTGATTTTAACTAACGTGCTCCTCGATTTTAATGTTCCGCGCGGCGAGCGCGGCGACGAATATATCAGGCCGGATGACGAGTTCCTGCGGGCGCGCGCCGCGCGTCATGGTCTCGCCGCGCGCCATCATCTGCGCGATGATGGAGGCGGGAAAGGCCGTCGTGCGCATCATCGCGGAGAGGCCGGTGCGCTCGTCGAAGCGGTCAATGATGTCGTAGCGCAAACGCGCTTCGCTGCCTTCCCTGCGCCCGCGGAAGGCGAGGCGGACGAGCACCACGTCGGGTTCGTCGGCGGGCAGGCGACGCGTGAGCAACTCGCCGAGCAGGCGGCGCGGGCGGACGCGCGTGCCGTCGAGGTCAATTTCTTCGCTCGCCGCGAGTCCGAGGTCTGCGAGTAGTTTGAACTGTTCGCAGTGGCCGGGGTAGCGGATGGTTTTGTAGTCGAGTTCCTGCAAGCGACCGTGGAAGGTGTCGGGCAAGGTGGACGTGCCGCCGGAAGTCTGGAAGGCTTCCATGCGCTCGAAGGGCGCGGGGAACGACAACGACTCGATCTCCGTGAGCGATTCGACCTCGACGATCTGCCCGCCGCGAATCACGCGCGCCCGCTCGACGTACTCGTTGATCAGACCTTCGACCGAAAAGACGATCTGGTAGTTGAGCGGCGGACGCGGGGCTTGCGGCAGGCCGCCGACGCGGATGTAGATGGCTTCGAGTTCGTCGAAGCGCGCCGCGCCGTGCATCGCCAGGACGGAGACCATGCCGGGCGCGAGGCCGCAGTCGGGGATGATGTTGATGCCGGCCGCGCGCGCCTCGGCGTCGAGCGCGAGTTCGGAGGCGACGACCGAGTTGTTGCCGCCGAGGTCGCAGAAGTTGGCGCGCGCCTCGATGGCCGCGCGCGCCAGTTGCAGGTTGTGAAAGTAGGTGACGCAACTGACAACCGCGTCGTGCCCGCGCATCAGCGCGACGGTCTGCGCCTGATCGTTCACATCAATTTGCGCAGGCGCAAGTTTCTCGCTCCCCACGGCGGCAGCGACGGAGCGCGCTCGCTCCGCATCAATATCGGCGACCGTGACGGCTTGAACGTCCGCGGAGTTGTGCGCGAGGTCGTAGGCCGCGCCGAGTCCCATGCGCCCCGCGCCCAGTACGAGAATTTTCATCGTGTTTTAACGAGCCGCCCGCCCGTCGAGCGGTCTTATTCGGCCGCGCTTGTCGTTGTGGCCGGGTGGCTGAGTTTGCTGTGGCCGTAGCCGTACAGGAAATAGAGGACGAGACCGACGAGGAGCCAGAGGCCGAAGCGCGTCCAGTTAGTGATGCCGAGTTCGGTCATCAAATAGCTGCAACTCATCAAGCCGAGCACCGGGATCAGCGAGAGCCGCCGCCGGAAACAGAAATAGACCATGACGAACGAGAGGATGATGTAGGCGTAGAGCGGAATCTTGTGGCGGAAAACTTCCCACGCGCCGAGCGACGCGTCGGTCGGGTCTGTGAAACTGAAGAACGCGCGCACGCCCGCCTCATTAAAGTAGAGCAGCGCGCCCCACGCGATGAAGAAGATGGCGGGCACGATGTACTGCGAGTTGATGTAAGGGACGAAGCTGCGCTCGTTCTCCACCTTCTCAAGTCCGCGCGTGTGCGCGCCGAGCAGCACGCCGCCGCAGACGAGACAGAAGGCAAAGAGCGTCCCGATGCTGGAGAGATCGGTCACTTCCGTCAAATTCATAAAGAGCGACGGGATGGCGACGACGAGGCCGGTGATGATCGTGGAGAACCACGGCGTCTTGAAGCGCGGGTGGATGCTTGAGAAGATCGGCGGCAGCAAACCGTCGCGCGACATCGCCATCCAGATGCGCGGCTGTCCGAGTTGGAAGACCAGGAGCACGGTCGCAATCGCGATAACCGCGCTGACCGCCACGATGCCCGACATCCACGGCAGATTCGCGCCCTCCGGGCCGAAGACGAACGCCAGAGGATCGCCCACCTGCAACTGTTTGTAACTGACCATGCCGGTCAAAACGAGCGCGAGGATGATGTAGAGCGTCGTGCAGATGATGAGCGAGTAGATCATCGCGCGCGGCAGATCGCGCGTCGGGTTCTTGCATTCCTCGGCCGTGGTCGAGAGCGCGTCGAAGCCGATGAAGGCGAAGAAGACGGCCGCCACACCCTTCAGGACGCCCGACGCTCCGTTCGGCGCAAAGGGCGACCAGTTCGCCGGGTTGACGTAGAACGAGCCGAGCACGATGACAAGGAGGATGACGGCGAGCTTCAACGCGACCATGATGTTCGAGGCGCGCTTCGACTCGCGGATGCCGACGTAGACGAGCGCGGTGATGATGAAGACGATGCCGAGCGCGGGCAGGTCGCAGATGAAGGGGATGTCGCCGATGCGCGGCGCGGTCGTCCACGCCGCGTAAGCCTCTCGCATGCCGCTCGTCACGTCAGGCATCGCGTTGATGGCTTCCAGGTTGCTGCCCTGCACGAGCAACCCGTTGATGGTGTCGTAGCCGCGCGACGCACTCAGGAAGTCCATCGTCAGGTAGGCGGGCACGTTGATGCCGTAGCCGGAGAGCAGCCCCGTAAAATAGTCGCTCCAGGAGATGGCGACGGCGATGTTGCCGATGGCGTACTCCATCAGCAGGTCCCAGCCGATGATCCACGCGACGAGCTCACCGAAAGAGGCATAGGCATAGGTGTAGGCCGAGCCGGCCACCGGAATCTTCGAGGCGAACTCTGCGTAGCAGAGCGCCGAAAAGCCGCAGGCCATCGCCGTGAACATGAAGAGAAAGATGACGGCCGGGCCGCCGTTGAAGGCCGCGTTGCCGATCATGGCGAAGATGCCCGCGCCGACAATGGCCGCGATGCCGAGCGACGTGAGATCGAGCACGCCGAGGGTCTTGCGCAGGTGCGGTTCGCCGTCCGCCGTCGCAGTAGTGCCGCCGTGGGCGTCGCTGAGACCGAGTTCGGCGTCGCGCTTGATCTGCACGACGCTCTTTTTACGAAACAGGCTTGTGTAGCTCATCGAGTTTTACGGTTGAGCGGCGCGGCACGCGCGCTCGGAAGCGATCAGCGGGACTGGAAATTGCGCCGCGAAGTCTACCATAAATGCAATGCGGATTTCGGATTGCGGAATGCGGATTGAAAAGCGAGAACTTGTTTTCCGATCCACAATCCGAAATCCGCAATTGTGATAGACTTCCGTGGCCGAATACTGAGGCGTAAATTCAATGCCTGACATGCCGGAAAGCCTTCGCGACAAAGGTCGCGCCCTGCACGAAAATCTGGACACAGCTTACGTCAATCTGGCGGCGCTCTTGCGCTACCTGCAACAGCGCGACTTCAACGGGCGCGTCCACGTCGAACTCGACGAGTACGACGGCGACATCTACTTGACGGCGCGCGAAGCGGTGCACGCGCGCGAAAGAGACCACGTCACGGGGCGCGAGGACGTGGGGCAGTCGGCCTTGCAGCGCATACTCGTGCGCGCGAGCGAGCCGGGCGGGCGCGTCAGCGTCTATGAGGGCGCGGGCGTCGAGACGAGCGACGCCGTGAACGCAGGCGGGCGCGCGGGCGGAACATCTGCGGCGGGCGCGACGAAGGGCGCGGCGACGCAGGAAGAGATCGACCGGCGCAACGTCTTGCAGTTGAGCGGCGAGGTGATCGCGGCCGTCGAGCGCGGCGTGGCGGCGGCATCGAACGAAAACTTCGCCGCCCACTTTCAGACGGCGCGGCGCGAGATCGCGGACGACTATCCGTTCCTCGTCTCGCTCGCGGGCTGCGTGGAGTACGAGCGGGGCGAGGCGCGGCTCAGGCGCGGCACGGACGTGGGAAAATT
>DATHAZ010000116.1:0-1774 GCA_035296445.1 Pyrinomonadaceae bacterium | reverse complement strand
GGGCGAAAATCCCGTGCTCGGCAACTACATCCTGAACGCTAAAGATTACCGCGCGGCGGTGCGCGCCAACGGCGGCAACCCCGACGAACGGCAGTACCTGCGCCACGGCGATTCCGGCCTGCTCTATTCGCAACTCGGCACGCAGGGCGGCAGCGCATTTGAAGAACACCGCGACGGCGAGATTTGGGCTGCCGCCGGTTGGGACTTGCGCGAACTGATGATTCTGGCCGAACAGGGCGGCAGTTTCACGCGCCCCGATCTCATCTCGGGCGAAGCGACGAAAGCGATCAGTCGCGGCCAGGAGAACTGGGAACGCATCCTGCTCGGCGCGATCTACGTGCTCTCCACCTACAACCCCGACACGATGGTGCGCGGGCGCGACGCCATGATCATCGCGGACCAATCGCTCTACTCGTCCGACCCGTCAGACCCGGACGCTCCCGGCCAGCACCGCGCGCTCATCGAGCAGGTCTTCGCCGCGCGCGAACTCGGCACAAACGCCGTCGCGCCGAATGCCGAAGGCCGTCAGGCGATCTCCACGCGCGTCTCCGACATTGCCTCTTCCGTCGGCAAACTCGACGCTCCTGCGGGCGTCACGGTCAGCGCGGCCTCTGCGAAGTCGAACCAGATTTCGTGGCAGCCGGTAGCGGGCGCGTTCGCTTATGAAGTCTTGCGCCGCGAGATCGGCAAAGAGAACATCAGGCAGATCAAACCCGTCACGGGTCGCGAATACATGGACGGCGACGGCTCGACGGATGGCTTCATGCACATCGCCTACGTCAAAGGCAACGAGTCGGCTTACACCGACAGCGGCCTCATCGAAGGCGTCTTCATCCCGCGTGGTTTGAAGAACCCGGCGAGCTACGAGTATGTCGTGCGCGCTCTGAACGTGAACTCGAACCGTCAGGTCGGCGTCTCCGACAACAGCGCGGCGTCGGCGATGTCCACGGCAGTTCTCGACGTGACGAACAACATCCAGACCGCGAACAGCAACGTCTCGTTCGCGGGCGGCAAGACCGAGTTCGACCAGACGATCAAGAACCTCGGCGCGGGCGCGTTCGACGGCACGATCTACCAGCCGATTGACTTCCGCATCGTTTCGATCTCCGCCCCGTCCGTCTCGGTCGCCAACGCCGATAACTTCGGCGCGGGTCGCGGCGCGTCTCCGGCGAGCTTCTACTACCGCGCGACGCTCCAGAAGAATCAAACTTCCGCTGCGCGCCGCATCAGCTTCAACAACCCGAACACGCAACTCTTCACCTTCGACGCGGTCGTCACGGCGCGCGTGCAAGTTCCGGCGGGCGCGGGCACGCGCTTCGAGGCCGAGCCGAAGTTTGACGGCAACTTCACCACCTCGTCCTTCAGCGAGACTTTCAGCGGCATCGTTCCCGCGAGCGACACGGGGCTGCAACTCGCCGACGGTGTCACCTTCGTTGACGTGCCTTTCACCTCGCAGGCGCACGCCGTCGCCGTCAAGGGCATCCTGACTTCGCCGCTCACGGGCGTCGATCTCGACTTCGAGTTGCGCGACGCCGCAGGGCGCGTGCTCTCCAGTTCGGGCACGTCGGCAGCGACCGAGATCGTGACGGCGGACATCCTGCCGAACACGAACTACATCTTCCGCGTCATCGGTTGGGCGGGCGCGGCGCAGGACTTCGAGATCGCGAGCACGCAAACGCTCCGCATCCCGCAAAACAACGCGGGCGCAGGCGCGACGGGCGGCACGACGAGCGGCACGGGTAGCGGCCTCAACGTCGGCACGGCCACGCGCCTC
>DATHAZ010000115.1:0-7855 GCA_035296445.1 Pyrinomonadaceae bacterium | reverse complement strand
TGCGCTGACACTCTTTGCACTGGTAACGCTGGCTGCCGGTGCGCGTGTGGCCGGATTTAGTTTGCTGCTCTGATGATGCACAATGTGGACATTGAATCATGCACACAGCTTATCATCGGCGGCTATGATTTAGACACTCCCAAGATTCGCGCCCGTCGGTGACGAGAAGATATGCGGCGCCGCGTCAACCTGTGCGCAGAAAGAGAGCGACGCCGGGCTGCGCTTGTGCCCGGCGTCGCTCTCTTTCGACTCTCAACTTGAACGGTGAAGATTCAGTTTAAGACTTGTTAGGAATATTCAACTCCTGGCCGACCTGAATCTTGTCAGGGTCGTTAAGTTTGTCGCGGTTCGCGTAGAAGATTTGCATGTACTCGTGGGCATCGCCGTAGAATTGTTTGCTGATCTTCGAGAGCGTGTCGCCGGATTTGACGATGTAGGTCTGCGCATTCTGGCTGCCGCCGCCCGCCGTCGCCGCCTGCGCACGGCTCGAATCCACGTTGATGTCCGCCGAGATGTCATCCAGATTCGGGTTGACGAGTTTGATCTGATCCCAAAATTTGCCCTTGGCTTCGTCCGAAGGCGCCGTTCCCTTGATGAAAAGCTTATCGTCCTGCACGTGCAGGTTGTGGAATTGAATCTGTTGCTGGTCAGCCATGTTCAGAACCGACTGATATTTTTGCTTCAGCGAATCAAAGCGTTGATTTGCGTTCGGCTGTTGCTGCGACTCGTTGGCTCCGTTGCCAAACATTTTATCCCAAAGACCCATAAAGAGTTCCTCCTGTTAGAATGCGATTTTTTTCCAAACACCACGAGGCGTCGTCCGGTTAAATGTGCAATGTTCATACCACGAGACAGGATTACTTTCCGCGTCTCCTGCGCCCCTGTTATTACGGTCTGAATTAAGCACAAAACGCTCTGGCGTGCGCCTTGCTAACTGGTCAGGCGCAACCGATTTCCTAGTTTGAAATCGTACAGTTGCTGATTTCGTGGCTGCTTTCCAGCAGTTTTTGATATTTCAACAAGATTACCCAGGAGGATTCAAGATGGATTTTATTGGAGCGATTATCGTCGGCCTGATAGCCGGCGCGTTGGCGAAAGCAATTATGCCGGGCAAAGACCCGGGCGGGTTGATTATTACAATCCTGCTCGGAATTGTCGGTGGCATCATCGGCACTGTCATCGCACGCAACGTGTTTGGCGCGGGCGACGATCAGGGTTTCATTATGCGTATCTTGTTTGCAGTCATCGGAGCGCTTATTCTTTTGTTAGGCTACAGACTTATCACAGGGCGCAACCGTAATACTGTCCAATGAACGGCTAAACACAAACTCTTTCAAACTCAATAAGATAGAGGCCGCTCCGATTCGTCTCGCATCGGAGCGGCCTCGATTTTTACCTCGTTTGCGGCCGAAGCACTCACGTAAATACATGTAAGCAAGGCAGTTGCGAACTTAGCTCACTAATTACGTTGATTGTTACAAAATCTTCTTCACGCCCCGCCTTTTAACCCATATGTTGCGAGGCTGTTTGTTAGTCCAATGATGTTTTCCACACCTGTGCCCGACCCTGCAGTTCCCTATCTAGCTGCAAGATAAAGCGGATTTCGTGCTTTGCCCACATAGCGGATTTCCGTTCGCTGCCCGTTCGCCATTTTAAGCGCTTAAGAGCCGTTACTTCAAGTAAACGTTGAACTTAGACGCATAAACCGTTGTAAAGAAATAGCTTTACAGTGTATTGGCCGCGTGCTAAATTCCGGCCACTTTGTCGCTAAACATTTGAGCGATAAAGGATTGAACGTGATCAAAGCACACTCCATTGTAGTGTTCCGAACCTAGCGGCACACTATCTTGAGTTTTTGACATAAACAGGACACAAAGAAGCCCCGATAGAGATGCCCATCAAGTTCGGAACATCCGGCTGGCGCGCCATCATCGCCGACGAATTCACGTTCGCCAACGTGCGAATCGTAACGCGCTCTATTTGCAGCTATTTACGCGCGAGCGGAGTTCGCGACGGCGCGTCCCTCGTGGTCAGCTATGACACGCGTTTTCTGGGTGAAAAATTTGCCGCCGAGTGTGTGAAAGAGGTCGCCGATAATGGACTGAGCGCAATATTTTGCGACCAGCCGACGCCGACGCCGACCATCTCCCACACGATTCGAGAGCGGGGAGCGGCCGGTGGTATCAACTTCACGGCATCGCATAACCCGCCCGAATACAACGGGATGAAGTTTTCCACCGCGGACGGCGCGCCCGCCCTGCCCGACGCCACACGGCAAGTTGAAGCGTTAATCGCGGGCGCACAGGCGGACGATAGAGGGGTGACAGGCGATAAAACCGCCGGGAATATTGAAGTCTACGACCCGCGTCCGGCCTATTTCGCAGACCTTGAAAAGAAAATCCGTTTCGACGTAATTGCCGGAGCGGGCAAGACTTACGCCTACGACCCGCTGTGGGGCACGGGGCGCGGCTACCTGGACGCGGCCCTGCGCGACCACGGACTCGAAGTGGAAACGATTCACGATTGGCGCGACGTGATGTTCGGCGGGCGTTCGCCCGAACCGGACGACCATCATCTGGACGAGTTGCGCGAGGCGATGAAACGCGGCGGCTGTGCGCTCGGTCTCGCCACGGACGGAGACGGGGATCGTTTCGGCGTACTGGACGGGGACGGGACGTTCATCACTCCCAACCGACTCATCCCGCTTCTGTTCGATTACCTCGCCGAATCGCGCGAGTGGACGGGCGGCGTGGCGCGCTCGGTCGCCACTTCGCATCTGGTGGATCGCGTCGCCGAATCGCGCGGGTTGCCCGTGTATGAGACGCCGGTCGGCTTCAAGTTTATCGGCGAGTTGATCAACGACGACAAGATCATCCTCGGTGGCGAGGAGTCGGCCGGACTCTCGATTCGCGGTCATTACCCGGAGAAGGACGGCATTCTGGCCTGCCTGCTGGCGGCCGAAGCGGTGGCGGCGCGCGGGTCGAGCCTGTCGGAGCAGTTGAACGAGTTGTACGCGCGCGTCGGGCGACTCGAAGCAGGGCGCATCGGCGTGCGCCTGACGCCGGAAATTCTGGCGTCGCTGCCGGAGAAATTGAAACGCGACCCGGAAGCGGTCGGAGGGCGTCGCGTCGCGCGCACGAACCGCGCGGACGGGGTGAAATTTATCTTTGAGGATGGCTCATGGCTGCTCCTGCGTCCTTCCGGGACAGAGCCACTGGTGCGCATCTACGCTGAATCTGAATCGGAACAAGAGTTGGAGGTGCTACTTGAACAAGGCCGCAAATACTTACTGGACTGACTCGCGTCTCAACGCGCAACGCCCCGCCGCACGCCCCCTCACGCTGGCCGCGCCGGCGCGCGAACTTTCACGCGAACTCGTCGGCACGCGCGCGGAAGTGCGTCGCCGCGGTGGACTCATCCCCTCCTGGGCTGTGTTCACCATGATCATGCTCGCCACCTTCGCCCTCTGCGTCACCGTCACGATGCGCACGCACGCAGAGATGCGCGGCGCAGAGCAGAAGTTTTCGCAGATGCGGACGGAGGTGCAAGCGCTCAGCAACACGAACGACTCGCTCAGGCGCGAGGCCGAGCGTTTGCAAAACGATCCGCGTGCCATCGAGGCCGCCGCGCGCGCGCGTCTCAACATGGTGCGCGCCAACGAGTTTGTCGTGCCGGTTGATTAACAGACAAGGCGGATGCTCTTTATCGCAGTGGACAGTGTCGCAATCATACCAAGTTCTGCCGGTCGCCCGCCGTTCGCTGCCCGCTGGTTTCTGCTTAACGTTGATTCCTTCCTGACCACGCGCGGCTGCCCGTTTAAATCGGGCAGCCGCGCTACTTCATCTTAAGATTCTCCTTCATTTTCTCGCCGGAACATGCGGTTGACACCCCTGCGGTGGTCAACTAATATCGAACTCTATTTATCTCGTCATAAATTTATATTGACATCGAAACCGCAAGCGTAGTGCGCGGGAAAGACAGGTAAAATCATGTCCGAAGTCAAAGAAATCATATCGCCGGAACAGGCCGCCGTGGAGCGTTGGGAAGAAGAGACGCTTGCGCCCGTGTTGCAGAAGCGTCCCGAGCGCAAGAAGCGTTTCGAGACCGTTTCGCTCGACGCGGTGGAAAGACTTTACACGCCCGCCGACACACGCGACATCAACTTCGACGAAGACACCTCTTTCCCCGGCGAGTTTCCTTACACGCGCGGCATACACCCGACCGGCTATCGCGGCAAACTCTGGACGATGCGCCAGTTCGCCGGGTTCGGCACGCCCGAGGAGACCAACGCGCGCTTCAAATATCTGACGGCTCAGGGACAGACCGGCCTCTCCGTCGCCTACGATCTGCCGACGCTGATGGGCTACGACGCCGACGCCATGCTCTCGGAGGGCGAAGTCGGCAAGTGCGGCGTCGCCGTCTCGTCGCTGGCCGACATGGAGACTCTGTTCGACGGCATCCCGCTCGAAGCCGTCACCGTCTCTCAGACGATCAACGCGCCCGCCTCTGTCCTCCTGGCGATGTATCTGGTCGTGGCGGAAAAGCAGGGCGCGGACTGGCGCAAGATTTCCGGCACGCTGCAAAACGATATTCTCAAAGAGTACATTGCGCAGAAGGAGTGGATTTACCCGATCCGCCCGGCGATGAAACTCGTCATTGACACCTTCGAGTTCTGCACGCGCCACGTGCCGAAGTACAACCCGATTTCCGTGAGCGGCTATCACATCCGCGAGGCCGGTTCGACCGCCATGCAGGAACTCGCCTTCACGCTGCGCGACGGCATCGAATATGTCCAGTGGGGTGTTGACGCCGGTCTCGACGTGGACGAATTCGTCCCGCGCATCTCCTTCTTCTTCAACGCGCATAACGACTTTTTCGAGGAGATCGCGAAATACCGCGCCGCACGCCGCATCTGGGCGCGCACCATGCGCGAACGCTTCAACGCCAAAGACCCGCGCACGCTCCAACTGCGTTTCCATACGCAGACGGCGGGCGTCTCGCTCACCGTGCAGCAGCCTTTGAACAACATCGTCCGCGTCGCCATACAGGCTCTCGCAGGGGTGCTCGGCGGCACGCAGAGCCTGCACACAGACGCCTACGACGAAGCGCTCGCGCTCCCGACCGACCGCGCCGCGCTCATCGCCCTGCGCACGCAGCAGATCATCGCCGAAGAGACCGGCGTCGTGAACACGGTAGACCCGCTCGGCGGCTCATACTTCCTTGAATCCCTAACGAAGAAGATGGAAGACGGCGCGCTCGATTACTTTGCCAAGATAGACGCGATGGGCGGCATGGTGTCGGCGGTGGAAAAGGGCTTCCCGCAGCGCGAGATTCAGGAGTCGGCCTATCAATATCAGAAGGCCGTCGAGCGCGGCGAACAAACCATCGTCGGCGTCAACAAGTACCAGATGGAGGACGAGGGGTCGAAGATAGACATTCTCGTCATTGACGAATCCGTCCGCGAACACCAGATCGCCCGGCTCGACGAGGCGCGCACGCGCCGCGACGGGGGTGCGGTCGCAAACGCTCTCGAAAAATTGAAGCGCGCTGCACAGGCCGGCGACAACACCATGCCCGCCACCATCGAAGCCGTCCGCGCCTACTCGACGCTCGGCGAAATCTGCGACGCCCTGCGCGACGTTTACGGCCTCTACGAAGAGCCGGCATTCTAAAAGAAGAAAACAGGAGTCGGAATACAGAACTCAGAAAAGACGTTTATTCTGGCTCCTGTGTTCTGACTCCTGACTCCTGTTTTTATGTCTGAAAGAAAAATTCGCGTACTCGTTGCCAAGCCCGGACTCGACGGTCATGACCGCGGGGCGAAAGTGATCGCGCGCGCACTGCGCGATGCGGGGATGGAAGTGATCTACACGGGTCTCAGGCAGACGCCGGAGATGATCGCCGCCGCCGCGTTGCAGGAGGACGTGGATGCGGTCGGCGTCTCGATCCTGAGCGGGGCGCACAACACGCTCTGCCCGCGCATAGTGCAGCTTTTGCAGGAGCGCGGAATGGACGATTGTCTCGTGCTCGTCGGCGGCATCGTGCCGAAAGAGGACGTGCCCCGCCTGAAGGAGATGGGCGTCGCCGAAGTGTTCCTGCCCGGCACGTCCACCGAGGACATCGTGACCTTCCTGCGCGAAAACGTGCGCCCGCGCGCGTGATGCTTCTCTGACTAATCTCGAATGCCGGATGACGAGCAACCAGTCGAGACGCGCCCTCCAGTGGTCGTCGAGACGCGCGGGTCAATCAACGTCATTCGTCTCAACCGCCCCACCGAACGCAATCCCCTCTCCGTCGCCACCCTCGAAGAATTAGACCGGTTCGTCTCCGCGCTCTCGGCACGGACGGACATCTCCGCCATCATCTTCACGGGCACGGGCGACGCCTTCGCTTCCGGCGCGAACATACGCGAACTCAGCCTGCTCACGCCTGAGACGGCGAGCGAGTTCGCTCGTCGCGGTCAAAGTCTCATGCAAAAAATTGCCGACGCGCCGCAACTGACCATCGCCGCCGTCAACGGCTACTGCATGGGCGGCGGCCTCGACCTCGCGCTCGCCTGCCGTCTGCGTTGCGCCGCACACTCCGCCGTCTTCGCACATCCCGGCGCACGTCTCGGCATCATCACCGGTTGGGGTGGCACGCAGCGTCTCCCGCAGTTGATCGGTTCGGCGCGTGCGTTCGAGATGTTTCTCACTGCCCGATTGGTCTCGGGCGCAGAGGCGCTGGAGATGGGACTGGTCAATCGGCTGGGCGAGAATGCGCTCGACTGCTCGCTGGAAATTTCAAGCAACGTGTAAAAAGAAAAGGTGACGGATAAGATTATCCGTCACCTTTGAGTTATCGCTTTCCGGGCAGATGCCTTAGAAGGTCAGGCGCGCGCCGAGTTGCATTGTGAACGGGCGACCGACCGGCGGCCCGAAGCCGGGGCCGAAGAGCGAGAGCGGTTGCAGGAAGCCCGCGGGGTTCGTCGCCGGGCTGAGGCCGAAGCGATTCGAGAGGGCAAGGTTCTCCGTGTTGAAGAGGTTATAGAAGTCGGCGTAGGTGCTGAGCCTCACCTGCTCGCCGAACTTGAAGTTCTTGGCGGCACGCAGATCGAGATTGAAGAAGCGGCCGCTGCGCTCCTCAAAACTGCCGTCGCTGTTGATGACAAAGCCGGAGCGCTGACTGTTGACGCGTGTCTGCTGGCACCCGCGCGGGTTCAGGGCGCGCACCACATCCGTCGGCGTCTGGGTAGAAGGCCGGTTGCGGACAGCCTGTAGCACGGAGAGCGGATCAACCCCCTGGCAGAGACGGTCATTCGTCGCCAGTCCGTCGCCGTCTATGTCAACGCCGGTGGATGGCGTGTAGGGTCGCGCGCTCGCCAGTTGCAGGATGGGCGAGAGTTGGAAGCCGTAGGGCAATTCAAAGACGCCGCTGGCGACGATGCGATGGCGCTCGTCGAAGCGGGTCGGCCCGAACTCGCCTTCCCGAAACTGATTTTCGGGCGTGGTCGCGATGCCGTTGCCGGTGTAGGAGGCGACGGGCTGGCCGCCCCACGAGCGCGAATTGGCGAGCACATAGCTGGCCGAGAAGGTCATGTTGCGGCGGCGACCGCGCAACGTGGTCGTCCAACTGTCATAGAGCGAGCGGTTGGTCGTGCCGATCATGTTGATCTGCTCAAGCCGGTTGGCCGGCAGTCCCGCCTGCGTGAAGGCGAGGTCGAAGTAGCGGCTGTTGGCCCCGCGAACGCAGCTCGGCGAATTGGGCGTCGAACCGGGGTAGAGCGGGTTGCAGACGTTTTCGATGCGCGGGTTGATGACCTGCACGCGCGGCTCGTTGATGCCGAGCGTGTGGACGTAATCGCTTGAGAGCGTCA
>DATHAZ010000114.1:0-21653 GCA_035296445.1 Pyrinomonadaceae bacterium | reverse complement strand
GGTGACGAACTACTGCCGCCGCCGGCAGAGGCCGCCGCGCCGATCTCGCTCCCGTAACTTTCGCGACCGCCACCGCCGCCGCGACGCTTGCGGTCGCGCCTGCCGCGTCGCCCGGACTCGGCCGCGCCTTCGTCCTCGTCGCTGGTAATCGCGGCGGCCGGTTCAACCGCGGCCTGCGCCGCCACGGGTTGCCGCTGCTCTGCGCCGTCTGTCTCTTCCTCATCCTCTTCTTCTTCATCGCCGCCCTCGCCGCCGAGGCTCGGTTGCGCGCGTTCCTGCGCCGTTTCCATCTGGCGTTCGCGTTCGAGGCGCGAGCGTTCGATCTTCTCGGCGGCGGCGCGTGCGGCGGCCGCGTCGTCCGCGCCCTCCGTCTTCTTCTTGTCCACGACGATGCGCTCGAACTCTTCTTCCTCGTCGAAGAAGTCGGAGACGTAGAGGAAGGCGTCGCGCTCCAGCCCGATGTCCACGAAGGCCGACTGCATGCCGGGCAGCACGCGCATGACCCGCCCCTTGTAGATGTTGCCGACGATCCCCTGACCGTCCTCGCCGCGCTCGATGTAAAACTCCGTGACCTTGCCGTTCTCGATGATGGCGATCTTCTTTTCGCGCCCGTTGACGCTGACGATTAATTCTTTCGACATGAGAAAATTTTTGACTCCTGATGCAACCCTCCGGCGCGTCCACGCTTAGGCGACGGGCGGCGGTCGTGGTGTAGAAATAGTGCGGGCGACCTGTGAGTGCGCGCGCTTGTATTGTTTAGTGTCGGGCGCAGGCGTTCAGTACCTCGCGACGGAAGCGGCGGCGACGCGCGGAGGCGTCGGGCGCGTGTGGAAGATGAGATGAGTTGGGATTTTCTGGCCGACGGCGGGACGCGTGCGCTGGCACAAACGACTGTTCTGCGATAGCCGGTCGGAAGCGCGCCTCACGCGGCCGGGGCAGATCGTGCCCGGCCGTTACGTGCGCCGCTTCCGCCTGAGCGGAAAAGCGATTTGAACTGTACACCTGAAACTCCGTCGAGCCGTTTGCGCGCCGTGCGAGAGCAGACGCGGGCGGCGCGCGGGCGAAAACGACGGCGCGCGCGCATAAATCGCGCCGCGCGAACTCCCAGTCGCCCTCCGGCCTGACGTTTCTTGACTCTCGCTGTAGCGACAGCGGACGGCCTCTTGCGTGTCGGGAGCGTGCTAAAAACGCGCCCCACGCGGCCGTCAACGGCTTCAAACATCTCATCAACAATCGCGGAACCGTTGTCCGCGACGCTGTAAAAAATCGTCTCGTCGCTAGCGGGGCGCGAGATTGAATCTTATCGCGACTCAAGCGCGTCTGCACCGCGCCGGTAAATCCGGCTCAGGACGAGGCACGGGGAGTATAACCGACGCCCCTGCGAAACGCGAGCAAAAGACGCGCGCGGGGCGGCGACGAACGCCGCCCGCCGCCGAATACGTCGCCGCTCGGCATCCGTGGCGCGTGCGCGCTCGGCGCGTTGACCTGCGTAAGATTTCGGGGATAATGTCTCGCGCAGTTCAACCCGGCGCGGCGCAACAGGTTTCGCGTGCTCCATCCCGCG
This sequence comes from Pyrinomonadaceae bacterium, assembly GCA_035296445.1. Classification (GTDB taxonomy): domain Bacteria; phylum Acidobacteriota; class Blastocatellia; order Pyrinomonadales; family Pyrinomonadaceae; genus JAIVJZ01. The sequence continues at coordinate 20,089 of DATHAZ010000114.1, read as the reverse complement.
CGCGCGCCCCGACACGCACATCGAGATTAAAAATCCAACTCTCAGGAGAGCATAAATAATGAGACTCAATTACGGTCGTCTGGCCGTGCCCCTGCTGGCCGTCGCGCTGGCGTTGATTTCCGTCGGCGGCGCGAAAGCCCCGGCCTCGGCGGCGCGGGAAGCCCACGCGCACGCTTCCGACGCGCCGCAGCAGCAATGCCCCACGGTCACGGTCTCCTGCCCGGACACGGCCGCAGAGAACCTTGAGGATGCCCTGACCTTCACGGCGAACGTGAGCGGCGGCGACCCGAACGTGACCCCGACCTTCAACTGGACTGTCTCGGCCGGCTCGATCAGTTCGGGGCAGGGCACGTCTTCGATCAAGGTGGACACGACAGGGATAGGCGGGCAGACCGTAACGGCGACCGTGGACGTTGGCGGTTTCCCGCGCGAGTGTCGCACCTCGAACTCCTGCACGACCGGCATCGCCAGGAAGAGCGCCCCGGCCGTCAAGTTCGGCGAGTATGTCACGGATGATCTGAGCGCCAACAAAACGCAACTCGACAAGTTCGTCCTCGCGCTACAGCAAGACCCGACCGCGCAGGGATACCTGATCGCTTACGGCGGGCGCACGAGCCGGCCCGAAGACGCGCAGAAGGCCGCGGATAACGCGACCGATTACACCATCAACACGCGGAAGATGGACGGGGCGCGCACGCTCTCAGGCGTCGGCGGCTACCGCGAGCAGCCGACTGTCGAACTCTGGATCGCGCCGCCGGGCGCGACTCCTCCGATGGCGACTCCCACCGTTCTCCCGAAGGACGTGAAGCCCGCGCCCTTGAAGCCTGAGCCGAAACCGGCGGCGCAGCCCGCGCCGAAGGGTAAGAATACGTAAGCCAGCGAAAGTTTCGCGGCTGCAAACACGGTTCGAGGGGCGGCGTGCAGATGTCATGCCGCCCCTCGAACTGTGTTTGCGCGCAGTGTCAGTTGACGAAGCGGCGCAGTTGGACGCTGACGGCGAAGCCGATGGCGATGAAGGTGGCGAGCACGGAGGAGAGTCCCGCGCTCATCATCGGCAGCGGCACGCCGATGACGGGCAGGAGGCCAAGCGCCATGCCGACGTTGATGAAAATCTGGAAGGCCAGCCCGCCGACAATCGCCATGATGACGAGCATCCCGGCGCGGTCGGGGGCGCGGCGCGCGCCCATCAGCAGGCGCGAGAGCAGCACCGCGTAAGCGATGAGCAACAGGATCGAGCCGACGAAGCCGGTGCGCTCGGCCGTCACGGCGAAGATGAAATCGGAGTGCGGTTCGGGGAGGAATTTCAGGCGGCTCTGCGAGTATTCGGTCGAGCCGCCGCCCGTGCCCGCCACGCCGCCTTTGCCGACGGAGAGGATGGATTGATAAGTCTGGTAGCCGTAGCCGCGCCGGTCGGCTTTTTCTGGGTCGAGGATGGCCTGAATGCGTTGCTGCTGGTAGTTCTTGATCTTGCCGGTCTTGACGCCGACGACGTAGGCCGCCGGGATCAGCGCCACGCTCAGGGCGAGCGAGGCGAGGACGAGCCACATCCGCACCGACGACAGAAAGAGCACCACGGCGAGCAGGGGCAGATAAGTGATCACCTGTCCGGCGTCCGGTTCAAGCAAAATCAACCCGATGGGCAGGGCGAGAATGCCGACGCCGACGGCGATCTCCATCCAACCGAGCGTTCCCGAACGCGGTCTGCCGTAGTAGTAAGCCAGCATCAGCACGGTCGGAATCTTGACGAACTCCGAGGGCTGAAACTGGCCGACGACCGGCATCCTGATCCAGCACTGCTGCCCGTTGATCCTGATGCCGATGCCGGGGATGAGCACGATGACGAGCAGAAAGAGGCCGAACAGGTAGAAGGCGGGGGCGAAATGGACGAGCTTGCGATAGTCCGTGAAGGCCACGGCGAAGAGCGCGACGAGCGAGATGCCCAGCCCGATCAGTTGTTTCTTCCAGTAGTTCTCAAGCGGCTGCGCGTTGTGAATCTGCCACGTGCCGAAGAAGACGATCCCTGTCGCCAGCAGCGTCAGCAGCCAGTCGAAATCACGGAAGCGGCGGTTCTCTAAAATTGCGGACATAATTAAAACAGTGACAAGTGACGGGTGACAGGTGACAAGTTAGTCAATCGGATTTGCCTGACCTCTAACCTCTGGCCTCTGACCCCTGTTGTCTTTAGCGACTTCCGCCGGTTGCGGCGCATCCGGGCGCGTCTTGCGGTAGTAAACCTCGTAGACGGCCCTCGTCGCCGGGGCTGCGAACTTGCCGCCGAAGCCGACGTTTTCGATCAGCGCGATGGAAGCGATTTCGGGTTTGTGCGCGGGCGCGTAAGCGACGAACCACGAGTGGTCTTTGTTCTCGCCAACGTCCTTGCCGAGCGAGACGACCTGCGCCGTGCCGGTTTTGCCCGCCACGTCGAAGCCCGCCATCAGCATCGCGCCGCCCGTGCCGCCCGCGTTCACCACCTGCCACATTCCTTCGACGACCATCCGGTGGTGATCCGGCGCGATGGGCACGACTTTCGGGTTCGGGCGCGACGGGTCGAGCGGCGTGAATGCGCGTGCCTCGCGAGCCGGACGATAATCGAATTTGCCGGGTTCGCCCATCGCCGGGATCGCGCGCACCTCTTTGAGCAGGTGCGGCACGTAGAGTTGGCCGCCGACGCTGATGCCCGCAATCGTGCGCAGCATCGAGAGCGGCGTCATGTTTTCGTAAACCTGCCCGAAGGAGGCGAACACCGTGTCTATGTCGCCCCACTCGGCGGCCTTCGGCTGGAACTTCTTCTTGAACTCGCGCGAGGGCGTCCAACTGATCAACTCGTGCGGCAGGTCTACGCCCGTGCGTTTGTTGAGATCGAACTCGTCCACCATCTGCATGATGCCTTCGAGTTTCATCTTCAGGCCGAGGCGGTAGAAATAACCGTCGCAGGAATGCTTGATGGCCGTGGTCAGCGGAGGCGTGCCGTGGTGTCCCATGCAGCGCGTGAACTTGTTGCCGACGGTGATGCCGCCGCCGCAGACGAGGCCGGAGTTCTGCGTCGTGATCTGTCCCTGTTCCAGTCCGGCCACGGCCATCGGAATCTTCCAGGTCGAACCCGGCGGGTAACGGCCGCGGATGGCGCGGTTGTAGAGCGGGCGCTTGGGGTCTTTGATGAGCGCGGCGTATTCGGCGCGTCCCGCTCTGGTGGAGATGCGCTGCGAGAAGAGATTCGGGTCGAAGGTCGGCGCGGAGGCCATCACGAGAATCTCGCCGTTGCGCGGGTCAACCGAGATGATCACGCCGCGCCCGGAAGGCGAGTTGCGCAGTTGCTCCTCGGCCATCTCCTGCAAATCCAGATCAATCGTCGTCACCATGTCCTGACCGGGCTGCGGCGGCACCTTCTCGATCTCGTCCTGAATCCGGCCGCGACTGTCCACGATCACTTTGCGGTAGCCGTCGCGCCCGCGCAGGTAATTGTCGTAAGTGGCTTCCAGTCCCTCCTGCCCGATGATGTCGCCCGGCTTGAGACCCTTCGCCTTGTATTCTTCACGCTCCAACTGCTTCGGGTTGACTTCGGCGACGTAGCCGAGGACGTGCGCGAGCACGCCGTTCTCGGGATAGCGACGCTGCGGCTGCTGCTCGATGCGCAGTTCCGGGTGCTCGAACGCCTGCCGCGCCTCGACCCACTGGATGTCGGCCATCGTCGCGTTCTGCTTGATGATGATGGACTCGAAGGCGGGCTGCGACTTGATCTGGTCAAAGCGCGCGCGCAGCGATTCGGGGTCTACGTCGAGCGCGGCGGAGAGCGGGGCGACGAGCGCGCCGTAATCCTTGCCCTTCATCTCCTCGCGCGAGAGGATGACGTTGTAGATCGGGCGCGAATCAACGAGTATGCGGCCGTGGCGGTCGAAGATCGTGCCGCGCTGCGCCGGGATGGGCAGCAGACGCACGCGCTGGTTCTCGGCGCGCTCGGCGTAATACTCGCCGTGGACGACTTGCAGAAAGTAGAGCCTGACGCCCAGCACGGCCAGCAGCACGAACACGATCACCTGAATGATCCTCAGCCGCACGCGCAGATTTTGCGATTCGTCGTGGAATTTCATAAAACTCGGTGAATAGTAAATAGTGAATGGTGAATGGTGGCTGGCAGGTCGCCCCGTTGACTAACACCGGCGCGGTGAATAGTGTACTCCATTTACCATTTACCATTTACTATTCACAATTTACCTCCCACTACCTTCTACTGACTAAACTGCGGCGCGCGGCGCGTCGGCGGAAGGCGAAGTGACGACGCTGGCGTGCGCGGTCGCTGAAAAAAATGTCGAACATGTAGAAGATGAACGTGCCGGCGATGGTCGTCGCGATCATCTTGTAGGCCGCCGTCTCGGCGAAGGGCACGAGCGACGGCTGGCCGAGCATGCGGTGGAGCAGCACGATGATGATGGCGTCGAGCGCGACCGCACCAGCTAAGACGGGAATTCGCGCCAGCGGGTTGTCGAGCATCACGCGCGTCACGAGCGCGGCGATCAGGTAAGCGATCAGCGTCTTGGAAAACCCGTTCGCGCCGAGCAGCCCCTTACTGAAAAAGTCCGTGGCGAGTCCGGCCACGAACCCGACGATGAGCGCCTGCACCACGTCGCGCCGCAGCGCGAAGTAGGTGACGACGATGAGCGGCAGATCAAGGTGAACCAGCGGCGGCCAGACGAGACGCAGGTTCGTCTGCAACAAAACGGCGAGCGCGACACAAACGGCGATCTTCAGTCTCATAACTCGTGAATGGTGAATAGTAAATAGGGAATGGTGAAAACCGGTTTTTTCTATTCACCGTTTACCATTTACTATTCACCATTTACTTTCTTTCTCTATCGGTGTTCGACGGTGACGGCGCGGCGGGCGGCGGGGTGCGCGGCGGCGGGCGATAGAGCAACACCGCGACCTCACCCAGTGAATTCAGACGCGCGCTCGGTTTCACTTTGATCTCGTGCGGAGAGGTGGCCGACCCCTGCTTGAACTCAACCACCTGCCCGACGCTCAAGCCCGCCGGGTAGATGCTGTCCTGTCCGGTCGTCACGACGAGATCGCCCTGTTTGACCGTCTCCAGCCCGGAGACGTAGCGCATGTCGAGCAGGCCGTTTCTGCCGTAGCCGCGCACCGAACCCATCGCCTCCGACGCGCCGAGTTGGCCGACGACCGCCCCGGCAGCCGCGCGTTCGTCCGTGATCAGGAGCACCTGCGAAGTGACCGGGCTGACGCCGATGATGCGCCCGACGATGCCTTCGTGCGTCACGACCGGCATGTCGCGCTCGATGCCCGAACTGCTGCCGCGGTTGATCATCACGGAGTCGAACCACTCGGACGGGTCGCGCGCTATGACGCGCGCCGTAACGGTCTGGTAGCCGCTCTTTTCCTTGAAATCGAGGAGTCCGCGAAGCCGCTCGTTCTCGTCGCGCGCCATCTGCGCCTCGCGCAGTTCGGTTTCGGTCGCGGCAAGACGGCGTTTGAGGTCTTCGTTCTCGGTGGCGGCGCGGTTGAGACTGCCGAGGTGTTGAAAGAATCCCGTCCCCGCGCCCGTCGCCCCCGAAAAGAGTCCCTGCACCGGCGAGGCGACGGCCTGCGCCCACACCTGAATCAGGCGCTTGTGCCCCGACTCGTCGCGCGCCGACACCGACATCAACACCAGATTCACGCCGAGCAACGCGAGCAACCACAGCGGCGCGCGCTGCCTGATCTCTTTCTGCGTTCGCGTAACAGCCATGGCCGGTAAATGGTAAATGGTAAATGGTAAATGGCGGAAGACAGGTTTTATCTATTCACCATTCACCATTCACCATTCACCTTCTTACGTTCCGCTCGTCAGGGTGTTGTCCCATTTCACGCGTTTGAGAAGGTTGAAGTCCGAGAGCATTTTGCCCGCGCCGAGCACGACGGACGAGAGCGGATCGTCGGAGACCGAGACGGGGAGTCCGGTCTCGATGGAGAGCCGCTTGTCCAGATTCTTCAACAGCGCGCCGCCGCCCGTGAGCACGATGCCGCGCTCCACGATGTCGGCCGACAACTCCGGCGGCGTGCGCTCTAAGGCGACGCGCACGGCGTTGACGATGGTCGAGATGGAATCGGCGAGAGCCTCGCGCACTTCGTCGTCCGTGATGGTGATGGTCTTCGGGATGCCTTCGATGAGGTTGCGCCCGCGCACGTCCATCGAGAGTTGTTCGTCGAGCGGGAAGGCCGAGCCGAGGTTGATCTTGATCATCTCGGCGGTGCGTTCGCCGATGAGCAGGTTATATTTGCGTTTGATGAAACTCGTGATCGCCTCGTCCATCTCGTTGCCCGCGACGCGCACGGCGCGCGAGTAGACGATGCCGGAGAGCGAGATGACGGCGATGTCGGTCGTGCCGCCGCCGATGTCCACGATCATGTTGCCGTGCGGCTCGGTGATGGGCAGCCCCGCGCCGATGGCCGCCGCCATCGCTTCTTCGACGAGGTATACCTCCGACGCTTTGGCGCGGTAGGCCGAATCTTCGACGGCGCGCCGTTCGACCTGCGTGATCTCCGAGGGGATGCCGATGACGACGCGCGGGCTGACCCACGACTTGCCGTTGTGCGCCTTGCGTATGAAGTGTTGGAGCATCTTCTCCGTGACTTCAAAGTTGGCGATGACGCCGTCTTTCATCGGGCGGATGGCGACGATGTTGCCGGGCGTGCGCCCGAGCATCTCTTTCGCCTCCTTGCCCACGGCTTCCGGCAGGTTGGTGACTTTATTGATCGCGACGATGGACGGTTCGGAGACGACGATGCCGCGCCCCTTGGCGTAGACGAGCGTGTTCGCTGTCCCGAGGTCAATCGCCAGATCGCTGGAAAACAGACTGAAGAGTGATTTAAAGGCCATTAATTTTTCGATCCAAGCATGAATGTGATGCGCCAGAATGAACGTAAACAGCGCGGGTTCGGCAGAGTTCGAGGATTACATGAAATGACGCCACGTAAGTCTGACTTCCCACAACACCCTAGCGAGGCCGTTGCCCCGCGACGCCCTACGAACTCAACAAGATACAACGAAAAAGCCCAAATACTAAAGCCAACAGGCTCAAATTGCGGATTTTAATGTGGAAAACGGGATTTGAGACGCCGGGCGCGCAGGGTTGGGCGCATCCGGTCGCGGGAGAGCGAAACCTTACCGTATGACTTGAACAGTTCGGATTACGACTTCGAAGCGATGCGGACGCAGTTTTTGCCCGCGGCTTTGGCCTCGTACATCGCGGCGTCGGCGTCGGCGATCAATTGTTGGGGAGATTGGGAATGTTCGGGGAAAGAGGAGAGGCCGAAGCTGGCCGTCAGGCGCAGGCGCAAATTCCGCCCGCCGTTGAAGACGTGTTCGGCGATCTTTTCGCGCATGCGTCCGGCGACGCGCACGGCCATTTCCAGACCCGTCTCCGGCAGGATGACGACGAACTCGTCGCCGCCGTAACGCGCCACCATGTCCGTGTCGCGCACGCCCGTCAGGATCACGGTCGCCATCTCCATCAGGATGTGCGAGCCGACGAGATGGCCGTAGCGGTCGTTGATCTCTTTGAAATCGTCCAGGTCGAAAAAGAGCGCGGTCACGATTGAACTGTAGCGGCGCGCGCGTTTGACCTCCGCGATCAGGTACTGTCGGAGGAAGCGCGCGTTGTGGAGTTTGGTCAGATCGTCGGTCTGCGAAAGTTTCTCCGCCTCGGCGATGCGAACGGAGTTGGCGAGCGCGGCGGAGAGCGGCAGGGCGAGCGCGGAGAGCAAGGCCGCCTCCGAGGCCGCGAAGGCGCGCGCCGATGCTCCCTCGCGCACCGCTTCGAGCACGGCCAGCACGCGGTCGCCGTTCAAGAGCGGCACGGCGAGAATGCGCCGCCCGCCTTCCGTCGTCTGCTGCGTCTCATTAGAGGTGAACGCATCGCGCGCGGCTTGCGACTCCGTGCCCGTCAGGAGCATCAGCGAATCGCCGTGCAGCGCGCGCCGCCAATCGCCTTCGGGCAGGGCGCGCTCGCTCTCGGTCAACCCGCGCGCGGCGAGCGGCTCGAAGCGCGCTTCCGTGTGGCCGCGTTCCAACTCGGCCAGATAGATCGTCCAGCGGTCTGCGCCGACGAGCGGGGCGAGACCGACGAGCGCGGTTTGCGCCGCACTCTTTTGATCGGTCACGAAATGGAGCGAGGCGACTGCCTCGAAGGCCGCGCGCAAGCTCGCCACGCTCAGGTTGTCGGGCAGGAGCATGCTGGCGGGCGTCGCCCCGGCCGGGTCGAACTCTTCCGAGTGCGAGGACGATTCCGGCAGAGACCGGCCGCTCTCTTCGATGTCGCGCAGGAGCGCGGGCAGTTGCGCCGGATCGTCCGCGACGGCGTGAAAGCCGAGCCTGAGGAGCGCGTGCGTGTCCGGGCGATAGATGTCGGGCTGCGGCGCGCCCGGTTCGAAGCGGCGACAGGCCACGACCGGGGCTTCCGGCCAGACGGCGGCGGCCTCCGAGAGCGCCGTGTGAATCTCTCCGACGCCTGCGCCCTCCGACACCTCGCAGATCAACGCCAGTGGCGATGTCGCCGCGCCGCCCTCCTCCTGCGCGCCGCACGATCCGACCGCCGCCCATTCCTCCACGCGCACGCCCGCCGCGCGCAACGTCTCTATCAACGCGCGCGGCGGCGTCTCGTGCTGAACTTTTAACAGGATGACGTGCATAAGAAAACAGTGACGAGTGACAAGTGACGAGTGACGAGATTAAAGGCGAGTTGACAGGCGGCCGGTTGTTTTAACTTGTCACTTGTCACCCATCACTCGTCACTCCTTCTATCGTTGCCCCGTGTCGGCCTTGAAAGCGAGGCGCGTGTCGTTGCGCGTGCCTTGCGAGTCTTCGGCTTCGATGATGATTTCGCGCGCGGCTCTGGGCATGGATATTTGGAGTTGGAACGAGCCGTCGGCGGAGGCCAGCGTTTCGCGCCCGTTGATGCGGATGGTGTTGCCCGGTTGGGTGTGCCCGCGCGCCATGTAGATGCTGCCGCCGATAAATTCAAACGCCACGTTCGAGACGGTGATGTGCTCTCCCGTGCCTTGCCCCGTGGCAACGATGGTGAACTTTTGCGGCTCAGTCCATTCGCTGATCTGGCCGGAGGCCGCGACGGCGCGCACGCGCCAGAAGTAGATGCCGACGCGCAGGTCGCTGACGCCGAACTGCGTCGCCTCAAGCTGATCGCGCTCGGTCACTTTCCCGGCCGCGACGAAAAACGGAGACGTGGCGACTTCGACGCGGTAGTGGCGCGCCGCGCCCGTCTGCGGTCGCACCCAGCGCAGCGTGACGCTGGTCGCGCCCTTGTCGGTGACGGAGATTTTTTCGAGGTCGCGCGGCGAGAGCAGGAGCGGCATCGCAAGCAAACTCTCGCGGCTCTTGATGTTGCCCTGCTGGTTGAGGGCGACGTACTCGTTGCCCTGCACGGTCGTCTTGACGCCGCCGCGCGTGACGGTTTCGAGTTGACCGGAACTGACGCGAATGCCTTCCGAGTTGTCTTCGCGCACGTCGAAACTCGCTCCGGTCTGTCCGGCGAGATTGTTCTTCGAGAGCGGCGTCTCGACGATGTTGCTGCCGCCTTCCGGTTGTTGCTCGGTGCGGACGTTGATCTGGCCGCGCGCGACGGCGACGCGGACGTTCGTGCGCCCGCCGCCCTCGATGCTCGTGTTGTCGCGGATGGTGACGACGCTGTTCGGGCGCACGATGAGGTTCGAGCCGTCGGCGAGTTGGATGCGTGCGCGGCCGTCGGCCTGCGTCTGCACGATGTCGCCGGGGTAGAGCTGCGTATCGCTGCGCGCGAGCAGCGATTCGCGCGTCTGCGCGCGCACGACGCGCACGTCGCCGTCAAAGGAGATGAAGCGCGCGCCGGCCGGGGCGTGCGCCTCGGTCGCGCCGCCTTTGAAGGGGTTGCCGTAGAGCCATGAGTAGACGCCGATGCCGCTCGCGGCGAGGGCGACGACCAGCAGGGCGACGAGCAGGTAGATCATGCGCTTCGAGACGACCCACCATTCGAGGTCGAAGCGGCTGGATTTTGTAGACATAACCGGCGGATGTCGAAAGACGGCGAAATTGGCGAGAAGAAGTCGGCCTGACGTTAATGTTTAAAGCAGTTGCTTGCGGCCTGCTCGCTGCGAGTCTGGTTCGGAGAGGAGTGATCGGGGCGGGCGAATCTGAAATTCGGCCTCACAAGCAACTTAACACATGGCCGCGCGCCGCATCAAGCACGATTTCCGACGCGGCGCGCGGGGCGGGTGATTAACGTTTTTTGGCCGTGATTTTCGCTTTCACAGCGGCGCGCTCAGGCCTGCGGTTCGTCCGCGCCGAGGCGTCCCTGGTCGTCGTCGAAGGGCGAGTTGAAGTCGGGCGGGAGTTGGACTTCGATGTTCGTCTCGGCCTTTTGCGGCCAGATCAGCGAGGCGACGACCGAGCCGGTGAGCACCAGCGCGACGACGCCGAGCGAGATGCCGATGATGGATTCCTTGTCCAGCCAATGATGCACGAACCCCTCGCCGAGCATCTTCACGCCGACGAAGGTGAGGACGATGGCGAGACCGATCTTCAGGTAGTGGAACTTTTCGACCACGCCCGCCAGCAGGAAATAGAGCGAGCGCAGGCCGAGGATGGCGAAGACGTTCGAGGTATAGACGATGAAAGTGTTGGTCGTGATGCCGAAGATGGCGGGAATGGAATCCACGGCGAAGACGAGGTCGGTCACTTCAACAATAACCAGCACGAGCAGCAGGAGCGTCCCCGTCCGCTTGCCGTCCACGGTGGTGAAGAAATTTTCACCTTCATAATGGCGCGTGATGGGGATGAAGCGCGTCACGAGTTTGACGATGGGGTTATCCTCCGGCTTCACGTCCGTCTCTTCCTGTCGCATCATCTTGATGCCGGTGTAGATGAGAAACGCGCCGAAGATGTAGATGATCCAGTGGAAGCGTTCGATCAGCGCCGCGCCGATGCCGATCATGGTGATGCGCATGATGAGCGCGCCGAGCACGCCCCAGAACAGCACTCGATGCTGATACTTGGCAGGGACTTTGAAGTAGGAAAAGATGAGCAGGAAGACGAACAGGTTATCCACCGAGAGCGACAACTCGATGAGATAACCGGCGAGAAATTCCTTGCCCGTGAGCGATCCGAGTTTCCAGAACACCCCGGCGGCGAATATCAACGCCAGCGTCACCCAGACGGCGCTCCATGTCGCCGCCTCGCGATAAGAGGGGACGTGGGCTTTGCGATTGAGCACGCCCAAATCCAAAGCCAACATGAAAAGGATGAAGACCCCAAAACCCACCCACGCCCAGATTGAATATTCCATGCGCGTAAACATATAGCACCCGCGCTGCGAAGCGCAAGAGGTCAGAGGTCAGAGGTCAGAGGCCAGTGAAAGACGGTTTTAACTGACCTCTAGCCTCTGACCTCTGACCTCTCCCTTACAGGTTGCGACGGCGCGGGAGTGTCCGTTACAATCGGCGATTCATGGGACGAGCCGGAAGGCGGCTGTGTGTTTCGACTCGCGGCGAAGTCCGTTTGAACTTTCAGGGCGACGCCTCTGAAATTCCCGCTCGCTACTCTTCAAATATTAAAAACCGCACTCGGATTCGGGAAGGATCGAAGATGCTGAAACAGTTTAACCGCGCCAAAGGCGCACACAAATATATAATCATTTTCTTCGCCCTGTTGATGGCCGCCAGTCTCTTGCTGTTCTACGCGCCGTCGCGCAATCAGGCGAACGCCAACCCGGCGACGAACACGGAAGTGCTGGCCGAGGTGGGGAGCGACGACATCACGGTCGCCGATCTTTACCGGCAGAAGCAGTCAGCGCAGCAGCGTTTCGGCGGGCAGTTCAGCCTCGCGCAATTCGGAATCAACGACAAGACCATGCTTGAGGGCTTGGTGCGCGGCAAGATCATCGCGCAGGAGGCCGCGCGCCTCTCGCTCGGCGCTTCGGACGCGGAAGTGAACAAAGCCGTCCACGAGCAGTTCGTTGACGCGAGCGGCAAGTTCATCGGCGTGAAAAAGTACCGGGAGCAGGCCGCGCGAGCCTTCGGCAGCACCGAGCGGTTCGAGCAGGAACTGCGCGACTCCATCGCGGCGGATAAACTGCGCGCCTTCGTCACGGCCGGCGTCAGCGTCTCGGAGGAAGAGGTGCGCGACGACTTCAAACGCAAGAACAGTTCGTTCAACATAACCTACGTTCCCGTCGCCGCCGACAAGCTGGCCGCCTCCATCCAGCCCTCCGAAGAGGAACTGCAAAAGTATTACGAGGAGAACAAGGACAGCTTCCGCTACCTCGAACCGCAGAAGAAGATTCGTTACCTCTTTATTAATCAGGAGAAGGTCGGCGAGAAGTTGAACATCCCCGACGCGGACTTGCGCGCCGCCTACGACGCCTTGAAGCCGGAGAACAAAATGGCGGGCGTGCGCGTGCAGCAGATCGTCTTGAAGGTCGCGCGCCAGGACTTAGACCAGCAGGTGCTGGCGAAGGCCACCAAGCTCGCGCAGGACGTGCGCGGCGGGGCGGATGCGACCATCGCCAACGTCCCCGAAGAGAAGTTTGCCGAGGCGGCCAAGGGCAACTCCGAAGACCCCGCAACGGCGACGAAGGGCGGCTGGCTGCCCGCGCCCGTGCGTCGCGACCCGAATCGCAAAAACGACATCACGCAATCCACGCTCGACATGCAGGAGGGGCAAGTCTCCGACCCGGTTTTCACCGCCGGAGCCTACTACATCTTCCGGCGCGGCGCGGTCGTCCCGAAGAGTTTTGAAGAGGCCAAGCGCGAACTGCTCGTCTCGCAGCGCAACACGCGTGCCTACAAGTCGGCCGCCGATCTCGCGGCGCGCGCCACGGCGCGTCTGCGCGAGACGCGCGACTTCCGCAAGGTGGCCGAGGAGTTGGCCGCCGAGGCGAACATGAGCGCGGGCGACATGGTGAAAGAGACGCCCTTCGTCAAGCCGGGCGACAACGTGCCGGACATCGGCAGTTCGCCGCAGTTTGAAGAGGCGATTCGCCCGTTGGAGCAGGCCAACGACGTGGGCGACCGCGTGAGCGTCAAGAACGGGTTCGCCGTGCCGATGCTCGTCGAGCGGCGCGAGCCGCGCGTCCCCGATTTAGCGGAGGTGCGCGATGAGGTCGTGCGCCGCGCCAGGCAGGCGCGCGCGCAGTCGCAACTCGAACAGGCGGCGCGCGAACTCGCGGCCAATAGCGGCAGCCCGGACGCCCTCAAAGCCGCCGCCGAAAAACTGGGACTCGAAGTGAAGACGGCCGACAGCTACAAACTCGGCTCGCCGCTCGAAGGCGCGGGCACGAGCGCGTCGGCCGACGATGCGATCTATAACCTGAAAGAAGGCGAAGTTCACAAGACGCCCGTCAAACTCGGCGATTCGTGGGTTGTCGTCGCTTCCACGAAGCGCACCGAGGCCGACCTCGCGGAGTTTGCCAAGCAGCGCGACCAATTGACGCAGAGCCTCCTGACCACGCGCCGCAACGACGTGTTCGAGGATTACGTGAGCGCGACCCGCGCGCGTCTCGACCGCGACGGCAAAGTGAAAATCTACGAGGACGTGCTGGCACGCAACGCCGACGAAGCCGAGTCGGCCGCGCCCCCGCCCTTCGGCGCGATGCCCGGACAGTAGATGATCAGCAGAGACCGGATTCCGGGAAGTTCGAATTAAACAAACGAAGAGGGAGGCCGTTTATAAATGGCCTCCCTCTTTTAATGTACGCGCTCGTTATGAAAGTCGGGCGCGCTCGGTTCGCACTCAGAACGCGTCAATCAACGCGGCCACGTCAACCTGTGCGAGTTGGAGCGAGATGAGCACGTCGTTGCCCTCCGCGGCGATTGAGGTGTTATTGACGAGGCTCTGCAACGGCCGCGCGCGCGGCGCGGGCATCTGCCCGATGGCGAAAGGCGCGATTGACTTCAAACTCGTGAGCGTCTGGCTCAAGGTCTTCGCCGCGCCCGTGTTTTCCGTCCGCAGCGCGGTCAGGAAGTTGAAGCCGTTCGGCGTCGTGCCGAGCGTGCTGTAGAACTGGCGCACGGAGGCGATGCTTTGAGAGAGGTTGCCGCCGCCGATGTCCAGATTTTGCGTGAGCCACGCGGGGATGTTGCCGCCCGCCCCGACGAGCGCGTTTGCGTCGCGCGTGGCGAGGGCGGTGATGTCCGGCGAGACGCGACCGCGCCCGGCGTGCGCGTCAATCGAGGCGCGCACGCGTTCGAGTTTGCCGACGGCCATCGTGTTCGCGTCGAGCGCGGTGAAGGCCACGTCCGTAAGGCGCATGTTGAAGAGGCCGAGCAATTTCACGGGCGCGTCCACCTTGAAGACGTGGATCGTCCGCCCTGCGTACTTCTCCTCGCGCACGCGGCCATTCGTCGCGGGGAGCGCGGCAGCCACCAGGGCGGCGACGTTGAACTGGCCGCGCGCGACGGCGACCGTCTCGACCAGCGTCTTGCCCGCCGGCGTCTGCGTGTAACTGATGCCGACGGCGATGCGCTCGAACGAGCGCGCGTCGAATCCCGTCGTCGCCTTGAACTTGTCGATCTCCGAGTTGACGCGCGCGAGTTCCGCCTGGTTGTTGTTGTAAGCGCGCGGCAGCCCTTCACTCAAGAGTCGTCGCACGTCAACGAGCATCACCGCGTCAGAGGTCGGGAGCGACGCGAGCACGCCGGTCGTCGTCGCCGCCTGCGCGCCCGCCGCGCGAGCGCCGCGCGCCGTCTGTGCGTTCGCCGTCGTTGCCGAAGAGAACGCCGCGGCGGCGGCGACAAACGCCAAAGTTAAAATGTAAAAATATTTCCTCATAGACACAACACGCCTTTCCGTCCCTGTTGAAAACAGGCGACGCCCGCGGGAGTCGCCCGTGAAAATTTAAATTGCGGGGAGTGTGAACCACACTCCGATGCCGCGCGCGCCCGCGCCGTTGGCCTGCGACCGCACAACAGGGGCGCGGCAGTTAAGACGCTCTCGCACGGTAAAACGCTACACGCCGGTCGGAACTTTAAGACTTTAAGTCCGCCGCAGCATCATCCGGCATGAGTTGCTTGTACCAGAGCAGTTGAATCTCGTGCGGAAGCTCGGGGTAAGCGAAACGTTTGATCGCGCCCAATTCACACCCCTGCCGCGCATAAAACCTGCACGCGGGGACGTTGATGTTCTGCGTCTCGACCTTGAGTTGAAGACAGCCGCGCGCCGCAGCCCTCGCCTCCGCCGCGCGGAAGAGCGCCGCGCCGACGCCGCGCCCGCGAGCCTCCGGCGCAACCCGTATGTCCCACAGGACGGCTAGATCACGGCGTCCCTCCAGCATGCCGAGGCCGGCGGTGTCTAAGGCGACGGCCGCGCCGCCGACGCGCCCGCCTTCGTAGTGCGCCGCGAGAAACTCCCAGTTCGACACGTCGAAACGTTCCGCCCAGTGCGCCGGACTCTCTTCCGCGAACGCGTCGTAGTCTTTGATGTATGGAGTGTCGAGCCTGCGTTCCGTCAGGACGAACCCGCCGAGACCGCCCTCGCGCGCCGCCACTTCGAAAATCTCTTTGACCTCGAAGGCGATGGGAATGCGCGCGTACTCCGCGAGAGCCGTCGCCGATTCTTCTCTAACTTCGATGACCATCCGGCTCACCCTCCGCCCGCTGCCCGCAGACCATGAGTTGTTAAGCTGCTTTACACTCTATCGGGAAACATTTGACAGCCGGGGTCAGCGCCGGTATTGTTCAGCCGCTCGCCTCCTGCCGGCGGAATTGTTTATTCGCCGGCTTCATCTTTATCTACAGCGTTTCTCGAAAGGAAAAGACTACATGAATGCAGCGGGTTTGATTTTTTCTCTCAAAGGGGTTGTCGCCGCTTTGGAAATGCCATTCTATCAATCTCTCATAACCGACGGCAGCGTCAGCCGGGAGGAGTTTGAAGGCACGCACCGTAACTTTTTGGCAGTTATTGCGACCCTGACGAACACGCCCGTGGAAAAAGTCGAGGCGTTGGTCGCCGAGTACGACGAGGATTTAACTGCAACTTATAGCAAGTTCATAGCCATCCAGCAGAGCGATTATATCGGCGGCTTCAGACTTGCGCAGGTAATAGCAGGCTATGTGACTACGATAATGGCTAAAGCCGGCCTCAGAGGCTAGCTTGGAGGGACTTGGGGGGCTTACTTCTCTTCGCGTCGCCGATAGGGAAGTTAAGCCCCCTTACTATTTGCGCCCCGGCACACAGACTGACAACGGCACGCGCCCGCAAGCCCTCTACGGATTTTCTCCTGCACGTTGGATAGGAGAGCGCGTGATGCCGTGCGTTATGCCGCGCAGACCTTACCCAGTATGTCCGCCCACTTGCTGACCACTACCTTCCCGTACATCTCCAACTCTTTCTGACGCCGGATGCCGCACGCCCTGCGAAACGCGCCCGCCTCCCCATACTTCCTGATGGAGACGCACGTCTGCCCCTTCTTTTCTCTCCCCGCGTGCCACGACACTTGATAGACTTCGTTCAGGTAAATCGTGCCGTCTTTCCCCTTGTATTTCTTCACCGCCCGGCGCACGCCCACCACGCCGCTCTTGTTGCGCGGGTTGTTCCCCACCACGACCCAATCCGTGCGCGGCTTGCCCAAATCTCGCTCCAACTGATTGCGACATTCCACGGCCTTCTCCAGACCCGCTTCCTTCCCGCCATGCCTGCTATCGCTGATGAATTTTGACTTGGTGACATTCCCCAATCTGACCCTGACATACCACCCGACAGTCTTTCTCTCAGGGCAATCAATACGGCTGATGCCCTTATGACCGCTCTTCGCCATAAGCTCCTGAACCCCTCTCTCGCTCTCGGAATTAAATTTTCGGTGAGTGAAAAGAAGTTATCGCCTCACCGCCTCGATGTCAAAGAGCCACGGATCGCTTGGCGTCCTGACTTCGTAACAGAGCGGTAAAGGCCGCATCGTTCGGCCTGACGCGCTGATTCAGCAGGTCAGGCCGAAGCGACGGGTTGGAAACACTTTCACACTCGTTCGATGAGCAGGGCGAGGCCGAGGCCGCCGCTGACGCAGAGGGTGGCGAGGCCGAGGCGTGCTTCGCGCTTGTGCATCTCGTGGAGGAGCGTCGTCGTGATGCGCACCCCCGTGCAGCCGATGGGGTGGCCGAGGGCGATTGCGCCGCCGTTGACGTTCAGGCGCGCTGCGTCGAAGCCGAGTTCGCGGTCGCAGGCGATGACCTGCGCGGCGAAGGCTTCGTTGAGTTCGATGAGGTCAATGTCCGCGAGCGACAGCTTTTGTCGCGCCAGCAGCGCGCGGATGGCGGGCACGGGGCCGATGCCCATGACTTCGGGCGCGACCCCGGCGATCTCGTAATCAACGATGCGCGCCAGAGGCTCGACACTGCCGCCATCGCGCGCCGTCTCCCGCAACGCTTCCTCGCCGAGGACGACGACGGCCGCCGCGCCGTCCGTGATGCCGGACGAGTTGCCCGCCGTGACCGTGCCGGTCTGGCGGTCGAAGACGGGCGGGAGTTTGCGCAGGGACTCGTTGGTGGTGTCGGCGCGCGGGTGTTCGTCGCGTTCGAGCGTGAGCGGTTCGCCGCGTCGGCCTTTGATCTCGACGGGCGTGATCTCGGAATCGAAGCGGCCGGAGTCTATGGCGGCGGCGGCGCGTTGCTGCGAGCGCAGGGCGAAGGCGTCCTGCTCGTCGCGCGTGATCTCATATGAGCGCGCGAGGTTTTCGGCCGTCTCGCCCATGATGAGGCCGGAGAGCGGGTCGAGGAATCCGTCGCGATACATGCCGTCCACGAGTTCGACGTTGCCCATCTTCGCGCCCCAGCGCGCGCCTTCGGCGAAATAGGGCACGCGCGACATGTTCTCCACGCCGCCCGCGAGCACGGCGCGCGCGCGCCCGAGCATGATCTCCTGCGCCGCGAGGATGATCGCTTTCAAGCCCGACCCGCACGCCTGGTTGACCGTGAAGGCGGGCACCGTGTCGGGCGCGCCCGCGCGATAACCGATCTGGCGCGCGAGGTTCGGCCCCGTGCCTGCCTGCCGCGCCGCGCCCCAGATGACTTGCTGAACCCGGTCGGGCGCGAGTCCCGCGCGACGCAAAGATTCCTTCGCCGCCGTCGCGCCCAGCTCGGCCGCCGGAACGTTTGCGAGCGCGCCGCCGAAGCGGCCGATGGGCGTCCGCACCGCCCCTGACAGATAAATGTCTTTCATTGCTTTGCTCACTGGCTTAGAATTGACGTTAAGCGACAGGCGACATTAAGAAGTGACGGGGACGGGGTGAACCGCCTCGCCCCGTCGCCCGTCACGCTTGGCCTGTTACGCTCGGGCGATCTTAGCACACGCCCATTATTGACCGTGAATCGCGCCTCCCGACGCTCTAAAGCGCGTCCGGCGACAACCGTCAGACCATCCATGAAAAGCCTCACCGATTTAGATGACGGAGACGGAGCGCGCCGTCGCCTCGCGGACATTCTCGACGCGCGCGGCGAGTGGTTCTGCGCCGATACGCGCGAGGGCGCGAGCGTGCCGCTCGGCCGAGGCGAATGGGAGTTGCGGACGGAACGCGGCGCGCTGTATTTCACCTACCGGACGAATCGTGGCGCATCGCGCGTGTGGCGCGTGTCGGCGTGGGAATGGAACGGAGAACGGCTGCGCCTCGATGCGACGCGCCGGATGGGCGCGGAGCGCGCGGTGCTGGAACTCGTGCCGCGCGCGTCCGTGCGCGACGGAGTGGAAGCGCTCAAGGCGGCGCGACGCGCGGCGTGCGAGAAGTTGGCCGCGCTCGTGTGCGGGGCGACGTTGAATGCGAGGGTCGAGCGCGCGACTTTGAGCGCGGGCGCGCGGCCTTCCGAACCGGGGCGATACGCGCGCATCATCTTGTGCGTGGGGCGCGAACGCGTCGCGCTGACGGGCGCGGTCGTCGCGCTCAAAGCGCACGAGGCGGACGCCTTTCTGGCGTCGGCTTTGCTGTGGTGGATGCGCGGCAATGATAGGTCGAATCGCGCGGGCGCGCGGCGTCTGTGGCTCGTCGTCTCGCCCGACTTGAAAGAGGCGACCGCTGCGCGTCTGGCGTTGCTGCGTGAAGATGTGCGCCGCGAGATCAAGCTGTTCGAGGCGGGAGAGAAATGGTGTAGCGTGTCGCCCGTCGTCCTGCCCTCACTCGAACAGACTTTCGACGGCGTGCCGCGCGTCCATCGCCCGCCGCGCGCGGAGTTGAGCGAGACGGCCGCGCGCATCGTCGCGCTCGCGCCCGAGGCGATTGACGCCGTGCGCGCGCGCCACGGCGAGACGCTTCGTTTTCACGGGTTGAGTTTCGCGCGCGTGCGAAACTGGATGCGGCACGAGCGCGTCTGGTTCGGGACGGGGCGTGCGCCGCGTGTGTTGCTCGAAGACGACAACCGGCCGCAACTATCGAAACTCATTGACGAACTGCTTGAGCACCGTCACGCCCTGGCCGTTGACCGTCGCTACACCCTCTACGCCTCCGCGCCCGAAGCGTGGCTCGAATCCCTCCTCCGGCGCGACATCACACGGCTCGATCCCGGCCTGCGTCTCGCGCCGCTCTACGCACAGTTTCGCACCCCTGCACGCACGGGCAGCGCGGGCGCACGCCCCGTCGATCTGCTCGCGCTGCGTCGCGACGGGCGGCTCGTCGTCATCGAGCTGAAAGTCTCGGAAGACGCCGCGCTCCCGCTTCAGGGCGCGGACTACTGGCGGCGCGTCGAGGGACACCGGCGGCGCGGCGACATCACCCGCTCACGCCTTTTCGGCGACGCGCCAATCGCGGACGAACCGCCGCTCATCTACGCAGTCGCGCCGTTTCTGCGCTTTCATCGCCACTTCAACACCCTCGCGCGCATGCTCTCGCCCGCCATCGAACTTTACCGCTTCGACCTCAACGAAGACTGGCGCGCCGGGGTGCGCGTCGTGCGTCGCTCCGACGTAACCGTTTGATCCGGTAAACGCGCAGGGAGTGTCTAAATCATAGCCGCCGATGATAAGCTGTGTGCATGATTCAATGTCCACATTGTGCATCATCAGAGCAGCAAACTAAATCCGGCCACACGCGCACCGGCAGCCAGCGTTACCAGTGCAAAGAGTGTCAGCGCA
>DATHAZ010000113.1:0-3266 GCA_035296445.1 Pyrinomonadaceae bacterium | reverse complement strand
TCGAAGTCCGGGCGCGGGATGGGATATGGCCTCGCGCCTTCAACAACTATTTCTTCCGTGGGGTGTGATCCCGCCCGGCTCGGAATTACGCCTTAGTAGATAGAGGACGGGATTAAATGCATGTCGCGGGACGCATGACGTTGCGGGCGCGACAGAAGAGAAAATGGTTAGTTGCTGAAAAGGAGAATTCTCACATCATGTTATCAATAGCGCAGTTTCGCAAAACTCTTACCCTCGCACTTATTCTGGTAGCAGGTTTCACTTCCGCCGCGTGGGCGCAGCCGCCGGCACAGGGCACGGCGGCCGGCAGGCCGGTGGCGTGGCGTGATCCGGGAGACATCTCCGCGCGCGACCTGCGCACGGGGCAGTGCGCGGCGAATCTCGCCCCAGTCGCCCCCTACACCTTTGTGGCGGAGGACAGGCTCGGCACGTCGCCGAAGTTCAAGGTGCGGGACGCACGCGGCATGTCTTGGGTCGTCAAGTTAGGCGAGGAGGCGCAGTCAGAGACGGTGGCGACGCGTCTCGTCTGGGCGATGGGCTATTTCGCCGAAGAGTCGTACTACTTCGACCGCGTGGAGGTGCAGAACCTGCCGCGCCTGTCTCGCGGGCAGAACTTCGTCGAAGGGCGCAGCGGCGTCGTGCGCGGCGCGCGCTTCGAGCCGCGACGCGAGAATGCCGAGCGCGCGTCGCAGTGGGACTGGGAGAAGAACCCTTTCGTCGGGCAGCGCGAGTTCAACGGCCTCAAGGTGCTCATGGCCCTGCTCGGCAACTATGACATCCGCCCCGAAAACAATCTGGTGATCTCGGTCAAAGACCCGCAGAGCGGCGACACGGAAGCGCGCTACTTCGTCTCGGACATCGGCGCGACGCTCGGCAAGGTGGGCGGGCTTGGCGGCAAGCGTTCCAAGAATAACCTCGAAGACTTCCGCACGAGCAAGTTCGTCGTGGGCGTCGAGAACGGGGTGGTGAAGTTCGACTTCCACACGAAGCCGAAAGGCGGCGGCGGCTTCTTCGCCTCCATTTTCAACCCCAGCTATGCCAAGAGCCAGGCGCAGAAGGAGCGCGTCATCAACAACATCCCCGTCGAGGACGCGCGCTGGATGGGACAGCAACTCTCTCGCCTGAGCGACGAGCAACTGCGCGACGCCTTCCGCGCCGCCCAGTATGACACTGCTACGCGAGACGGCTACGTCGCGGCGTTGCGCACGCGCATCAACCAACTCACGCAACTTCCGTCGGCTAACGCCGTCGCTTCAAGTCAAACTTCCCGGAGGTGAACGGACAACTCATGACAAACAAGAGCAACCCGGCGGACTCGACACAACGTCGCCCATGGCTCGCCGCCGCGGCGGTCGCCCTCGCCCTCGCGGCGGGCGTGACCGCCGCCATCACGCACGACTCGCGCGGCGGCTCGCAAGCGTCGCCCCCCGCTCGGACGCAGCAGACCTTCGTCGCCGCGCCGTCAGTCGGCATCAAGAACTTCGGCCGGGTAAACGAGAACTTTTATCGCGGCGCGCAGCCCGACCCCGCAGGCTTCGCCGAGTTGAAGAAGCTGGGCGTCAAGACCGTGATTGACCTGCGCGAAGACAAGAAGCGGCACGCGGCCGGATGGGTACGCGCCGCCGGGATGGAGTACGTCAACATCCCGCTCAGAGCCAGCCGCCCCGCCACCGAAGATGAGACCCGGCAATTTTTGCAACTCGTCAACGACCCGGCGAACTGGCCTGTCTACGTCCACTGCAAAGGCGGCCGACACCGGACGGGCGCGCTCGTGGCCGTCTACCGCATCACGCACGACGGCTGGAGCGCGCACCTCGCCTTCAAGGAGATGTTGGACTACGACTTCGACAAAGGCGGCCTCTTCGGCGGCGGCGACGGGCGCGAGCGGCAGAAGCAGTTCGTGTACGACTTCTACGAGCGCCACGTCGCGGCGGGCGGCGGGTCGAAGCCGCAGGCCGCGCCGGCCAAGCCGTAACGGGCGGAAAGCCCGCCGCCGGTTCGAGTCGGAAACTCCGGCGGCAAACTCTACAGCCACACGCTCATTCGAGGGCGGCCACTCGCAGGCCGCCCTTTTCTTTGCCGCCGCGTCTTGCATTGAGCGTGCGAGAACGGCTATCTTTCGTGTCACCGTTTAAGCCAAGCCAGTCAAAATTCGGTTCGCAGGAGAAGGCAGGCGTAGAGATGTCGGGCAAAGTGAAACTACGCAATGATCCGCTCTGGTTCAAGGACGCCGTGTTTTACGAAATTTACGTGCGCGGCTTTTACGATTCAAACGGCGACGGCATCGGCGACTTTCCCGGTCTGACCGAGAAACTCGACTACCTGCAATGGCTCGGCGTGGATTGCATCTGGCTGCTCCCGATGTACGCCTCTCCCTTGCGCGACGGCGGCTACGACATCGCAGACTTCTACGCGATGCTCCCCGAATACGGCACGCTCGAAGACTTCAAGACGTTTCTCAACGAAGCGCACGCGCGGGGCTTGCGCGTCATCACAGACCTCGTCGTCAATCACACTTCCGACAGTCATCCGTGGTTTCAGGAGGCGCGCCGTTCGCCCGCGTCGCCCAGGCGCGACTGGTACGTGTGGAGCGACGACCCGCACAAGTACCGGGAAGCGCGCATCATCTTCACGGATACGGAGCACTCGAACTGGACCTGGAATGAAGAGGCACAGGCTTTCTACTGGCATCGCTTTTTCAGCCACCAGCCCGACCTCAACTACGACAACCCGGAAGTGAGACAGGCGCTGCTCGACGTGGTCTCCTTCTGGCTCGACCTCGGCATAGACGGCTTCCGCGTGGACGCCGTGCCCTACCTCATCGAGCGCGAGGGGACGAACTGCGAGAATTTGCCCGAGACGCACGAGGTGCTGAAACAGTTGCGCGCGCACGTCGAGGCGAACTACCCGAACGTGCTCCTGCTCGGCGAGGCGAACCAGTGGCCGGAGGACGTGGTGGAGTATTTCGGCGACGGCGACGAGTTTCACATGAACTATCACTTCCCGATCATGCCGCGCCTCTTCATGGCGCTCCGTCAGGAAGACCGCCGCCCCATCGTGGAAATCCTGGAGCGCACGCCCGACATCCCGGAGAACTGCCAGTGGGGGATGTTTCTGCGCAATCACGACGAACTCACCCTTGAGATGGTGACGGACGAGGAGCGCGATTACCTCTACAACGAATATGCGAAAGACAGGCGGATGCGTCTGAACGTCGGCATCCGACGCCGCCTCGCGCCGCTGATGGATAACAGCCGCCGCCGCAT
>DATHAZ010000112.1:0-11473 GCA_035296445.1 Pyrinomonadaceae bacterium | reverse complement strand
CAGTTGATGCGCGAAAACCCGAACGCCGACGTGCGCGAACTCGGGGGCATCCCGCTCGACATCCTGCAACGCTACATCAACTTCTGGTTCTCCTACTCGCTCGATCTCTTCGGCGGCGAGATCAGTTCCAACTCCGCAGACTTTTTCGCCGCCGGTCTCAAAGGCCGCTTCAAGGAGCAGGACAACTACACCGAGCACACCGCCGCGAACGAACATTTCATGCTCACGGTCGTCGAAGACGGGCGGCTCGCACAGCGTGAAGTGCCGCTTCGGAACGCGCTCAACGAAGTCTTGCGCGGCGAGTACGTCCGCGACTGCGAGCGTGCGCTCGCGCGCTGGAACAAATTTCTCAGAGACGAAGGCGTCGCGGCCGAACTCTACCTGCCGAGCACGCGCTTCCACCGCCACGTCGGCGAGTTCGCCGGGCATGCCTTCGACGTGCAGGGCAACCTCATCACCGCGGAAGAGTTCGAGCGACGCCGCGCCGAATGGCTGCCTTCGTTTGAGGATCGCGAGTTCGTCCGCAGCCTGATGCACCCCGTCACCGAACCCGGCAAGATCGCCAACTGGATCGCCCCGCCCGCCGCAGGGATCAAGGGCAAGCCGTTCGAGTTCGAGTATGTGAGACTTTAAAGCAACGATGAACGCAGAACGCGGAACGATGAATACAAGCGCAATGCTTTCTGTCTTCTGTTCATCGTTCCGCGTTCATCCTTCACCCTTACCTTTATGGCCGCTAATCTTTCGACAGACTTCTCGCGCTACGATCAAAAGCTGGAGTTCATCCTGCGCACCTCGGCGCGCATCTTCGCCGAGAAGGGCTATCACCCGACCTCGATGCGCGACATCGCGCGCGCCACCGAGGTGAGCCTCGCTGGGCTTTACTACTACTGCAAGTCGAAAGAAGAACTGCTCTTCCTGATTCAGGACAACTGTTTCGGGCGCGTCCGCGAACGCCTGCTCGAACGCCTGCGCGAGACGAGCGATCCGCTCGTCAAGCTCCGGCTTGTCATCGAGAATCACCTCTCGTTCTTCGCCGCCAACATGGCCGAGATGAAGGTGCTCTCGCACGAGGCCGATTCGCTCGCGGGCGAGATGCGCGCGCACGTCACGGGGCGCAAGCAGCAGTACACGCGCCTCGTCCGGCGCATCCTCTCCGAGGTGCAGGGGGCGCAGCCGGCGCGGGCGGGTCACAACGCCGCGCCGAAACTCGACCTTACCGTCGCCACCTACGCCCTCTTCGGCATGATGAACTGGATTTACAACTGGTATGACCCGCGCGGGCATCTCTCCGTCGCAGACCTCGTGGATAATCTCGCGCGCCTCTTCCTCTCCGGCTTCCTTGCCGGACAGGCCGGCGACGAACTACAGTTCACCCCGAAGACAGACAAGACGGAACGCCTCAGCGTCTGGCGCGCGCCGGAAGCAAAGAGTTGATGTTTAGCAGCCCTTTCGAGAACTGAAGATGTGGCATCAATGCTTGATGCATGCCTCATATTTTAGGGTGATATAATCACGCGCCAGATGATTAGCGAAATACGTGAGAAGTTCGCCGCCGGAGAATTTGAGTTTTCCAAGCATGCTGTTGACCAGAGTATTCTGCGTCACATCTCGGTGCGAGAAATGCGCGAGGCGATGATCATGGCAGAAATAATCGAAGATTACCCGGAAGACAAATATGGGCCGAGTTGTTTGGTGCTCGGCTATACGCAAGCGCGCAGGCCATTACACGTTCAATGCAGCCACCCCTCGAGGCCTTTGCTCAAAATCATAACGCTTTATGAGCCAGACCCGGACTTGTGGATTGATTTAAAGGTGAGGAAAAGTTGAGATGAGCACCGACATCGGGAGAGAAACGCTGGTCGCGCGCAAGGTTACTTACGCGTTGGAAGTAAACGGTAAGTTTCTCGTCATTGAGAACGTCCCGGCGCGAGTGTGTGAAGAAACGGGCGAGCAATTTTTTTCGCCGGAAACGGTCGAACGCTTGCAACAAATTATCTGGGAAGAGCACGAACCCAAAAGAATTATTGAAACTCCGGTTTATGAATTTGCTGCGTGAGTTTCAACATATCAACTGATCGCAGGGAGAGCAATTAAAATGGTGGAAGCAGAAGCGAAAGTTCAGGAGACGGAAGCGGGCGGCAAGCTCGTGCGGTACGCGGCGGCAGAAGGCGTGGCCGTGTTGACGCTGAACGACCCACCGGCGAACACCTACAGCTACGAGATGATGTCGGAGCTCGACCGCGCCATCCTCGCGGCGCGCATGGACGAGAGCGTCCACGTGATCGTCATCACGGGGAGCGGCGAGAAGTTTTTCTGCGCGGGCGCGAACATCGCGATGCTCCAGAGCGTGACGCCCACGTTCAAATACTATTTCTGCCTCCACGCGAACGAGACCCTGTCGCGCCTGGAGCAGACACCGAAACTCGTCATCGCGGCTATCAACGGCCACTGCGTCGGCGGCGGCCTCGAAGTAGCGATGGCGGCGGACATCCGCATCGCGCGCAAAGGGGCGGGCAAGATGGGCTTGCCGGAAGTGAGCTTAGGCGTCCTGCCGGGCACGGGCGGCACGCAGAGACTCGTGCGCATGGTCGGCAAGTCGCGCGCGATTGAGTTGATGACGACGGGCGAGCTTTTTGATTTTGAGCGCGGCGCGGAACTCGGCCTCGTCAATCATCTCTACGAAGCGGAGACGGGCGAGGCGTTCACGCGACAGGTATTGGAATACGCCGCGAAGTTCACCACCCCGCACAAGGCCGCGCACGCCGTCGGTCGCATCAAGCGCGCCGTGCAGACCGGCGCGGAGATTCCCTTCGAGTCCGCGCTCGCGCTCGAACGCGAACTCCAGCAACAACTCTTCCAATCCGAAGACGCGCGCGAAGGGCTGGACGCCTACGTCGGCAAGCGCAAGCCGCAATTTAAAGGAAAGTGACAAGTGACGGGTGACAAGTGACAAGTTAAAACCAAGAACTCGTCTCTTTAACTCGTCACTTGTCACCCGTCACTTGTCACTGTTTTTATGGAGCAATTCATCAAAGTCCAAGCGCGCGACCGCATCCTGACGATCACGCTGGATCGCGCCGACAAGTTGAACGCTTTCGCGGGACACATGCGGCGCGATTTGGGCGAGACGCTGGAGCGCGCGGCGAGCGACGACGACGTGCGCGTGATCATCATCACGGGCGCGGGGCGCGCGTTTTGCGCAGGCGGCGACGTGGCCGCGATGGACGAGATGATGGGGCGCGAGGACACGGACGAGTTCGCGCGCATGCTCGGCGCGGGGCGACACGTGGTGACGACGATTCGCGAGATGGTGAAACCCGTCGTCGCCTCGATTAACGGCACGGCGGCGGGCGCGGGCTTCAATCTCGCGCTCGCCTGCGACCTGCGCATCGCCGCAGAGTCGGCGAAGTTCAGCCAGTCGTTCGTGAAAATGGGGCTGCACCCGGATTGGGGCGGCACGTATTTCCTGCCGCGCATCGTGCCCTCGAACATCGCCTGCGAGATGTTCTTCCTCGGCGACGCGATTGACTCGGCGCGCGCACTCGCGCTCGGACTCGTCAACCGCGTCGTCGCCGACGACGCACTCGCGGCCGAGACGCAGAGCCTTGCCGAACGCCTGCGCGACGCGCCGCCCGAATCCGTCGCCGCCGCCAAGCACGCCGTCTATCTCAGCCACCATGCCGGACTCGACGAGATGTTGCAGTACGAAACCGAAGCGCAACTACGCTGTTTCCAAACGGCCGAGGCGCGCGAGCGCGTGCGCGCCTTTGTAGAGAAACGCACGCCGCGCCCGCAACGTTAAAGAGTTTCAAGTTTCAGGTTTCTAGTTAAAGAACGGGAAACCTCAGACTTGAAACTTGAAACTTGAAACCTGAAACTTGAGACTTGAAACTCAAAGGTAAAATCGCACTTATCACGGGCGGCGGGCGTGGCATCGGCCGCGCCGTCGCTTTCGCGTTCGCGCGCGAGGGCGCGAGCGTGGCGGTCGTGGCGCGCACGAATGCAGAGGTGGAGCGCGTGGCCGCGGAGGTGAGGGGCGAGTGCGGCGTCGAGACGATGCACGCGACGTGCGACGTGTCGGAGTCGGAAAGCGTGACGCGCGCCTTCGCCGTCGTCGCGGAGAGGTTCGGGCGCGGCGCGGACATTCTCGTCAACAACGCGGGCATCGCCGAGAGCGCGCCCGTCACGCGCACCGACGACGCACACTGGCGGCGGCACCTCGCCGTCAACCTCGACGGCACTTTCTACTGCACGCGCGCCGCGCTGCCCGCCATGGTCGAGCGCGGCTGGGGGCGCATCATCAACGTCGCGTCCATCGCGGGCAAGACCGGCGCGCCCTACATCGCGGCCTACGCGGCGTCGAAGCACGGCGTCCTCGGCCTGACGCGTTCCGTCGCGCTCGAAGTGGCGTCGAAGGGCGTGACGGTCAACGCCATCTGCCCCGGCTATGTTGACACGGACATGACGACGCACGCCGTCGAACAGATCGAAGCGAAGACCGGCCGCACGGCTGCGGATGCCCTCGACGCCATCAAGCGCATGAGTCCGCAAAATCGCCTCGTCACGCCGGAAGAGGTCGCCGCGCTCGCGCTCCTCCTGGCCTCCGAAGACGGGCGCGGCATCACCGGGCAGGCCATCAACGTTGACGGCGGCAGCGTCTTGTTTTGAAAAGCTGTTAGCTGTTAGCTATTAGCTGTAAGCTATCAGCAAAGACAGGAATTACCGGACGACGGCTAGAGTTGTGATAGGTAGAGACTTCATTGTTCTGGCTAATTGCTAAAAGCTAATAGCTAATAGCTATGCTCAAATTCATCAACCCCGAATCGCTCGGACGCCCGCGCGGCTACGCGAACGGCGTGCTCGCCCCGCCGGGCGGCGCGTGGCTGTTCATCGCCGGGCAGATCGCCTGGGATGAAGAGCAACGCATGGTCAGCGCGGATTTCGTCGCGCAGTTCGAGCGCGCGCTCGGGAACGTCCTCGCGGTCGTCAGCGAGGCGGGCGGCACGCCCGAACAGATCGCGCGCCTCGTCGTCTACGTCACGGACAAAGAGGAATACCGCGCGCGCCAGAGCGAGATCGGCGCGTGCTGGCGCAAGCTCATGGGGCGTCACTTCCCGGCAATGGCGCTCGTCGAAGTCAAAGCCCTGCTCGAAGACGACGCGAAAGTGGAAATTGAAGGCATCGCCGTACTGGTGAATGGTAAATAGTGAATGGTGAATGGACGCGCCCGCGCACTCTTGACCATTTACCATTTACCATTCACCATTCACCAACCATGATTTCTCCGAAAAGTTTTCTCTACGAAGTTGATGGCGACGGCGTGGCATGGATCACGCTCAATCGTCCCGAGCGTCTGAACGCGCTGACGTTTGAAGTCTACCGCGAACTAACTGACGCGTTCGCCGCGTTGCAGGACGAAGAAGCGGTGCGAGCGGTCGTCATCACGGGCGCGGGGCGCGCGTTTTGTTCGGGCGGCGACGTGCGCGACATCATCGCCGACCTCCAGACGCTCGACATCGGGGGACACCTCGAATTCACGCGGCTCACCTGCGAACTCATCCGCCGCATGCGGAATTTGCGCAAGCCCGTCATCGCGAGTTTGAACGGGACGGCGGCGGGCGCGGGGGCGGTCATCGCGCTCGCGGCGGATTTACGCATCGCGGCGGAAGAGGCGCGCATCGCGTTTCTCTTCGTGCGCGTCGGGCTATCGGGCGCGGACATGGGCGCGGCTTATTTGCTGCCGCGCTGCGTCGGTCTGGCGAAGGCGACGGAACTGCTCTACACGGGCGATTTCCTCTCCGCGCGTGAGGCCGAACGCATCGGACTCTACAACCGCGTCGTCGCGGGCGCGGAACTCGAAGCCGAGACGCGCGCCCTCGCCCTCAGACTCGCGCGCGGCCCCTCGTTCGCGCTCGGCATGACCAAAGAGATGCTCAACCGCGAGATGCACGTTGACCTCGACACCGCGCTCGAATGGGAGGCGCAGGCGCAATCCGTCTGCATGCAACACCCGGACTTCCGCGAAGCCTATGAGGCCATCAACGCCAAGCGCGAGCCGGTATTCAAAGGGGTGAATGGTGAATAGTAAATGGTGAATGAACCAGACCCGTCTTTCACCATTTACCACTTACCGTTCGCCATTCGTTAGCGTATGGATCGCTTTATCGAAGAGACGCCGTTTTTCACCGCCGAGCATTTACGGCTGGCGGCCAGTGTCGCCAGTTTCGTCTGGCGCGAGATCGAGCCGCGCGCCGGGGGCGAAGAGGAAGAGACGGATCAGGGGAAGTCGGACGAGAGATTTCGAGAGCTGGTCGCGCTTCTGGCGCAGGCCGAACTGCTGCGCTACGCGGTGGCGCGGCCGAACGCCGCGTTCGACGTGCGCGCGCTCTGCCTGATCCGAGAGGAACTATCTTACTCTTCGCCGCTGGCCGATCTCGCCTTCGTGATGCAGGGACTCGGCACGCACGCCATCAGCCTCGCCGCTCCGGCGCACGTGCGCGACTTCTGGCTGGCGCGCGCCCTTGAGGGGCGCGCCGTCGCGGCCTTTGCCCTGACCGAACCGGATGTAGGCTCGGACGTGTCCGCCATTCAAACCACCGCGCGACGCGACGGCGACGGCTACCTGCTCAATGGCCGCAAGCGCTTCATCTCAAACGTCGGGCTGGCCGACTTTTACACTGTCTTCGCGCGCACGGGCAGCCGCCCGGACGGGCGCGCCGAGATTTCCGCCTTCGTCGTCGGCGCGCGCATGCAGGGTTTCAACGTGCGCGAGCGCACGCGTCTCATCTCGCCGCACCCGATTGGCGAGATCGAGTTCGACGGATTGCGCGTGCCCGCGGAGGATCGCGTCGGCGCGGAGGGCGAGGGCTTCGGCCTCGCGATGCAAACGCTCGGCACGTTTCGCGCGTCGGTGGGCGCGGCGGCCTGCGGCATGGCGCGGCGCGCGCTCGACGAGGCAGTGACCTACGCCAAACGCCGCAAGCAGTTCGGCCACCCGCTCGCCGCGCACCAGTTGATTCAAGAGAAACTCGCAGACATGTCCGCGGAACTCGACGCCGCGCGCCTGCTCGTCTACCGCGCCGCCTACCTGCGCGACACCTACGGCGCGGACGATTCCTATGGCCCCACGCTCGCGCGCGCAGCCTCCACCGCCAAACTCTATGCCACCGAAGCCGCGCAGCGCATCATTGATCAAGCCCTCCAGATTCACGGCGGCGCGGGGCTGGTTCACGGCCACATCGTCGAACGCCTCTACCGCGACATCCGCGCGCTGCGCATCTACGAAGGCACGTCGGAGATTCAGAAGTTAGTCATCGCGCGGGAG
This sequence comes from Pyrinomonadaceae bacterium, assembly GCA_035296445.1. Classification (GTDB taxonomy): domain Bacteria; phylum Acidobacteriota; class Blastocatellia; order Pyrinomonadales; family Pyrinomonadaceae; genus JAIVJZ01. Next base: position 4,146 of record DATHAZ010000112.1, on the reverse strand, counting down.
TTGTTGAAGGAATAACTGTCAGTTGTCCGTGGTCAGTTGTCCGTTGCATGTGATTGCGATGCAAGCCGCTAAAGATGGAATTGATCAACTTAGAACGGACAAAGAACAACTGACCGCGGACGACTGACAACGGACAACCTATGAAAATCGTTTGCATCGGCGGAGGCCCGGCCGGGTTGTACTTCGCGCTTTTGATGAAGAAGCACGACCCGTCGCACGAGGTCTCGGTGTTGGAGCGCAACGCGCCCGGCGACACGTTCGGGTGGGGCGTGGTCTTCTCGGACAAGACGCTCGCCTACCTGCGCGACACGGACGAGGAGACTTACCGGGAGATCACGCGCAGCTTCGCGACGTGGGACAACGTGGACGTGGTACACAGGGACGAGCGCGTCACGATTCGCGGCAACAAGTTTTCCGGCATCGCGCGCCTCAAGCTGCTGAACATCCTGCAGGCGCGTTGCCGCGCGCTCGGCGTCGAGTTGCGCTTCGGGGCGGAGGTGACGGACGCCCGCGAGTTCGCCGGTTATGATCTGATCGTCGGCGCGGACGGCGTGAACAGCGTCGTGCGCGAGCATTTCCGCGAGGCGTTCGAGCCGTCGCTCGGCGTGCGGCGCAACAAGTACATCTGGTACGGCACGCATCAACTCTTTCACGGCCTCACGCTCACCTTCCGCGAGTCCGATGCCGGCGTCTTCGCCGCGCACTCCTACAAGTTCGACGCCGGAACGAGCACCTTCATCGTCGAGTGCGATGCGGAGACGTGGGCGAGCGCGGGGTTTGAGAGGATGTCGGATGAGGCTACGCGTGGCTACCTCGGCGAGGTATTCGGGAGAGACCTCGGCGGACACGCGTTGTTATCGAACAACTCGAAGTGGGTCAATTTCCTGCTGGTGAAAAACAGACACTGGCATCACGGAAACATCGTGCTGCTCGGCGACGCGCTGCACACGGCGCACTTCTCCATCGGGTCGGGCACGAAGCTCGCCCTCGAAGACTCAATCGCGCTCTACCGTTGTTTCGCCGCGGGCGGGAGCGTGGGCGACGCGCTCGCCGAGTTCGAGCGCGTGCGCAAGCCCGTCATCGAAGAGTATCAACAGGCGGCCTACGAAAGCCTCGTCTGGTTCGAGCACGCGCGCGACTACATGCATCTTGCGCCCCTGCCCTTCGCCTACAGTTTAATGACGCGCAGCAAGAAGATTGACTATGAGAATTTGCGCCGGCGCGACCCGGCCTTCATCGCGGCTTACGACGAATACCTGGAGGGGGTGAAGGGGAAAGCAGAAAGGTAAAAACCGTTCGCCGGGAGAGTGTCGCTTTCCCCTTTACCCCTTCCCCTTTATCCCTTCTCCTTCTTCCGTCCCTCCCACATTCCAAACGGGCGGCAACAATCTACGGCGGCCGTCGTGGCTGAGCGAGACATCAGGTTCGTCCAGTTGCACGCGATCCCAGAGTTTGCAGGTCACTTGTTTGTGCGACTGGTCTAAACCTTCGCAGTAGTTCGTGTAAGTGCAGCGGCGCACTTCCGCTCCGCGTCCCATCTTCACTTTCAAAAACCAGTCGGGGTCGGCGAGCGACTGGCGCGCCGCGCCGATGATGTCGGCGTCCCCGCGCCGCAGAACCTCTTCGGCCTGCTCGAAGGTGGCGATGCCCCCGGCGGCGACGACGGGCGTGCGAAAACCGAGAGCGTTGACGGCGCGCCTGACGGCCGACGCGAGCGGGACGTTGCGACCGAACGGGCCGCGCTCGTCCGAACGAATCGTCGGCATGCATTCGTAGCCGCTCTCGCCCGTGTAAGGATAGACGGCGTGGCCGACCTTCGGCTGCGCCGCATCTTCAAACTTCCCGCCCTTCGAGAGCGAGAGAAAGTCGAAGCCCGCCCGCGCAAATTCCCCCGCGAAATAGATCGCGTCTTCGAGCCGACTGCCGCCCGCGATCACCTCGTCGCCGAGGAAGCGCACGCCGACCGTGTAGTCTGCCCCGACGCGCTCGCGCACCGCCCTGTAAACTTCCAACGGCAGGCGCACGCGCGCGGCGCGCGAGCCGCCATAGCCGTCTGCGCGCGTGTTGAGCGCGGAGAGGAAAGAGGCCATCGTGTAGGCGTGCGCGTAGTGAAGTTCGACGCCGTCGAAACCGGCCTCACGTGCGCGCCCCGCCGCATCCGCGAAGATGCCGGGAAGCACGCGCGGCAACTCTTCGACGTGCGCCAGGTGCGTGTCCGTGACGCGCTCGCGGTAGCCGCGCGTGAGCGTCTCCAGTTCGCGCTCGTCTAAAACTTGTTCGATCAACTCGACGGGAGCGTCGGCGAGAAACGCGCGCAACGTGGCCTCTTCGCGTTCGAGCCAAACGTCGTCCCCGGTCGCGCGTGCGAGCGCGCGGCGGTGGCCTTCGTGCAACTGCAAAAAGCGCGCGAAGTATTTCCCAGGTTCGGGGCGGCGCTTGACGGAGAGGAAATCAATGATCTGGATCAGCAGGCGCGTGTGGCCGTCGCTCGCGCGCCGCACCGTCTCGACGAGTTTACTGAGGCCGGGCAGGAAGCGTTCGTGGCCGATGCGCAGGAGCGGCCCCGAAGGGATGTCGCGCACGCCCGTCGCCTCGACGACGATTGCGCCCGGCCTGCCCGCGGCGAAACGCCCGTACCATTCGAGATTCTCGGGCGTCACGAAACCGTCTGCCGTCGCGCGCCACGGAACCATCGCCGGAACCCACGTCCGCTGTTCGAGCGTGAGCGTGCCGACGCGGATCGGTTGAAAGAGGAGCGACGCCTCGGCCTCGGCGCGGGTCGGCCAGCGCGTCTCGGGGATGGCGTGTCGGATCGGGTTTGCGGGATGCCAGGTCATGTCGCAGTCTCAGGCGAGCAGTGTAGCAGTTACCTGCAAGCCGGTGGAAACACGCCGACGAGCTAGACGTTAGAGCGCCCCGGCGCATATCATTGTCCGCATGCAGGAGGAATCAAACGTTTGACTGACGAGTTGCTCAAATGGCGCGCAGAGTTTCCGATACTGGATAAGACGACTTATCTGATCTCGCACAGCCTCGGCGCGATGCCCCGCGCGACTTTCGACAACCTACAGTCTTACGCCGAGACGTGGGCGACGCGCGGCGTGCGCGCGTGGGGCGAGGGTTGGTGGGAGATGCCGCTCGCGGTCGGCGACGAGGTGGCGCGCATCATCGGCGCGCCGCCCGCATCGGTCGTCATGCACCAGAACGTCTCCGTCTGCCAGTCGGTCATCCTCTCCTGCTTCGAGCTTGACGCGCGCCGGAACAAGATCGTCTATTCCGATCTCGAATTTCCCTCCGTCATGTACGTCTACGAGGCGCACGCGCGCGAGGGACGTTTGCGTGTCGAGCGCGTCCCGTCGGACGACGGCATGACCGTCTCTCTGGAGAAGATGCTCGCCGCGATTGACGAGGAGACGCTCATCGTCCCCATCTCGCACGTCCTCTTCAAGAGCGCGTTTTTGCAAGACGCCCGCCGCATCACCGAGCGCGCGCACGAAGTCGGCGCACTCGTCGTCCTCGACACTTACCAGTCGGCCGGGACGGTTCCCTTCTCCGTCACAGACCTCGACGTGGACTTCTGCACGGGCGGCTCGGTCAAGTGGCTCTGCGGCGGCCCCGGCGCGGGCTACCTCTACGTGCATCCGCGCTGGCACGCCGAGCTTCAACCCAAAGTGACCGGCTGGATGGCGCACGAACATCCCTTCGCCTTCGAGGGCGGCCTGACTTACGCGCCGGGCATCGCGCGCTTCCTGCACGGCTCGCCCGCCATCCCCGCGCTGTATGCCGCGCGCGGCGGTTATGAAATCATCAACCGCATCGGCGTCGAGCAGATTCGCGCCAAGAGCACGCGGCAGACGACGAAGCTCATCGAGATCGCAGAGGCGGCGGGCTTAAACGTCACCAGCCCGCGCGAGGCCGAACGGCGCGGCGGCACCGTCACCGTCAATGCCCCGCACGCCGCCGCCGTCACGCGCGAACTCATCCGCCGCGAGATCATCGTGGACTTCCGCCCCGGCGCAGGGATACGCATCTCGCCCCACTTCTACACGAAGGACGAAGAACTCGACATCGTCGTCCGCGAGATACGCCGCATCCTCGACACGCGCGCCTACGAAGCGCACGAGGCAACCGGCGCAGCGTATTAAA
>DATHAZ010000111.1:0-6390 GCA_035296445.1 Pyrinomonadaceae bacterium | reverse complement strand
GCTCGTGCCGCCGTTTGAAGAAGCCCACGACGAACCCAACTCGCGCAGCTTCGTGCGGCTGACTTCCGCCACCCTCACCGACAACTGCACCTGCGCCATGTTCTTCACCGGCGAGGCCAGCATGTTCACCGTCTGGAATCCGGCGGCCTTCACCACCGCCTCGACCTGCGCCGAGGTCTGTGGCTGCGCGACGCTGCCCGAAATGACCACCGACCCGTTGGCCTGGCTCAGGCTGATGTTGTCCTTCGGAAAGAGCGCGCGAATCTGCGAATCAATCAGCGAGAGGTTGGCGCGCACGAACACGTCGAAGACGACGAACTTGCCCGAGTCCTTCTCCCACGCGATGAAGTTGACCTGCCCGAACGCCTTGCCGTTGACGAGCACCTGATCGGGTGCGACCAGCACGGCCTCGGCCACTTCCGGGTTCGACACCGAGAAGCGTCCGATCTTGCGGTCGAAGTTGATCACGCGCGACTGGCCGACCAGCACGTTGATCGCCACAGGGTCTTTCTGCGGGTTCTCGAACGACGCGCTCACGTTAATCTCTTGCGCCTGCGCCGCGCCCGTGACGCCGAACATGAGCGACGCGCACAGCATCGCGATAAGGAAGGGGATAAGACGACGGGTCTGCATGATTGGACTCCTTTGGGAAACTTGTCAGTAGTCAGTTGTCGGTGGTCAGTTGTTTTCGTGTTATCAGAGGTCAGCGTTCAACTTCAGGCGGCAACACAAGCGGCCACCTGCAACGGACAACTGACCACGGACAACGGACAATTCACTTACTGCGGAAAATCTACGTTTCGTTTTTTCGCGCCTTCGATCACTTCGACCGAGGAGCGCGGGGGGGCAGGAGCAGCAGTAGCGGGCGCGGCCGGGGGATTAAACGCCTGCGGCGCGGGGGTGCTGCTCCTGCCGTTGTCGGCGCGCGGATAGCGCCGGAAGACGGGCGCGCTCGGCTGCTGCTGTTGCTGCGGCTGCTCGCTCTTGAGCGAACCGGCGTCGGGCACGGGGTTGGCGCGTTCGCCGCCGAGGAGGATGCGCTTGTCCACGCCGAGCGTCTGTTCGTCGCCCTGATCCACGCTGTTGCGCATGACGAGTTGGAGTTTGCCTTCCGACGCCGCGAGCGCGAGTTTCTCGGCCTGCTCCGGCGTGACTTGCAGCGTCACGGCCTTGACGCTCTCCGCTTCGCGGTCGTTCTCCGGGCGGTCTATGTTCTGCCCGTTGGCGAGCACCTTGATGTTCTGCAAGACGATCTTCGAGATCGGGTTCTCGCGCCCGTTCTGCTCGGCGGGGTTGATGACGACCACCACGTCAACGAGCGCGCCCGGCATGACGAAGCCGGAGATGCCCACCACGTCGTCAACCTTCACGGTCATCGCGCGGTAGCCTTCGGGGATGACGGCCGAGAGACCGCCCGCTGAGCCTTCCGGCGCGAGCTTGTAATCGGTGACGGGTTCGCGCGCCGCGATCTGGACGACGGCTACGCGGCCGATCAGTTTATCTGCCGACTGGAACGTCCCGTCGGGCATGGCGTTCGTCGGAAACTGCACGCTCTGGAGTTGCTCCGCGATGATCTTCTCGCCCGGCTGAATGTTCACCTTGGCGACGACGACCGAGTTGAGATTCTTCGCGTAGGCTTGCGTGCCCGACAGGTAACGGCTCACCGAGAAGGCCGCGACCAGCCCGAACACCACCGCGCCGCACATCACAAAGACAAGACGTTTATTCCGCATGGTTTCATTCTCCGTTCGAGATCAAATTCCGGCGCGCGTGGGCGAAGACTTCAAAGCATCGTCACAGCGCGGCGTTTCGGATTTCAGTTATCAAGCGCGCATCAGGCGCGAAAGAGCGCGAGCGAGATCAGGCTGCCGACCGTGATCGCGACGCCGTAAGGGATCGTGTAGCGGCGTTCCGCCGGGACCGAGAAGCGCGGCATCTCCCAACCGGGCAGAAACCCGACGAAGATTTGCACGACGCGCCACAGGGTTTCTTTAACCGTCCCGGCGCGCATCATCGTGACGACGGCGAGCGCGCCGCCCACCAGCACGACGACGAGAAACGTCGGCACGACGAGCGACGCGCCGACGACCGAGCCGATCCCCGCAAACAGCTTCACGTCGCCCGCGCCCATCGCGCCGAAGATGTGCAGCATGAACATCAACGCGAACGCGAGCGCGCAGCCGCCGAGGCTCGCAAGCGCGCCGTGCGTCCCGTTGATGATGGTGTTGACGGAGAGACCGGCGACGAGGGTGGCGAGCACGAACGCGTTCGGGATGCGCCGGTAGCGCGCGTCGTAATAGGTGATGACGACCGCAAGCGGGACGAGAAGTGCGCTGCTGACGATTGTTAAAGTGCCTGACATGCTGTTTATAAAAATTACTCGAAGGTGAGTTTCCCGCCGCTCGTCGCGGTAACTTTCAAAGAGTCCGGGGCGGGTTTCAAAGCCGAGATTTCAAATCCGGAAGTTCAAATGCGTGTGTTCGATCTTTGATTGAACGGGGTTGAAAAATCGGCTGGCGCGCTCCGGCTCTTTCCCGTGGGAAACGGCGAGAGCGCGCCAACCTGAGTGGAAGCTCGTGTTAGTTGGTGCTGATGGCACCGGCGAGATTGCCGATTCTCGTGGCGATGTTGCCGCCGAGCGTGGTGAAAGCACCGATCACGGCCAACGCAACCAGCGCTGCGGCCACGGCGTATTCCGAGAGTTCCAGACCTGTTTCGTCGCGGAGGAATTTCTTAATCATCTGTTTGCTCCTTCAAAGCGGAAAGTTTTTGGGTTTGTTGTTTCGGCCGCCGCGCGCCTGAACGCCCCGGCGACCGACGAGACCATCACAGAACGGGATGCTTAGAGAAACCGTGCCACGAGCCGACGAGCACGCAGCCAATCGCCAGAGCGGCGACGAGCCAGTTGCCATTCGCGCCCTCTCTGGCGACCGCCGACGCGCGCTCGCCCGCCAGCAGCGCGAAGGCTGCGAACGGCACGACGAGTAATCCGGCGGCGACGGTCAAGAGCGTTTGGTTGAGCACGGTTTTCATCATTGAGTTTCCCTTCCATCCGCCTCACGATTCGAGTTGCCACACCTTTCATCGTTGCCTGCGGACGACAGACTCTATTTCAAGGCGCGTGCCACACGACTGAAACGGCATGAATGCAGGCAAACACGGCTTTCCCGCGCTCAGCGTCGAAAAGCCTTGTGAACGCCGGGCGACAAATTCACATGCCGCACGCGCTTCCCTGCGCCCCCCGCGCCCATGCGAAATTCAGTAACAAGAGACACTTAACCCTCTGTCGCTTTCCGTTGACAGAGTTGAGGGCGAGTTTCAACCGGCGGCGACGAATGTTGTGTGGAGTGGTTGAGAGGACTTATGCGAACATGGACGCGGATGAGTCGCGTTAAAAAAGTAAGGGACGCGGCACAGGCCGCGTCCCTCTCGAATTGATCTCACTATTGTAGCTACGCCCGCGCCGTCGCCATTCGTCGCATGCCCGCGCGATACCCGAACATCGCTCCGCTCAGGCCACCCGCGAAAGGAGCGAAAAAAAGCAGGACGAATCCCGCAACCGTGCCCGCGTAAAACGCCAGCGGATACAGGACGAGCACAGGGCCGCAATAGCCCAGACCGGCACACAACATAGAGAAAGCAAGCGGCGCTTGTTTGGCGGCGCGAGCATTAGAGCCGCCGAGCCGGACGACAAAACCGCCCGACAGAGCGAGTAGGAGAAAGAAGCCTGTCATCGGCAAAATCATAATCGTCTTCTCCGTTCAAAATTTATCAGTTGCAACTCTCACACCTGCAACAAAGGAGACGCACACGCAAACGAGCTTAACTGTTTTCATACCCCGCGCATCGCCAGCGCGATTAACAGCGCGACGCTCACGCCGCCGCCCGCGATGGTGAACGTCCATTCGACGAGCGCACTTTTGCGCTGCATCAACGCGCGCACCAGCACCATGCCGCACTTCCACCCGTCCTGTTGATAAAACGGCAGCAGGTTCGTCGCTGCCAGCAGGTAGTTCATCGCGCCGAAGACCGTCCCGCTCGCGAGCGACGCGGCGCATAAGTTCACGATGACGCCCGCCAGCAGCACCAGCACTTGCTGGCTGAGTGGCCTCGTCTGCAAGCCCGCCATGTCGAGACGGACGTATGCGCCAATCGGCAGCGCGTGGAGTTTGTATTCGACCCCGCCCCACTCGAAGCCATAGACTTTGCGCCCCCAGCCGAGTCCCAACTCGGTCGCGCCGACGCCGCACGCGCGCGCCGCCAACAGATGACCCAACTCGTGTATCAGCATCGCGACGGCGAAACAGAGGATGTAGGCGAGGAGCATAGGTTGGTTGTCCGTGGTCAGTTGTCCGTGGTCAGTTGTCAGTTGTTAGTTGTTCGTTAATCATCGCTCTTGCTTGTCTCGCGGGGGTCAACTTGCCCGGCCACATGCAATGGACAACTGACTACGGACAACAGACAGTCTTCTCAATTTCTCTCGGAGCGAAGCTGCAAACCGGGTTGTTGTTCGTCTTGCAGGAAGTCGCCCACGTTGATGGCGAGGCGTTTGAGTTTCTTGTAGAGCGTCTGGCGCGAGCCGAGTCCGAGGGCGGTGGCGGCGCGCGCGACGTTGTAGTCGTGCAGGCGAAGCGTCTCGGTAATGACGCGTCGTTCAAAATCGTCGAGCATGTTTTCGAGGTGGGCGGGCGCGCCCGTAGCCTCGGCGGGCGCGGACGCGCGCGACGGGCTGATGCGCGGGCTGATGAGATCGGCGCTGATGGACGTGCCCTCGTCCGTGTAGAGCACGAGCCGCTCGATCTCCGCGGCGAGTTCGCGCACGTTGCCGGGCCACGAATAGTTTTGCAGCGTGTGGATCGCTTCGGCGGTGATGCCGGCCACGGCGCGGTCGTTGCGGCGCGCGTAGTGCGTCAGGTAGTGAGAGATGAGGGCTGCGATGTCCTCGGGTCGCTCGCGCAGAGGGGGCACTTCGAGCGTCAGTGCGGCGACGCGGTAATACAAATCTTCGCGGAAACGATCTTCGCTGACGGCGCGCGGCAGGTCTTTGTGCGTCGCGGCCACGACGCGCACGTTCACCTTGCGCGGCGCGCGCTCGCCGAGCGTGTGGACTTCGCCCTCTTGCAGGAAACGCAGGAGTTTGGGCTGCAAGGCCAGAGGCAAATCCCCGATCTCGTCGAGGAACAACGTGCCGCCCTCGGCCGCGCGGATGAGTCCGTCGTGATCCGTGTGCGCGCCCGTAAACGCGCCCTTGCGATGGCCGAACAGCAAACTCTCGATCAACTCGGCAGGCGCGGCCGTGCAGTTGAAGGGAATGAAGGCGGCCTGCGAGCGGCGACTCAGGCGGTGAATGGCGCGAGCGACGAGTTCCTTGCCCGTGCCCGATTCGCCCGTGACCAGCACGGTCGAGTCGGAATCCTTGACGCGTTCGACGGCGCGCGCGAGTTCCGACATGCGGCGACTGACGAAGACCATCCCCGGCAGGGTGGCCGCCGCCACGGAGGGCGCGTGCGTAGAAGGTTGCGGCCGGGGCTGCGTCGCTTCGCTGAGGAGCGCGTGTGCGTGTGCGAGTTGCGCCACGTCGCAGAGGATTTTGAGTTCCTTTGCCTGTCGCTCCGACAGCGGGCGCACGCAGCGTCCGTAGATGGCGACGCCCTCGCGCCGCTCCGTGGGCATAGCCAGCACGAGACAGATGGCGCGGTCGCCCGCCTTCATCTCCGCGATGGCGGCGGTTCTTGCCAGCGTATCAGCCACCTGCGACTCGGCCTCCGCGATCTCATCCTGATCGAGTCCCTCGACCCACTTGAGATGCGGTCGCTCGCCCGATTTTTGCGCGAAGGTGGCTAACCCGTAAGTCTGCGCCGTGGCGTCAACCATCAGGGCGAGTTTCAGCATGACATCGTAGAGGATGTCCGAGCCGGTCGTCGCGGCCCTGCACAGCGCGCGCACCATCGAGGCGAGCGGTAATTGAAAAACCGGCGCGGTAATGTTTTCCGAACGGTCGGAATTCGGCGAAGGCGTTGAGCCGGGCATAGGCAGCATGAAACCCCTGTACTTGAATATGACGAGCGTCGGCTGAGAGCGAACACAAATCGGCGCGCTCAAACGAAGTTTGCTGAGTCAGGGCAACTTTTGCTGACGAGAAGTACGGGGAGCGGCTCGTCCTGCCGAAGAACACGTGAGGTGGCTTCGACTCAAACTAAATTTAGTCTAGTCGCCGGACGCGGCGAGTGTCAATAAAATTAAGATTCGGGGAGTGTCTAAATCGTAGCTGTAAGCGGCGCCGGGTAGCGCGGATACTTGCGCTTCTTTAATTGACGTGCATTGTAGCAGCGCACGAACAAGTCCACGGCTCGCCTCAGCGCATGGATGCAACGCGAGAAGCAACGCGAG